>CALKVW010000075.1 GCA_938004785.1 uncultured Polyangiaceae bacterium
GCGCTCGGCGGCTGCTCGGAGCCCGTCGGCGTCGGCGCGCCCCCGGCGCACTCGACGGCGAGCGCCGCGCCGGGCTCGCTGAGCGCCTCCTCACCTCCCGAAGCCGCCGCGCCCTCGAGCACGAGCGCCCCGACGCGCGCCCCCGAGCCTGCGTGGCGCGCCGCGGTGCGCCTCGAGCGTTGGTCGCAGGCGCGCGACGCGCTCGAGGCGCTCGATCCCGCCGAGCGCGAGCAGCCCGCCCTCCGCTTCCTGCGGGCGCGCGTGGCGAACGAGCTCGGCGAGCACGCGCGCGTGCAGCCCCTGCTCGAGTCGCTCGAGCTGCCCTCCTTCGCCGAGGACATCGAGCGATTGCGCGCAGAGGCGGCGCTCGAGGTCGGTCCGCACGCGGTGGCGGCGAGCTGGTTCGAGAAGCGGGGTCGGCCTCGCGATCTGGTGCAGGCGGCGCGTGCCCATGCCCGCGCCGGCGAGGCGGTGAAGGCCGCCGCGCTCGCGGAGCGCGCGCTGCTCGAGTCGCAGCGCCTGAGGCGGCGCGCCGACGAGCGCGCGGCGCGCTCGGTCAAGGTCGAGCTCGCCGAGTCCAAGTCCGAGCCGGCTCGCGCGCTCGCGGATCTGCGCTGGCTCGCCGTCGAGGAGCCGGCCAGCTCGGAGGGTCAGAAGGCACGCAAGCGGATCGCCGAGCTCAAGGAGAAGCTCAGCGACAAGGAGCGCCGCAGGATCGTCGAGCGCTTGCTCGAGGCCAACGCCGGGACCGACGCCCTCTCGGTGATCGACGAGGCGCCCGGAGCATTCTCGGCGGCGGAGCGCGCGCACCTGCGCGCCGACGCGCTCTTCAAGGCGCGCCGCTACAAGGAGTCGGCCGACGCCTTCGTCGCCGCGGCGAAGCTCGCGAGCGGTCGCACCGACGAGCAGCTCTATTACGCGGCGCGCTCCTACGCCCGCATCAAGAAGGAAGACGAGGCGATCCGCCGCTACCGCGAGGTCGAGCGCCGCTACAAGAAGTCGCTCTGGGCCGAGCGCTCGGCCTTCCAGGCGGCGCTCTTGCTGTCGAACCAAGGCAAGTACGACGAGGCCTCGGACGCCTTCTCGCGCTACCTCGCAGCGTTTCCGAAGGGTGCGCAGCGCGACGACGCCGAGTACCTGCTCGCGTTGTCTTGGCTCTCCGCGAACAAACCCGACAAGGCGAGGGGCGTGCTCGCGAAGCTCGCCTCGCGCGCGAAGAAGTTCGACTGGGGCGTCTATCGTGAGCTCGAGGGCGTCGCGGCCCTGCGCGCCCAGTCCCGCGACGAGGCCGTGCGCATCTTCCGCGAGGTCGCGACGACGCAGCCGCTCACCTTCGCGGCGCTCGCGGCGCGCGCTCGCCTCGGCGAGCTCGGGGAGCCCTTGCCGCCGCTCATCGACGCGCCACCCGACCGTCGATCGCTCCCGCTCGACCCGGTGTTCCCGCCGAAGGCCGCCGAGCTCGTGGCCCTCGGGCTCGACGCCGACGCCGAGCGCTGGCTCTCGGACAACGAGTCGGTCGCCAGCGCGCTCTACCCGGGCAGGGAGACCGAAGGGCTGTGCACGCTCTACGGGCAGCTCTCCCGCGCGAAGCGGCGCTACAAGGTCGGCTCCGCCGCGGTGGGCTTCCAAGAGCTCATGCGCGCACCTTCCTCCGCCGAGCGCTGGTCGTGGGAGTGCGTCTATCCACAGCCCTACGCGGGTCTCGTCGGCGCGCTCGAGTCGGAGCGCTCGATCCCCCTGGGGCTCGTACATTCGTTGATGCGCCAAGAGAGCGCCTTCGACCCGGAGGTGCGCTCTCCGGTCGGCGCCGAGGGCCTGATGCAGCTCATGCCGAAGACCGCCGCGGAGGCGGCGAAGGAGTCGCGTCTCGAGGGCTTCGATCCCAAGGAGGTGCGAGCGCCCGAGGTCAACATCCGCCTCGGCTCGTTCTACATCGGCAAGCTCCTGCGCACCTTCGACGGCAGCCTGCCGCTCGCCATCGCCGGCTACAACGCGGGCCCCACCGCGGTGTCCCGCTGGGTGGAGACGGCGAAGGAGCACGAGGTCGACGTCTGGGTCGCGCGCATCCCCTACCAGGAGACGCGCAACTACGTGGTGCGCGTCGTGGGTAACCTCGCCCGCTATCAATGGCTCTCGGGGGGCGACGCCGCAGTGCTCTCCTTGCCATTGCGGCTCCCGCAGGGCGCGCGGGCCGGCGAGGACGACTACTAGCCGTGCATTCGCCCGGGCTCGTGGCCGCCTGGCTCGCGACGCGCGCGCTCTTCGCGCAGCCCGCCGAGCTGCCGACGCCGAGCGCGCTCTCGCTGGGCGCCGACGCGTGGGCCTTCGCGCGCGCCGGCGCCATTCGAGGCATCACGCTCGGCCCGATCGAGAGCCTGCGTCACGCAGGGCGAGGTTATGGCACGCCGGCGAGCGCGCGGGCGATGGACGAGGCCGCCGCCGCGGGCGCGACCTGGGTGAGCCTCACGCCCTTCGGCCGCGTACACGACCTCGATCCGGAGGGCATCGACCCCAGCTTCGAGGCTCCCTTCGAATCGAATCGGCGCGCCGTGCTCGACGCGATCGCCCAGGCGCACGCGCGCGGGCTCAAGGTGATGATCGTCCCGCACCTCTGGGTCGAGTCGGGAGAGTGGCGCGCGCTCATCGATCCGAAGACCGACGAGGGCTGGAGACGCTGGGCCGACGACTACCAGCGCTTCGTGCTGCGCTGGGCCGAGGTCGCGCGCGAGGGCGGCGCCGAGATGCTCAGCGTGGGCGTGGAGCTGCGCAGCTTCACGACCTCGCGGCGCGCGCCGATGTTCCGCAGCATCGTGCGCGCGGTGCGCGCGAGCTATCCGGGCCTGCTCACCTACTCGGCGAACTGGGACGACGCGGAGCAGGTGCTCGTCTGGGACGAGGTCGACCTCGTCGGCATCAACGCCTTCTATCCTCTCGCCCAGAGGGCGGGCGCGGAGCGCGCGGAGCTGGCAGAGGGGGGAGCACGGGTGGCGGAGTCGCTCGGCGCCCTCGCCAAGGAGCTCTCGAAGCCGATCCTGCTCACCGAGCTCGGGTACACGACGCGCACCGATCCCGCGCTCAGGCCCTGGGAGTGGCCCGATTCCATGACCAACGTCGTGATCGACGAGCGCGCGCAGGCCGAGGCCTACGCCGCGCTGCTCGGCCCGCTGCCCACCGCCGACTGGTGCGCCGGCTTCTTCGTGTGGCGCTACTACGCCGACCCGGACGACGTCTCGCAGGAGGCGGAATGGGGCTTCTCGCCGCGCGGCAAGCTCGCCGAGCTCGTGCTGCGCGACGCCTTCACCGCCCATCACGTCGCCGACGGGCCCTGGCTGCCCGGGGCCTTCGCGGGCAGGCACCGCGCCCGCACGCCCGGCTGGATCGGCTGGGAGCCCTCGCCTGGTCTCTTCGACTGAGGGGCTCTCCACGCTTCGAGGGCCTTCGCGGCGGTCGCGCTGCTCGCCGCGCGCCTCGCGACGAAGCTCGGTCACGAAACCGGTGTAAGCGACCACGCTCGCGTCCGTTCTCCCGTCACCAACCCAGGGAGAAACGTCATGCAATCGCTCCGCTCGCTCCGCTCCATCGCCGCCCGCCTCGCTCTGCTCTCGGCTGCCGCTGCGCCGCTCGTGGGCTGCGCCGCGAACATGCACCCGAGCGAGCCCGCCGCGCCGGCCGCGATCGCCGCCGCGCCCGCGCCGGCCGTGCTCGATCGCTCCTACTACTCGAAGGACGCGAGCGGCTCGCTCGGCGAGAGCGAGCTGCAGCACGTGCTCTCCACGCCCATCGATCTCGCCTTCCCGGCGCGTGTCGGCGTGGTGCCGCTCTCGAAGGCCTTCAGCTCCGACGGCGAGGTCGGCGTGGATCCGCGCAGCGTCGCGTCGGTCCACCTCGCCGACAAGCTGCGTGGCTTCACGCCGTTCTCGCACGTGAGCGACGTCTCGACCGAGCTGCCCAACGTCGGAGGCCTCGAGGGGCTGCGCGCCATCGCCGCGCGCTATCGCCTCCGCTACCTCGTGCTCGTGTCGCAGCGCTTCGAGGACGACACCCACGTCAACGCCTGGGCCGCGCTCTACCCGACGATCATCGGCATCTTCGTCACGCCGAGCGTGACGGTGTCGAGCCGCGGCATCCTTCAGGCCGACCTGCTCGACGTGCGCACCGGCACGGTGCTCGCGTCGGTCGTCGAGCCGATGAGCGTCGACAGCCAGACCTTCGCGGTGGGCTCGGAGCGCACGCACCGCGCGGAGCAGGCGAAGGCCGCGCGGGTCGCCGCAGAGCGCCTCGCGGCGCGGCTGAAGGTCCAGACCAACGAGCTGCTGGCCCACGCCGATCGCGCGGCGAACGCCGACGAGCAGACGGCGCGCATCCTGCCCGCGCCCGTGCGTGACGGGCTCACGCGCGCGCCCGCGCCTCTGCCGCCTCCCGGGGGGTGATCCGCTGGAGCGGAGGGGTGTTCGTTGCGGCAGCCGAGCGCGCGCAAACGCTTCATGTAGGTCGGAGAATTCGCTCCGTCCAGGCTTAGTCCTCGGCGGCGAGCGGTGGTAAAGCCCGCCTCATGAAGCGTTCCTATCTCCTCGTCGCCGGCGTCGCAGTCGCCGGGCTCGTCGCCGCCTGTGGCGACAGCGGCACGCCCTCCCAGTCCAAACCCAGCGCCACCGCCGCCTCGAGCGCGCCCGCGCAGGCCGCCTCGGCCGCCGCGCCCAAGGCCGTGACGGTCGACCGCGAGATGCTCGCCGCCTTCGCGCCCCTGCCCAAGGAGGCACCCAACGCGAAGAACCCGAGCACGCCCGAGAAGGTCGAGCTCGGCCGCCAGCTCTACTTCGACGCGCGCCTCTCGAAGAACCACGACGTGTCGTGCAACACCTGCCACGACCTCACGAAGTTCGGCGTCGACAACAAGCCCACCTCGCCCGGCCACAAGGGCCAGCTCGGCACGCGCAACTCCCCCACGGTGTACGGGGCGGCGCTGCACTTCCGCCAGTTCTGGGACGGCCGCGCCGAGGACGTCGAGGAGCAGGCGACGATGCCCATCACCAACCCCGTCGAGATGGCGATGCCCGACGAGAAGCGCGTCGTCGAGACGCTGACGAGCATCCCGCAGTACGTCGAAGCCTTCAAGAAGGCCTTCCCCGAGGACAAAGAGCCCGTGTCGCTCGCCAACGTCGGCAAGGCGATCGGCGCCTTCGAGCGCACGCTGCTCGTGCGCGGAAAGTGGGACAAGTACCTCGAGGGCGACGAGAGCGCGCTCAGCGAGTCCGAGAAGGCCGGCCTCGTGGCCTTCATGGAGGCCGGCTGCCAGACCTGCCACGCAGGCCCGATGCTCGGTGGTCAGAACTACCAGAAGCTCGGCAGCGTGCGCCCCTGGGGCGAGTCGAAGGATCAGGGTCGCTACGACCACACCAAGGTCGACACCGACAAGATGCTCTTCAAGACGCCCACGCTGCGCAACATCGCGAAGACGGGCCCCTACTACCACGACGGCTCGATCAAGGATCTGAGCGAGGCCACGACCAAGATGGCCATCCACCAGCTCGGCAAGAACCTCAGCGAGCAGCAGACCCGCGCCATCGTGCGCTTCCTCGAGGCGCTCACGATGGACGCGCCGCCGGCCGAGCTGATCAAGGCGCCCGAGGCTTTCCCGAGCACCGACAAGACGCCGAAGGCCGATCCGAGCTGAGGGCCGCCGAGCCGCTCGCTCGAGCGGTCACATGGCGACCGCGGGAAGGCCCTGCTCCTCGGAGCGGGGCCTTCGCGCTCGGAGCTCGTCGAGCGCTGGGCGACGCGCTCGGTGGAGCGCGCTCGCTGTCAGCCTTCGCCGACGAGGCGCAGGCGCACGCGCCCGTCGGAGGCGTGGATCGGCAGCGCCGCCGCGTGCTGCTCGCGCGGCTCGGGCTCGTCGTCGGGGCGGATCGCCGGGTCGCGCTCGCTCCAGGCCCTCGCCACGTCGCGGTCGAGCATGTGGCTCGGGCGCACGTTCTTGATGGCGCTCAGCATGATCTGGCGCACGCGGGGGTGGCTCTCCTCGAGCTGGGCGAGCAGTGCGGTCATCGCGTCGCGCTTCAGGCCCTCCTGCGAGCCGCAGAGGTTGCAGGGCAGGATCGGGAAGGCCATGAGGCTCGCGAGCTCGGCGATGTCGCGCTCGGGGCTCTCGACCAGCGGGCGGATCACCTGGAACCTGCCGCAGTTCGTCTGGTACTTGGCGGGCATCGCCTGGACCTTGCCACCGTAGAAGACGTTCATGAGGAAGGTCTCCAGGGCGTCGTCGCGATGGTGCCCGAGCGCGATCTTGTTGCAGCCCAAACGTTCCGCCGCCGTGTAGAGGATGCCGCGGCGCAGACGCGAGCAGAGCGAGCAGTAGGCCGAGCCGTCTTGGATGTGCTCGGTGACGACCGAGTAGGTGTCCTCGCTCAGGATCTGGAAGGCCTCGCCGCTCGCCTCGAGGAAGGCGCGCAGCGGAGCGCCGTCGTAGCCGGGCTGGCGCTGATCGAGGTGCACGGCGACGAGCTCCACCTCGAAGGGCAGGCGAGGCACGAGCTTGTGGAGCAGGTGGAACAGCACGTAGCTGTCCTTGCCGCCGCTCATGGCGACCATGATGCGATCGCCCGGCGCGAGCAGCTCGTAGCTCTCGCACGTGGTGCGCATCATGCGGTAGAGCCGCCGCTCGAGCCGCTCCAGGTCGGTCGTCGCCATGGGGGCTCTCTACAACGACGGGCGCTCGCGAGCACGCGCCTCGCGCTTGCCGCCGCGCCGGGCACGGGCCTAGCTGGGCCGCGCGCGTGATCAAGTACCTCGGCTCGAAGCGGACCCTCCTGCCGAACATCGTCGCGTTGGTGCGCGGCCTGGGCGTCGAGGTGCGCTCGGTGCTCGACGCCTTCTCGGGCACGGCGCGCGTCGGGCACGCGCTCAAGGCCGAGGGTTACCGCGTCGTGAGCAACGATCTCAACGCCTACGCGCACGTGCTCGCCACTTGCTACGTGCAGGCCGACCGCGAGGACGTCGAGCGCGACGCGGAGCGGCTGCTCGCCGAGCTCTCGGCCCTGCCAGGGCGCCCTGGCTACTTCACCGAGACCTTCTGCGAGAAGGCGCGGTACTTCCAGCCGAGGAACGGCGCGCGCATCGACGCCATGCGCGAGGCGATCGCCGAGAAGTCGCTCGAGCCAGAGCTCGAGGCGGTGCTGCTCGTCTCGCTCATGGAGGCGGCCGACCGGGTCGACTCGACGACGGGCGTGCAGATGGCCTACCTCAAGGGCTGGGCGGCGCGCGCGCACAACGAGATCGAGCTGCGCATGCCTCGGGTCTTGCCGAGGGCGCTACACGGCAAGGGGCGCGCGCTGCGAGGCGAAGCCGCGGCGGCCGCGAGCAGCGTGGAGGTCGACGTCGCCTACCTCGATCCGCCGTACAACCAGCACAGCTACCTCGGCAACTACCACGTCTGGGAGTCGCTCGTGCTCTGGGACAAACCCGCCACCTACGGCGTGGCCCACAAACGCGTCGACGTGCCCGAGCGCAGGAGCGCCTTCAACCAGAAGCGCGCCTTCGGTGCCGCGCTCGCCGAGCTCGTCGCCTCGGTGCGCGCGCGCCACCTCGTCGTCTCGTTCAGCGACGAGGGCTTCGTCTCGCGGGAGGCGATGGAAGCGCTGCTCGCCACCCACGGCGAGGTGCGCACGCTCGAGCACGACTTCAAGCGCTACGTCGGCGCGCAGATCGGCATCTACGACCCGGCCGGCAAGAAGGTCGGCCGGGTGAGCCACCTCCGCAACAAGGAGTACCTCTACGTCGTCGAGCTGGGCCAGGTGGCAGGCTCTGCCCTCGGCTCGGGCGAGGCTCCGGTCGACCCTCAGCCAATCGAGGGGCGCGCCACGCAGGATTCGAACCTGCGACCTTCGGCTTCGGAGGCCGACGCTCTATCCAGCTGAGCTAGTGGCGCTTGTGGGGCGCGACACTAGCGGAAGCTTCCGGGCCAGGCAACGCGCTTCGAGCGCTTCGAGCTCCACGCGCAGGCCGAGAACTTGGCCGTTCGGTCTCGATGTAGGCACCAGGCTCTCATGGCTCTCACCCCAGGAAGGCGTGTACGCGCGGGCCTCGCCCTCGCGGTCACACTCGCGACGGGCGCGCTCGCCGGCTGCGACGACGCGGCGAAGACCGGCGCGCTCGCCGAGGGCATCCAGGCGCTGGGCGAGGCTCCCGCGCTCTCGAAGGCAGGCGTGGCAGACCCCGCGAGCGACCCGGACACGGTGCCGAAAGAGGGAGGGCCGAAGCTCGGTGCCGTCACGATGACCGCGCCCATCTACCAGGACCCGGACCGTCGCTCACCGAAGATCGGCTACCTGCGCGCGGGTGGCACGCTCACCCGTGGCGACAAACCCGTGAAGACCGACGACTGCGAGGGTGGTTGGTACCGCGTGCTGCCGCTCGGCTTCGTCTGCGCTTCGGTCGAGGCGACGACCGATCTCTCGCACCCGATCATCCGGGCGCTCACGCTCCGGCCCGACGTGTCGAAGCCGATGCCGTACCCCTACGCCTTCGTGCGCGCGATCGCGCCGAACTACTACCGCGTACCCACGGTGAAGGAGCAGGAGCAATACGAGATGGCGCTCGACCGTCACCTCAAGAGCTACAAGCGCCTGCACGCGAAATGGGACGCGCTCAGCGTGGGCGCGAACGACATCGAGCTCGACGCCGTGGGCAACGCGGTAGGCTTCCCGCCCGACGAGCCACCCCCGCTCGATTACAACGCCATCTATGGTGGCAATGGCAGCGACGCCATCCCCTGGTACTTCGACGGTGGGCGCAAGCTGCCGAACATCTCGAGCTTCAAGGCGCCCGATTACGCGGTCATCACCAACCGCGTGAAGCGAAAGGCGATGCTCGCGCTCATCGGCACCTTCGTGGGGCCCGGAGATCGCCGCTTCGCGATGACCACCGATGCGAGGCTCGTACCCACGAGCAAGCTCAAGCCCGATCGGGGCACGACCTTCCACGGGGTGAGCCTCGAGAGCGGCTGGCACCTGCCGATGGCCTTCGTGAAGCTCGAGGGCACCTATGGCTACGACGTCTCCAAGGCCTCGCTGGAGAAGAAGGAGAAGACCGCGCGGCTCGAGGCGATCCAGCTCACCGGGCGCTCCAAGCACCTCGGTGGGCACCGCCTGCTCGAGGCCAAGGGCGACCTATGGTACCGCGAGCGCGACATCGCCGTCGTGCCGAAGCCAGGCAAGCTGCCGAGCTTCGCGAAGGACGACCAGAAGTGGGTCGACATCTCGATCCACGGGCAGACGCTGGTGCTCTACGAGGGCAAGAAGCCCGTCTATGCGACGGCCATCTCGACCGGCCGCGACGGCCTCGGCGACCCGGCCAAGACGCTCTCGACGCCGACCGGCGTGTTCGAGATCCGCGACAAACACGTGACGACCACGATGGACGCCAACGAGGTCGACAACCAGTTCGAGCTCCGCGACGTGCCCTGGGTGCAGTACTTCAAGGGCGGCTACGCCATCCACGCGGCGCCCTGGCACGACGAATACGGCAAGCCGCGCAGCCACGGCTGCATCAACATGTCGCCGATCGACGCTCGCCGCGTCTTCGGGTTCACCGATCCCCCGGTCCCTCCCGATTGGCACGGAGTGTCTGCGAGCGAGGTCACGGCCAAGGGCACGAAGATCCACATCCACCCCTGAGCGCGAGGCACCTCGGTGCCTCGTGGTCCTCGCTCCCGATCGAGAACCGCGCGACGTGCCCTTCATCCGCTTCGTCGTGCCGATGGTGCTCGGCATCGTGCTCCCGCTGCTCGTGCAGCGCGCGTGGCTGCGGCGGCTCTCCGCTGAGCGCCGGGCGCAGGCCTGGAACCTGGCGAGCTGGGCGGCTGCGCTCTACGCCTTCGGCCCGCTCAGCATGCTCGGCTTCTCTTGGGTCACGCGCCGCCGCCCAGGCGCCGCGCGCGCCGCGCTCGCGCTGCTGAGCGGGCTCGCCTCCACGGCCGCGGTCCTCGGCATCATCGCGCTCGTCGACCTCGGCCTCGAGGCCCTGCTCGGCGACGCCAGCGACCCCTACGGCCGCTGAGCCACTCGGTACACGGCCCAGCGCCCTGGGCTACTGGGAGCACGGCCCAGCGCCCTGGGCTATTCGGTACACAGCCCCGTGGGCTCTTCGCCGCAGCCCTCGATCCGCAGCGCGAGATCGCTGCAGCTGAGCTTGCCTCGCTCCACCACGCAGTCCCAGAACTGCGTCGCCGCGAGGTCGCAGCTCGAGGGCTCGACGCACTCGCTGAACAGCATCGGGCAGCCGAGCTCGCAGTCGTTGATCTTCAAGCGATCGCAGAAGGTGTCGCAGGCGGGGATCGGCACGACGTCGCTCGGCGTGCCGAAGGCGCTCTTCGGCCCTCCGAAGGGCTCGCAGCGCGCGAGGCAGACGTCCTGTACGCCGGCGCACTCGCCGCGCTCACAGGTCGTGTCGAGCACGATCGAGCCGTCTGCGCAGGAGCAGGCGGCCATCGGGCAGCCGTGCCCCTCGGCGCAGGCCTCCGGATCGATCGCGTCGTAGATCGCGGTGCCGTTGCAGGCGAAGAGGGCGATCGACGCCACGAGGGCCCACGCGGCCGCGTGGAGCGGGCGCTTGGCGCTGAGCACACGCTTCTTCATGGGGATCCAGTGGGTACCACGCCTCGATAGGAGGCAGAAGTCACAGTACCTCTGCTTGGCGCCCACCCTCGGGTCGGGCATGGTGCTGCCCAGGTGATGGCGGAAGACGAAGCCGAGCTCGGAGGATCGGAGATCGAGGCGAAGCGCGCGGAGCTCTACGCGCGCGAGCCCGAAGCGGTCGACGAGCGCATCGCCGCGGCCTACGGCCGGCTCGGCCGAGCCCTGGGCGCCGGCATCGTGCTCTCGGCCTTCGTGCCCTCGCTCGTCAAACCCGACAAGGACGTGAACCTGCTCGGCAGCATCCTCTTCTTCGTGCCCGTGGGGATCGTCGTCGCGATCCTCGGCACCGTGATGCAGCGGCGCGGCGCGCGTCAGGCCGAGGCCCGCCGAGCCTGGGAGAGGGAGCTGCGCAAGCTCGAGAGCGCGTCGAGCCGGCTCCTCAAGGACTCGTAGAGCCCGGCATAGACCTCGCGGTAGAGCCGGTCGTAGGCGGTGGCGTCGGGCCCCGGCGCGCGCAGGAGGCCGCGACGGCTCCAGCGGTGGGCGAGCTCGCGGGCGCTGCTCGTGGGGTCGAGCGCGGCTCGAGCGAGCATCGCGGCGCCGAGCGCGGTGGCCTCCACCGCGTCGGTGTGCTGCAGGCTGCGGCCCAGCACGTCGGCGGTGATCTGCGCGAAGAGCTCACGCTGCGCGCCTCCGCCCGTGACGAGGATCTCGCTCGCGCGGCCGACCTTGGCCTCGACGGCCTCGAGCTGGAGGCGCAGCTCGAGCGCGAGCCCCTCGAGGATCGCGCGGTAGACGTGCGCGGGGCCGTGATCGATGCGCAGCCCGAGCAGCACGCCGGCGGCGTCGGCGCTCCAGTAGGGGTTCATGACCCCCGCCCAGTAGGGGAGCGCCACGAGCCCGTCGCTCGTCGGAGGCAGCGCCGCCGCGCGCGCCTCGAGCTCGCCGAGCCGGCGGGCGCGCTCCTCGCCACCCAGCATCGAGGCGCCTTCCTGCGCTCCTCCGAGCAGCACGTCGACGAGCCAGTCGAGCGTGAGCGTGCCACCGAGCAGATCGGTCTCGAGCAGGTAGCCCGCGCCGTCGCCGGCGTAGAGCGTGCGGAACGCCCGGTCGATCGACGGCGCGAGCGAGGGCCTGCCCGCGACCAGCGCCGTGCCGAGGTTCAGGTAGCACTGTTGGGGCTCGAGCACGCCGGTGCCGAGCCCCGCGGCCTGGCCGTCGCCGGCGCCTGCGACGACGACGACCTCGCTCCTGAGGCCGAGCTCGGCGCACAGCTCGGGCAGGAGCCTGCCGACGACGCTGCCGGGCTCGACCAAGCGCGGAAGCTCGCTCGAACGCACTCGCGCGAGCCGGCAGAGCGGCTCGGACCACGCGCGGCGCTCGAGGTCGACGAGGCCGAGCGGATCGGCCGAGGAGAGCGAGGTGCAGAGCTCGGCCGTGAGCTTCCACACGAGGAAGGCGTGCACGTCGAGCACGCGTTTGTCGGACTGTGCGAGCTCGGGGTGCAGGCGCTCGAAGAAGAGGCGCAGCTTGTAGAGCGAGGGCGTCGTCGACGCGACCTTGCCTGAGAGCCGATGCGCGGTCTCCGGCGCGAGCTCACGCGCAGCGCTGTCGACTTCGTCGCTGCAGCGCGCGTCCATCCACACGAGCGCCGGCGCGAGCGGCTCGCCGCTCGGGTCGCACACCACGAAGCTCTCTCGCTGATGTGCGATGGCGAGCGCGGCGACGCGCGCGCGCGATGCGTCGTCGAGGCGCGAGACGGCGCTCGCGAGCGCCGCCAGCGTGGCCTCCAGCCAGTCTCTCGCGTCTTGCTCCGCGCCTCCGTCGCCGGTGCGCGACAGCGCGTAGCTCGCGCGACCCTCGGAAACGATCCGCCCCTCGCGGTCGACGACGAGGGCCTTCACACCCGTGGTGGAGGCGTCGATCCCGATGACCAGCGGCTCCGTGTCGACCCCGCTCCGGCTCACGACCAGGTCCCGCGGTCGGCCTCGCTCGGCGGCTCGCCGTCGCGGAAGAAACGATCGAGTGGCAGCGCGACCTCGGCGCCGTCGAGCGCGACCTCGATCATGTGGCCTAGCAAAGGCAGCTCAGGCGTGCGCAGTTGGCCGTGTGCGTCGAGCTCGGCCACGACCTCGCGCATCACGGCGAGGATCTCGAGACACTCGAGCGTCGCCCCTTGCATGCGCTGGACGGCCTCGTCGCGTCGGAGGCCCGTGCCGAGCAGCTTGCCGAAGCGCCCCGTGCGCCCGCCGTTGGTCGTGACGTCGAGGTCGCCCACGCCCGCGAGCCCGCTCACGGTGCTGCGTCTGCCGCCGAGCACCTCGACGAGCTTGCGCATCTCCACGATCGACTGCGCGAACACCGCCGACTCGAGGTTGTGCATCGCGACGCTGCCCGCCGTGCCACCGCGTGCTTCGTGCATGCCGGTCGCGAAGGCGATGCCCATCGCGTAGGCGTTCTTCAGCGCCGCGGAGAGCTCCGCGCCGAGCACGTCGGTCGTGGGGCGCAGGTGGTAGTAGTCGGTGCGGCAGAGCTGCTCGATGCGCTGGAGCGACTCGGCGTGGTTGCCCGCCACGACGACCACGCTCGGGACGCGTCGCGCGAGCTCGCCTGCGATGCAGGGCCCGGCGATCGCCGCGGGATGCACCGAGTCGCGCAGCTCGTGCGGCAGCCCCTCACGCACGAGCTCCGGCAGCGTGAGCACACGCCCGCTCCGGAAGGCGAGCCCCTTGGTGATCATGAAGAGCAGCTGCCCGGCGCGGACGATGGGCGCGATCTTCTCGATCGCCCAGGCGATGCCCGCCGAGCTCACGCCGAGCACGATCGCGTCGGCGCCCTCGGCGGCCTCACCGAGCTCTTCGATCTGGAAGGGCCGGAGCTCTCTCGGCAGGTCGACGCCGAGCTTCGGGTGCACGCCGTCGTCGCGTAGCTGCGCGATGATCTCGCGGTCGAGGTGCGTGCCCACGAGCCGCACGTCGTGCCTCCGGTCGAGCAGCGGCACGGTGAAGGCGCTGCCCATCATGCCCGCGCCGAGGACGAGGATGTTCGCCATGGCGCGCGATGTTAGTCTCTAAAGCCGATGCGACGCACCACCACCCACCAGGCCCTCTTCGCTGTCTCCCTCTTCGCGTCCTTCGCCGCGCTCGGCGCGGGCTGTGGCGACGACACCTCGGGTACGGGCGGTGGTGGACAGGGCGGCGGTGGGCCCGAGGCCTGCGGCGAGGGCGCGCTACCCCAGGGCTGCAGCGTTGCCGTCTCCCCCTCCGACGACGACACGACCACGATCCAGACGGCGCTCATCGAGGCGCAGTCGGGCGACGTGGTCTGTCTCTGCCCTGGCAACTACGCCGTCGAGAACCGCCTCAGCCTCACGGTCCCCAACGTCACGATCCGCGGCGCTGGCGCCACGCGCGACGAGGTCGTGATCGACTTCGCCGGGCAGCTCGCAGGCGACGCTGGCCTCGCCGTGACCGCCGACGGCTTCGTCGCCGAGCGCTTCAGCCTCAAGAACACCCCAGGCGACGGCATCGTCGTGACCGGGGCCGAGGGCGTCGAGTTCCGCGACCTCAAGGTGAGCTGGGACGCCGGCAGCGTCACCAGCAACGGCGCCTACGCGGTGTACCCGGTGAAGAGCCGGAACGTGCTCATCGAGGACTGCGAGGTCGTCGGCGCGGCCGACGCCGGGGTCTACGTGGGCCAGTCGGAGTTCGCCATCGTGCGCAACAACGACGTGCACGCCAACGTCGCCGGCATCGAGATCGAGAACACCACCTACGCCGAGGTCTACGGCAACAAGGCCTACGACAACACCGCCGGCGTGCTCGTGTTCACGCTGCCCAAGCTCGAGAAGACCGACGGCGCCTTCGCGAACGTGCACGACAACGAGATCTACGATAACAACCGGGCGAATTTCGGTGAAGCGGGCACGGTCGTCGCTTCGATCCCCGCCGGCGTCGGGGTGTTCGTGGCGGCCTCGGACGATACCGAGGTCCACGACAACGTCATCCGCGACCACGGCTCGTCCGGCATCGTCGTCGTCTCCTACCAGACCTTCGGCGTCCTGCTCGGCGAGAGCGAACTCGACCCGACCACCGACCCCTACGTGCAGCGGACGTACATCTACGCCAACACCTTCACGAACAATGGCACCTCGCCGGGCTTTCCCATCGACCTCATCCCGCAGCGCCCCATCGAGGACGTGATCTGGGACGGCATCGTCGACGCCCAAGGCGCAGCCGCCGACCTCTGCCTCTCGAGCACGCCGCCGAGCTTCCGCAACATCAATGGCGTAGCGAACATCGACCAGGCGCAGAACCACTCGACCGACACCACGCCGCACGAGTGCGAGCTGCCGCTCCAGGCGCCCATCAGCTTCTGAGCCGCTCGGCATACGCCATGCTCAGCTCGCCGCGGCTCCGCCTCACGCTCGCACTCGCGCTCCCGGTGCTGGGCTGCGCGGGCGCCGAGTCGGCCGAGCCCGCGGAGCCGGCGCTGCCCGAGCTGCCCTGGGCACGCAGCGCCTTCCCGGAGATCGTCGTGCCAGCCGACAACCCGGGGACGCCGGAGAAGCTCGAGCTCGGGCGCCTGCTCTTCTACGATCCCATCCTCGGCGGCGATCGCGCCACGGCCTGCGTCACCTGCCACAGCGAGATCTGGGGCATGTCCGACGGCCTGCCCGTCTCGGTGGGCGTCGACGGCGAAGGCGCGGTCGGGCCCGGTCGCACCGGGCCGAACCTCACGACGCGCAATTCGCAGACGCTCTGGAACGTCGCCTATCGAGCGAGCCTCTTCTGGGACGGCCGCGCCCAGAGCCTCGAGGCGCAGGCGCTCGAGCCCCTGCGAGCGCCCGCCGAGCTGGGGCTCGATCCCGCCGAGGCGGTGCTCCGCCTGCGCGAGATCGAGGGCTACCGCGCGCTGTTCACGGCGGCCTTCCCGGAGGAGGCCGAGCCCATCAGCGAAGCGACGCTCGCCAAGGCGCTCGCCTCGTTCCAGAGGAGCATGGTGAGCGAGCGCGCGCCCTACGATCGTTATGCCGCGGGCGACCTCGGCGCGCTGAGCGCAGACGCTCTCCTCGGCATGCAGGCCTTCGCCGACGCGGGTTGCCCGAGCTGCCACACGCCTCCGCTGTTCGAGAGCGAGCAGTACGCGCGGCGCATCGAGTCCCTCGACGAGGGCCGCGCGGCCGTCACGGGCGAGCCCTCCGAGCTCGGCGCCTTCCGCGTGCCGACCCTGCGCAACCTGCGGGAGACCGGCCCCTACTTCCACGACGGATCGGTGGCCTCGCTCGAGGAGGCCGTCGCGCTCGAGGCTCGGCGCTCCGCCGAGCGAGGCGAGGGCGCCGCGCTCGCTGATGAAGACGTGGCGCGCATCTCGGTGTTCTTGCGCAAGGGGCTCGTCGACCGCACCCACGAGCCCGCGCGGCCGCGCGAGGTGCCGAGCGGCCTCGACGTGCCGCTCGATGGTTTCCGTGTCCCCCGCTGAGGATCCGCCCATGCAACGGCCTTCGATCTCTCCCAGTCTCGCAAGGCTACGTAGCTCGCTCTGGCTCGCGCTCGGCCTCGCGACGCTCCTCGCGGCCGCGCTGCCGAGCGCCTGCTCGAGCGACGCAGACCCCCGACCCGAGCCCGAGCCTCCCGTGGTCGTCGTCACCCCGCCCGAGCCCGGCGCGCCCTGGGAGTCGCTCTCGGAGTGGAACCTCTACGCCGATCTGCGTGCTCAGGAGCCCGCCGAGCGCGTCTTGCCCTTCGAGGTGATAGCGCCCCTCTTCAGCGACTACACGAAGAAGCGCAGGTTCGTGCACCTGCCCGAGGGCGCCACGATCGCCTACGCCAGCGAAGGCCCGCTCGGGTTCCCGGTGGGGACCATTCTCGTCAAGACCTTCTCTTATCCCGCCGATCTCCGGGAGCCGGAGGGCGAGGAGCGCATCCTCGAGACGCGCATCCTGCACCTCGAGCCGAATGGCTGGGCCGCCCACACCTACGTGTGGAACGACGAGCAGACCGAGGCCGTGCGGCTCGTGGCCGGGAAGTTCATCGATGCGAGCTTCGTCGACGCGAGCGGCCAGGCGGTGCAGAACCTGTACCGCGTCCCCAATACGAACGAATGCAAGGACTGCCACCAGAACCAGGACAGCTTCGTCTCGCTCGGCGGGCGGAGCCGGCAGCTCGATCGAGCCTACGACTACGGTGAGGGGCCGGTGAACCAGCTCGAGCACCTCGCCGCCTTGGGCTGGCTCGAGGGACTGCCACCGGCCTCCGAGCGCACGAAGCTCGTCGACCCCTTCGGCTCCGACGAGCTGTCGCTCCGCGTGCGCTCCTATTTCGACGCGAATTGCTCGGCCTGTCACACGACCGGAGGCAATGCCTCGCAGAGCTCGCTGCTGCTCGACTTCGCCGCCACCGATCCCGAGAGCCAGCCCTCCTCGAACTGGGGCGTCTGCAAGATCCCCACGAGCGCGGGAGGCGCCACCTGCGGCCATACCTACGACGTCGTGCCTGGCGACCCGGACCGCTCGATCATGATCTGTCGAATGGCGAGCACCGATCTCGAGGTGCGCATGCCTCCGCTGGGGATTCGATTGGTGCACGCCGAGGGGCTGGCGCTCGTGCGGCAATGGATCGCGAGCATGCCGCCCGAGGGGAGCTGTCAGTGATCGTCTACGCTCACCGTGGCGCCTCGAAGGAGCTGCCCGAGAATACGCTGCCTGCCTTCGAGCGGGCAGCGGCCCTGGGCGTCGACGCCATCGAGACCGACGTGCATTTATCGCACGACGGGGTGGTCGTCGTGCACCACGACGACGACGGCGCGCGCATGGCGGCGGTCGATCGGCGCGTCGCGGAGCAGAGCTTCGAGGAGCTCTCGCGCTGGGACGTGGGCTTCGGCTTCCGCACGAGCGAGGGCGAGTTCCTGAGGGAGCGCTTCCGCATCCCGCGCCTCTCGGACGTGCTGGAGGCCTTGCCGTCGATGCGCTTCAACATCGATCTCAAGCGGCACGACCGGCGCATGGCCGAGGAGGCCGTCGCGCTCGTGCGCAGGCACGCCGCCGAGGAGCGTGTGCTGCTCACGAGCTTCGACGAAGCCACGGTGCGCGCGGTGCGCGCGCTGGGCTACCGGGGCCAGACGGGGCTCGCCCAGCGCGAGGTGCTGCGGGTGCTGGCGCTGCCCGCGGGCTCGCCGAGCTGGCTCAGGCCGGGCGGTGATCGCGTGCAGATCCCGGTGGGCGTGGGCAGGCTGCGCCTCGCCACCCCGAAGGTGATCGCGCGTCTGCAGAAGCTCGGCTACGCGGTGGACTTCTGGGTGGTCGACGACCCCTCGGAGGTGCGCCGCCTCGAGGCGATCGGCGCCGACGGCGTGATGACCGATCACCCCGCGGGGCTCGCCGACGCTGGCATCCTCACCGGGCGCATGCGCGCTGGCGCGCTCTTGGCTTACACCCAGGCCCGATTGCGTTGATCGGGCCTGGTTGCATCGAGCAGGGCCGTCGGGTGCACATCCGTCGCCGGAGCTTCGAGTGACCGAGCCTCACCCAGTTGGGGGTCGGTCACTCGAAGCGCAATCAACGCAACCGGTTCACGGTGTAGTCTGCCCGGCATGGAGCTCGAGTTCGTAGGCGCAGCGCAGACGGTCACAGGTTCGATGCACCTCGTGCGCACGAAGGCGGGCTGCATCCTGCTCGACTGCGGGCTCTTCCAGGGGCCGAGGCGAGAGTCGATCGAGCGCAACCAGCACCTGCACCTGCCGATCCCCGAGATCAAGGCGGTGGTGCTCTCCCACGCGCACATCGACCACTCGGGCGCGCTGCCGTTGCTCTTCAAGCAGGGCTACTCGGGGCCCGTGTACTCCACGCCCGCGACGCGCTCGCTCTGCGCCGTGATGCTGCGCGACGCGGCCGCCATCCAGGCCCAAGACGCGCGCTACCTCAACCGCGCCGCCGAGAAGGAGGGGCTCGCCCAACCGCACGTCGAGCCGCTCTACGACGACGAAGACGTCGTGCGCGCCGTGGAGCGCATGATCTCGGTGCCGTACCACACGACCATCCCGATCTCGGCCCACGTGCAGCTCACCTTCCACGACGCAGGGCACGTGCTCGGCAGCGCGGTCGTGTGCCTCGACGTCGAGGAGGGGCACACGAAGAAGCGCATCGTGTTCACGGGCGATCTCGGCCGGGCCGCGCGGCCCATCCTGCGCGACCCGGAGGTGCCCGAGGGCGCCGACATCCTCATCACCGAGAGCACCTACGGCGACCGGCTGCACGACAGCCGCGAGCAGATGGACGAAGACCTCGCGCGCGTGGTGAACGACACCTACCAACGCGGCGGCAAGCTCATCATCCCGAGCTTCGCGCTCGAGCGCGCGCAGGAGGTCATCTTCGAGCTGAAGAAGCTCAAGGCGAAGAAGGCCATCCCGGATCTGCCGGTCTTCGTCGACTCGCCCCTCACGGTGCGCATCACCGACATCTTCAAGCTCCACCCGGAGTGCTACGACGCCGAGTCGCGAGCCCTGCTGCGCGGCAACGACTCCCCCTTCGAGTTCGACGAGCTGCGCTACGTCGAGGACAAGGAGGCCTCCAAGCAGGTCACCGCCTCGAAGGAGCCTGCGATCATCATCTCGGCGAGCGGCATGTGCGAGGCCGGGCGCATCCTGCACCACCTGCGCGACGCCGTCGAAGATGCGAAGAACACCGTGATGATCGTGGGCTACCAGGCGCAGCACACGCTGGGCAGGCGCCTCGTCGAGCAGCGAACGCGCGTGAAGATCTTCGGCGTGGAGCGAGATCGCCGCTGTCAGGTCGTCGTGCTCAACGGCTTCTCCGCGCACGCCGACCAGAAAGACCTGCTCGGCTACGCGGCCTCGGTCCGCAAGAAGGGGCCGGTGGAGCAGGTCGTGCTGGTGCACGGTGATCCCAAGCCGCAGGCGATCCTCAAGCAGAAGCTCGAGGCGGATCGCTTCGCGCGCGTGTCGATGCCCGCACCCGGCGAGAAGATCACGCTGCATTGATGGCGCGCCGCATGGGCGGCGCGCGCTACGGACGGTGCGCTGAGCCGATGGGGAGCTACGTCGACGAGGAGGGCTCGCTCAGGGCGCCCAGGCCGTAGACGGCCGCGCGCGCGAGCCCCGAGGCGAGCACCAGGGCCGTCTGCCGATCGAGCCGGTAGAGCTGCGGCGGCGTGAGCGCGGCGAAGGCGATCTCGAGCAGGTGCAGAGCGCGCTCCGCGCCGAGCCCGCCGTCGCCTCGCCCCACGACCTCGGCGAGCGCCTCGAGCAAGAGCTCTCGCTCCGGGGCCCCGAAGCCGATGCTCGCACCCGCGGGAGACTCTCCGGCGCGTGCGCTCGTCTCCTGCTCGCCCACGGCGCCGGGCGCCTGGCCGTTGTGGCAGCGGAGCAGGTCGCAGGCGTGCCGCCCTTCGTCGGCCACGTCGAAGAGCGCGACGACCCGGGCCTCGAGCATCTTCACGAGGCGCTCGCGGGCCGAGCACTCACCCGCGCCGGCCTCGCGCATGCGCTCGGCGACGCGGCGCACCCTCGCCGTACCGAGCTCCTCGAGGATCGCGTCCTTGGAGGTGAAGTCGAGGTAGAGGCTGCCGACGCCCACGCCCGAGGCGCGAGCGATCTCGGCCATGGTGGTCTTCGCCGGCCCATAGTGGCGGAACAGCCGCTCCGCGGCCTGCAAGATGCGCTCACGGCGAGGGGAAGAGGAGCTCACGGCCGGCTTCGGAGGGGAGGGGCGAGGCACTCCATCGATACCAGGGCCTGGGCGGCCGGATCCACCCTTGACCGAAGGATGAACGAACTTAGCTTCCGTTCATCGCTCAGCGCGCAGCCCTTCGCCGGCCGTTTCCCTCCTCGAGGCCCCGCCGAGGTGCGGCGGCGCCGCCGGTGATCCGCGCCCGCCCGAGCGGGCTGCGTTCACCCTCCGCCCTCATCGCGAGAGCCTTGTGGCTCGCTCCACCTCTGTCACGCTCGAGGTCCACGTGATCGATCGTCTCTTCCCCGCCCAGCCGTTTCCTCTGCTCCCCCTGCGCAGCGGCGCGCTCCTGCCGGAAGGGAGCCTCTCGCTCTCCGTCGGCCGCGATCGCTCCGTCGCTCTCGTCCGTTCGCTCGAGCCAGGCGAGCTCTTCGGCGTCGTCTCGCAGCGTGATCCGAAGGTCGACGATCCTTCGCTCGCCGACCTGCATCCGGTCGGCACGATCGTGCGGCTCGGGCAGGTCGTCCGCACCGGTCCAGGTGCGCTGCGCGTGACCATCGAGGGCGTCGCGCGCTTCACGATCGACGCGCTCGTGGAGGCCGAGCCCTTCCTGCGGGCGCACGGCGCCCCGCTCTTCGACGAAGGCGACGACAGCCCCGAGGCGCGTGTGCTCGCCGAGGAGCTCGTGGAGGCGCTGCGCGCCGTGTCGGGCAAGGCCGGCAACTTCGACGAAGCGCTGAAGCCCGGGCTCGCGCCGGGCGCCTTCGCCGATCGCGTCGCGGGCTTGCTCGGGCTCGAGTCGCCGAAGCTGCTCGAGCTGCTCGCCACGCTCGACGTGCGCGATCGCCTGAAGAAGCTGCTCGCGCTCGTGCTCGAGCAACGAGAGATGAGCGAGCTTCGTCAGAAGATCGGCGAAGACGTGCGCAAGGAGATGGGCAAGCACCAGCGCGAGCACCTGCTCCGCGAGCAGCTCAAGGCGATCCGCAAGGAGCTCGGCGACGACAAGGCCGACGAGATCGAGAGGCTGCGCGCCAAGATCGAGGCGGCGGCGCTCAGCGAGGAGGCGCGGCAGGTCGCCGAGCGCGAGCTCACGCGGCTCGAGAGCGCGGGAGGCCAGGGCGCCGAAGCCAACGTCATCCGCAACTACCTCGAGTGGATCCTCGCCTTGCCCTGGGCCGCGCGCGCCGAGGTGAGCGACGACATCCCGCGCATCGCCGAAGCGCTCGACGCCGATCACACCGGCCTCGACGACGTGAAGAAGCGCATTCTCGAGCACATGGCGGTGCGCAAGCTCTCGAAGAGCGAGCGCGGCACGATCCTCTGCCTGGTCGGCCCTCCGGGCGTGGGCAAGACCTCGCTCGGTCAGTCGATCGCCGACGCCACGGGCAGGCCCTTCGCCAGGGTCGCGCTCGGCGGCGTACGCGACGAAGCCGAGATCCGCGGTCACCGTCGCACCTACGTGGGCGCGCTGCCCGGGCGCCTGATCCACGCGCTGCGCAAGGCCAAGGTGAAGAACCCCGTCGTCCTGCTCGACGAAATCGACAAACTCTCCCACCACTGGGGTGGCGCCGCCGAGTCGGCCCTGCTCGAGGTGCTCGACCCCGAACAGAACAAGGTCTTCACCGACCACTACCTCGAGCTGCCCTTCGACCTGTCGGAGGTGTTGTTCCTCTGCACCGCGAACACGCTCGACACGCTGAGCGCGCCGCTGCGCGACAGGCTCGAGATCGTCGAGCTCTCGGGCTACACCCCGCCCGAGAAGAGCGCGATCGCGAAGAAGCACCTCTTGCCGAAGCGCGTGAAGGAGGTGGGGCTGCCGCAGGGCTCGGTGCAGCTCGACGACGCCGCGCTCGGCACCTTGGTCTCCCGCTACACGCGAGAGGCCGGCGTGCGGCAGCTCGACCGCGAGATCGGCCGCGTCTGCCGCTCGATCGCGCTCGACGTCGCGAAGCGCCCCGACGAGGGCTCGGCGGCCGACGACGCGCCGCTCGCCTTCCGCGTCGACGATCCCGATCTCGAGCGCATCCTCGGCAAGCCGAAGTACCGCTTCGACGTTGCGGAGCGCACGAGCGTGCCGGGCGTGGCCACCGGGCTCGCGTGGACGCCCGTGGGTGGCGACATCCTCTTCATCGAGACCTCGCGCATGCGTGGCAAGGGCAGGCTCGAGATCACCGGGCAGCTGGGCGATGTCATGAAGGAGAGCGCGCGTGCGGCGCTCAGCTACGTGAAGAGCCACGCCGACGAGCTCGGGGTCGACGTCGCCTCGCTCGACGAGCTCGACCTGCACCTGCACGTGCCCGCCGGCGCCGTACCGAAAGACGGCCCGAGCGCGGGTGTGACGATCTTCACGGCGCTCGCGTCGCTCCTCAGCGCTCGCCGCGTGCGACACGACACCGCGATGACCGGCGAGGTCACCCTGCGAGGGCGCGTGCTGCCCGTCGGAGGCATCAAGGCGAAGGTGCTCGCGGCGCACCGCGCGGGCATCACGCGGGTCATCCTGCCGCGCGACAACGAGCGCGACATCGACGAGCTGCCGAGCGAGGTGCGTGAGGCCATCGAGTTCGTGCTCGCCTCCGACATGGGCGAGGTGCTCGCTGCGGCCCTGGTCGACGAGGTCGGCACGCTCTCGAGCGGCACGCCCGACTCGAACGAGGCCCTGCTCGGCGCGAGCTGAGCGAGGCGGGGGGGGCTCCCCGAGCGGGGCAAGGGTTGGGGGGCTCCGAGCGGAGCACGGCCGGGGAACCGAGCGGGGAGCGCGGCGCGGGCGGGCGCGTAGTCCTACGGGTCGCCGCCCGCGCACCGTCGGGAATCGACGCCAGGGGCGGGGGCGTCTACGAAGCTGCCATGCGCGCCCTCGTCCGTCGGCTCCCCGCCTCGGGGATCGTGCTCCTGGCTGCATGCGCCGCACCCGTGTCCCCGGCGAGCCCCGAGATCGCGCAGCCGGCGCCGCCGAGCGCCGAGCGCACCGCGGTCGCCCCGCGAGCGGCCGCCCAGGCGAGCGCGCTCGCACCGGAGACGCCCGGGCTCTTCGGCAAGCTGCTCGAGCTGCCCGGCGACAGCGCCTTCGTGCTGAGCTCCGCGCCTGCAGGCGAGCTCCGTGCGCGCGAGCCGCTCGTCGAGATCGTGGGCGCGCTCGCGATGAGCGTGGCCGAGCTCGATCCGGAGAGCGTGCCGCCGCCGCTGCGCCTCGAGGGGCAGGAGGTCGATCTCTACGACGGCGCCGAGCGCGTCTGCAGGGTGCGCCTCGGTCGGCTCGCGCTCGCGAAGCAAGCCGAGTGGGAGGGCTTCGACCCCGTCGTGCTCGGCGTCGACACCGCACCCGGCGCCAAGACGCCCGCTCGAGACCTCATGGCGCGCGCCGCGCTCGGCTACGCCGGCGAGTGGCTCGTCGCCCGGCTGCCCGACGATCCAGCCTGCGCGCGAGCCAGCTGGGGCAGGCTCGCGAGCCTGCCGGCGCCCGCGTTCGCCGCGCCTCTCCCCGAGCCCGACGCTGGCGCCGCGCTCGCGCGCCTCGAGGCCAGCGAGCTCTGGAGCGCGCACCAGAAGAGTTACGAGGAGCACGAGGCGACCGCGTCCACGCAATGGGGCGTCGTGCCCACCGGCGGTCGCTGGGCCGACGATGGCTCCGCGCGCCTTCACACGCGCGCCATCCACTTCGACGGCCGAGAGCTCGTGCTCGTGAGCATCGAGGCCGGCGAGCCCTGCTCCTTCCGCGCATCGCTCGGGGGCATGTTCCATCGGGGAGCGCGCGGTCTCGCCACGGAGTGGATCGTGGAGGGGCACGAGATCGACGGGCTGCTCGTGGATCTCGACGGCGACGGGGAGCTCGAGCGCGTCGACGAGCGTGGCGCCGGGTCGCTACGAGGCGGCGAGTGGTCGTGGACGGTCACGGAGCCCGCGCGTTTCGGCTGCGGCTGTTGAGCGGCCACGCGAGCGCGCGGCCCGCGACGGCCACGGTCAGGTCTTCACATCACGCAGCGGCCGTCGACGTAGCGGCAGAGGTTGCCCTTCGTGCAGATGTCCGCCGCCTTGCAGTGCTCGTCGCTGCGCGTGACGCAGCGCCCGTCTTGGTGGGCGCAGCGCCCGAAGACCGTGCAGGCGCGCGAGCTCCGGCAGTGCTCGTCGTTCGACGGAGCACAGCCCTTGCGCGTCGCCGAGCAGTTGCCCAGCGTCTTGCACTCGCAGCTCTCTCGGCAGGCCGCGTGGTCGGCGCTCGTGATGCAGCCGGCGCCGAAGGACGCGAAGCCGGCGAGGAGCAGCGCCCGCAGGGACCGTGAAGCGCGTGGATCCGAGGAGAACGACACGACGACCTCCCTCTAGCGCTGCTCCGCGGGCCTGTCACGGCGTGGCCGAGCTCCGGCGCCGATCGAGTGGACGAGGGGTGGCAGCTCGGAGCGGTTCGTGGCTATCGTTCACCCGCTCTCGGCCACCAGAACCGGTGGTGAAGGGCGAACCCTACGGAGTACCAAGCATGCGATCTCTCTCGCTCCGCGCCCTCTCGGGCGTCTTGTTCTTGTCGGGCCTGCCCCTCGTGGGCTGCGACGATCAGGCGCACGCGCCGCTCGCGCCGACGGCCACCGCCTCAGCGCTCGCCGCGAGCGCGCCCAAGTCGGTCGCCGGCAAGCCCTTCAGCCTGGACACCAAGGGCTCGACGCTCGGCTTCACCATGGACGCGCCCGACGAGAAGATCCGCGGCGCGGTCGCCGCCTCGGGCACGCTGAACATCGATCTGAGTGATCTCACGCTCACGACCGGCAACATCGTCGCGGACCTCGGCACGCTCGAGCTCTTCCAGCGACCCAAGGCAGAGCCGCTCCCCGAGCCCGAGGGCGACGACAAGAAGAAAGACAAGAAGAAGGCCGACAAGCAGGACGAGCCCGTGGAGCCGCCGCCGCCCTCGGACGGCTTCGCCGTCGAGAAGAAGGAGGCGCTGCAGAACGAGCACGCGAAGGCCTGGCTCGAGATCGACAGCTCCACGCCCGAACAAGACCGCGCGCGCAACGCCCGCGCGGAGTTCGCGATCCGCTCGATCGACGAGGTCAGCGCGAAGGACGTGACCAAGCTGAGCGGCTCGGAGCGCGTCGTGACGGTGAAGGCGACGGGCGACTTCCTGCTCCACCAGCGCCTCTCGAAGAAGACGGTCGAGCTCGAGCTCGTCTTCGGCTTCGTCGGCGACCAGGCGACCACGCTGCGCATCCGCAGCAAGGCGCCGTTCACGGTGGGGCTCGCGGAGCACGACGTGCGACCGCGCGACGCATTCGGCAAGCTCGCCCAGCGCTCGCTCGAGCAGATGGGCGCGAAGGTCGCGCGTGAGGCCGTCATCAGCCTCGACCTGCTCGTGCCGCTCGGCGAGGCGCCCGCCGGTGAAGCGCCCGCAGCGCCCGCGCCGACGCCCGCGGCGGACGCGAGCGCGGCCCCCGCGGCGGACGCGAGCGCGGCCCCCGCGGCCAGCGCGAGCGCGGCCCCCGCGGCGGACGCGAGCGCGGCCCCGGCGGCCGACTCGCAGGCGCCGGCGGCGACGCCCTGATACGCTGCCCGACCTGACGCGCCCGCCGGCCTGCGCCGGCCGGCGCGTCTCCCGCGGCTCCTCGCCGAAACCGGCCCGCCCTCCGCGCGTAACACGGTGTGAGCTCCAGAGCGCCTGGGGGCGGAGCACCGACGAGTCAGCCATGAACGCAGCCCTCAGCGACGTGCTCGGACTGGTCGGCACCACCGTCGACCAGAAGTACCGCGTCGAGCGACCGGTCGGGGAGGGCGGCTTCAGCGTCGTCTACCGCGCCGAGCACGTGCTGTGGAGGCAGCCGGTCGCGCTGAAGTGCTTCAACACGCTCGCCTCCGTGCCGCCGGAGATGCGCGAGGAGCTGCTCCAGGGCTTCCTCCAGGAGGGCAAGCTCATGACGAGCCTCTCCACCCGCTCGGCGGCGATCGTACAGGCACGCGACGTGGGCACGCTCACGACACCTGCCGGGCAGTCGGTCCCCTACATGGTGCTCGAGTGGCTCGACGGGCGCCCGCTCGATGCGGTGCTCGCGACCGAGTACGCGAGCGGGTCCCGCGCGCGCTCGCTGCCCGAGGCGATGACGCTGCTCGAGCCTGCGGTCGGCGCCCTCGAGATCGCCCACACGCAGGGCATCGCCCACCGCGACATCAAGCCGGCGAACTTCTTCGTCGTGGGAGACCCGCGCGGCGAGCACATCGTGAAGATCCTCGACTTCGGCATCGCCAAGGTGATGAGCGAGCACGCGCAGCTCCAGACCGCGCTCGCGAAGACGGGCACGAACATCACGGCCTTCACGCCCAACTACGGCGCCCCCGAGCAGTTCAGCCGCACCCACGGCGCCACGGGCCCGTGGACCGACGTCTACGCGCTCGCGCTCGTGCTGGTGGAGCTGCTCCGCGGCGGCGTGCCGGCGCTCGAGGGCGACGACTACCTCCAGCTCGCCGTCGCCAGCCGCGACCCGATGGTGAGACCGACGCCTCGCGCCTTCGGTCTCGACGTGAGCGACGAGGTCGAGCGCGTCTTCCGCAAGGCGCTCGCCGTGGCGCCGGGCGATCGCCACCACTCCGCGGGCGAGCTCTGGAGGGAGCTCCACGCGGCGGCCTTCCCTGGGGCGCCCGAGTGGCGCTCGCCCACCACGGGCAACCCGCTCGGCCGTAGCTCCCTGCCTGGCGCCACCGCCCCGCCCACGAGCTCCTTGGGCATGCAACTGACGGAGAGCCCCGCGCGCCTCGCCGTGCAGCCCACCACGGGAGGCTCTGGAGTCGTACGCGCGAGCCTGGCGCCGGCGAGCACGACCGGTCGCTCAGCCGCGCTGCTCTACGCCGGGCTCGGCGTGCTGGCGCTCGCGGTCGGAGGAGGCGTCGCCTACACCTTCGCCTCGGATCCGAAGCCGCACGGCGCAGCCGCGCCGAGCGCGACCGCGCCGGTGGCGAGCGAGCTCGTGGTGGCGCCTCCGCCGCCGCCGAGCTGCCCTGAGGGCATGGCGCAGGTCGACGGCGCGAAGTTCTTCCGCGGCTCCGACGAGGAGGGCTTCCCTCTGTGGAAGCCCGCCCACAAGGTGAAGCTCTCCACCTACTGCATCGACAAGACCGAGGTGACGGCGCGCGCGTACAAGGAGTGCGTCGACGCGGGGGAGTGCAAGCGCGCGCACCAGGTGCCGGAGTACCCGCGCGTCGGGCAGCTCAGCGAAGCGCAGCACGAGAAGAACCGCCAGGCCTACGCCGAGATGTGCAACATCGGGGAGAACAACCAGGTGAAGCCGGGGCGCGATCAGCACCCGGTGAACTGCGTGACCTGGGCGATGGCCGCGGAGTTCTGCAAGGTGCGTGGCGCGCGCCTGCCCACCGAGGCCGAGTGGGAGTACGCGGCGCGCGGCTCCGACGGGCGCAAGTTCCCCTGGGGCGACGACCTCGGCACCGACGCACGTCACATGAACGCCTGCGGGAGAGAGTGTGCCGCCTGGGAGCAAGTGAAGGGCATCCAGCCTCCGAGCGGCCAGATGCACGAGGAAGACGACGGCTACCCCGGCACCGCGCCGGTCGGCAGCTTCGTCGCCGGGCGCACCAAGCTCGGGCTCGACGACATGATCGGCAACGTCTGGGAGTGGACGCTCGACGGCTTCGCCGACTACGCCACCGTGG
>CALKVW010000076.1 GCA_938004785.1 uncultured Polyangiaceae bacterium
GCGCCGAGCAGCGCGTCGTGCTCCGTCTCGGTGCGCTCACCGACGAGGGGCCCTACGCGCGCTTCGGCGATCGCCCGGAGGTGTTCATCGCACCGAAGGAGCTCGAGCGCAGCGTGGGGCGCTGGTTGCTCGACACCTCGAGCTTCGTGCCGCCGCTCGCCGAGATCGACAGGCTCGAGGCGAAGTTGGGCGCGCGCTCGCTGCTGCTCGAGCGCGACGGGCCCAAGCTCGTGGTGCGGCTCGATGGACAGCCGGCGGGCGAGAGCGTCACCTCCGAGCTGCGCGACGCGGTCGCGTCGATGCGCCCCATGGGTGTCGTCTCGGTGGGCTCCGCGCTGCCCGCGCAGGGGCTCGACGCGCCGCTCTTGCGCGTGCTCGTCACGCCGCGCGTGAAGTCCTCGGGCCCCGGCGCCCCGATCCCGAGCGAGCCCATCCGCATCGAGGTCGGCGCGGGCGACACCTACCAGGGCATCAGCGTCCACTACGCGCGGCGCAGCGACGTCGACGCCACCTTCGCCGTGCCGCAGGCGGGCTTTCGAACCCTGCTCGAGCTCCTGAGCGACTGAACCTCCGCGGATCAGGGCCTCCGCGCTACGGGCCCTCCGCGTGACGGGGCCCGCCAGGCGACCGGGAGAAATTCGCTCCGCCCAGCGGTTCGTGGTAGCCCCGAGGCGCGAATGGCGACTGCTGCGCGTCCGACGAAGCCACTCAGGGTGGACCTTCCGAGCCCCGAGGCCGAGCGCCCCGTGCTCTCGCGCGTCGGCATCGTGGCGGCGGTGGGTTTCGTCGTGGGCATCGCGTGGCCGCGCTTCGTCGGGCTCGAGGTCGGCCCGGACATCCCGGGCAAGGCGCCCAAACCCTCGGCGGGCGAGCCCACCGCGGCGCTCGTGCCCGCACCCGAGGCCTCCGAGGCCGAGGCCGAAGCCGAGCTCGAGCCCGAGGAGCCCTCGGCGAAGAACCGACAAGAGGTCCGGATCGGCGACGGCACGGTCGACTCCTGCAAGACGAAGAAGGGCGAGAAGATCGACGAGTGCGGCAAGCTCGCGCTCGACCGCACGGTGAAGAGCCGCCTCGGCGAGCTCGCGCGCTGCCCGGCGGCGATCGGTCTCGAGGGCGTCGTTCACGTCGGCGTGAACGTCCACTTCGACAAGAGCGAGCTGCTCGTCGTCGAGGGCAAGAAGTCCGCGCTCCCGAGCTCCACGGTGCGGGGCGTGCTGAGCTGCGCGGGCAAGGCGCTCGAGGGGCTCGAGCTCGACAAGATCCCCCACAAACACGACCGCTACCTCGTCAGCTTCCCCGTGAGCTTCTATCCGCCGGGCAAGGCGCCCTCGGGTGAGGAAGAGGCGGCGACGCCCGAAGCAGGCTCGGCGCCGGCCGCCGAGCGCGTCACGATCGCCTGGGAGAAGGCGCTGCTCCGCGAGACGCCGAAGGACGGCAAGGTGGTCGCGCGCATCCCACAGGGCACGCGCGTCGAGGTCGTCGAGCAGAAGGACGACTGGTACCTCGTGAAGTCCGGCGCCAAGCAGGGCTGGGTGTACCGCCAGGCCATCGGCAAGTAGCCTCGGCGCCCGGGAAGCAGCTCGGCTTCCGAGGCGTAGAGCGAGCCATCGACGATGTTCGCACCGGTCGCCCGCGCGTTGCTCCTGACGCTCTCCTTCGGCGGCATGGCCGCGCTGGGCGTCGCGGCGCACCGCGTCCATCGCGCCGAGCTCGGCCCCGACGAGGTCGCCGAGGGTGTGCGCATCGAAGGGGAGCTCGTCGGAGAGGCGAACGCGCGCACGATCGCGCTCGAGCGGGCGTCGCGCGTGCTCGACCGGCCGCTGCGCGTCGTGCTCGACGGGCGTGAGCTCTTCGGCGCGAGCCTGCGTGAGCTCGGCGGCACGGCCGACGTGGAGCGGGTCACGCGCGACGCGCTCGCGGTCGGTCGCCGCGGCGACTGGCTCGCGCGCCACCTGGACCGAGAGCGCGCGAGCGCAGGCGCCTACGCGCTCGGCTTGCGCTACGAGCTGCCCGTGGAGGCGGTTGCGGCGCTGGTCGCCCCGGCGCGCGACACGGTCGATGCACGCCCCCAAGGCGCGCGGCGTTCCGCCCGGAGCGGCGCCGTCACCCCCCACCGAGAGGGGCGGCTCGTCGACGCCTACGCCACGGCCGAGGCCTTGCTCCGCGCGGCGAGAGACCTCGACGGCGACGGTGTCGTCGAGCTCTCCACCTACGCGTGGCTACCGGCCGCCACGACCGAGCTCGCCGAGCGCGCCGACACGAAGACGGTGCTCGCGCGCTTCGAGACCCGCTTCGGTGGGCCGGCCGGTCGCGACAAGAACATCCTCCGCGCGGCTACGACGCTCGACGGGGTGGTGCTCGCGCCCGGAGACTCGATGAGCTTCAACGATCTGGTCGGGCCACGCACGACCGACAACGGCTTCTTCCCCGCCCCGGAGATCTTCCGCGGCGAGATGCGCGAGGGCATCGGCGGAGGCAGCTGTCAGGTGGCGAGCACGCTGTACGCCGCCGCGCTCTTCGCCGGGCTCGAGATCCTCGAGCGGCGCAACCACTCTCGCCCCAGCGGCTACATCCGCCCCGGGCTCGACGCGACGGTCGCCTACCCGGTGCTCGATCTCCGGCTGCGCAATGGCTTCGACTTCCCGGTCGTCGTCGCCGCGTCGCCCGAGCCAGGCCTGCTCGCCTTCGAGATCCGAGGGGCCGAGCGGCCCGCCACGGTGAGCCTCGCGACCGAGACGCTCGGCGTCCTCAAGTACGGCCGCAAGCTCGAGAAGACGAGGCTGCCCTCGGGTGAGTTCAAGCTCAAGCAGAAGGGCAAACGGGGCTTGCGCGTGAAGCGCATCACGACCTCGTCGCGCACCGACGGCAGCGTGCACACCGAGGAGTCGGTCGACGTCTACCCGCCGGTGCAGGAAATCTGGCTCGTGGCGCCCGACACCGATCCGGCGCTGCTCCCTCCGCTCGAAGAGGGTGCCCGGGAGACGGCGAGCCTCTGAGGGCTTAGGCTCCTCGGCCGCTCCGGTCGCTCGACGTGCCCATGCGCGAAGCGCGGCTCGAGAACGGCGCTGGAGTCGGGGCGGCGCTCGCCGTACGATCCTCGCTGCAGGGATGAGCGCCCAAGGTCACGCTGCCGGCCCTCCGACGCACACGCGCGAGGCCGAGGTTCGACTCGGTGAGGTGCTCGCCGACCGCTACCGCGTGACCCGGCTCATCGGGCGCGGCGGCATGGGCGTCGTGGTCGAGGCCGAGCGCCTCGACCTCGGAGAGCTCGTCGCGGTGAAGATCCTGCACACGCGCCACCTCGACAACGCCGAGGCGGTCGCGCGCTTCCACCACGAGGCGCGGGCCGCCGCGCGGGTGCGCGGCGAGCACTCGATCCGCCTCTACGACGAGGGCACCACGAGCGCGGGCACACCCTTCCTGGTGATGGAGCTCCTACGTGGGCGCGATCTCGCGAGCGTGGTCGAGCAGGGTCCGCTCTCGGTGCAAGACGCGGCCCTCTACGTGCTCCAGGCCTGCGAGGGCATGGCCGAGGTCCACGCCCACGGCATCGTCCACCGCGATCTCAAGCCCGCGAACCTCTTCCTGGCGCAGCGCGCCGACGGCTCGCCGCTCGTGAAGGTGCTCGACTTCGGCATCGCGAAGGGCGTCGTCGCCGCCGAGGGCCTCGCCCCTGCCCTCACGCAGACGCTGGTGAGCATGGGCACGCCGCTCTACATGTCGCCGGAGCAGATCCGCTCTTCGAGGCACGTCGACGCACGCGCCGACGTCTGGTCGCTCGGCGCGATCTTCTACGAGCTGCTCGTCGGTCGCCCCGCCTTCGGCGGAAACACCGTCACGGCGATCACCGCGCAGGTGCTCGAGGGTCATCCCACGCCACCGAGCGAGCTTCGCGCCGGGCTACCCGGCGCGGTCGACACCATCGTCGCGACGGCGCTCGCGAAGAACCCCGACGAGCGCTACATCGACGTCGCGGGCCTCGCGCTCGCGCTCGAGCCGCTCGCCGGGCCGCTCGGCCAAGGCGCCTCACAGCGCATCGCCGCGGTGCTCCGTGGTGCGCTCCGCCCAGACGCGAACACGACCCCGCCGGTCGCGCGAGACGACGCCCTCGGTGGCACGATGCGCTTCGACCGGCGCAAGCGCGCGATGATGATGCGCGCCGCGATCGGCCTGCTCGGGCTGCTCGCCTTCGCCCTGGTGGTCGCGGCCGTGGGCACCTACCGCGCCAGCCTGCCCAAGGCCGCGAGCGCCCGCCAAGGCCTGCGTACGGCGGCGCTCGTGCCCGCCGCCGCAGCGCGCGCCGTCGCGACGAACCGTCCCGCGCGGAGCGCGGGCACCGACGAGGTCGTCGAGCTCGGCCTCGACGAGGAGCGAGAGCGCTCGCCGGCCTCGAGCGCGAGCTCGCGCGTCGTGCCGCCGCGCCCCACGAGCAACGCATCGAGCGCGCGCCCCGCTCCGCGCCCCGACGCCGCGACGCCGAAGCCCGCGGCGAGCGCGGGCTTCGATCCCTTCGCCGACCGCAACTGAGCGCGCCGCGCGAAGACGGGCTGCGCGCTCGCACTTCGCCCAGGCGGCGCTAGCATGCAGCTCGATGCGCAGGCGCCTCTCGCTTCCCCTCTCACCCAGCCTCGAGCTCCGCGCTCCCTCCCCCGACCAGATGCGCGAGCGGCTCGGCGGCAGGCAGAGCTCGAGCTCGCCGCGCGCGGGCAAGCTCGTCAGCTTGCTCTCGGCCGGCGGCGTGCCTCAGGTCGGCGTGCTCTTGAGCGACGCCGACGACGGCTGCGACGTGCTCTTCGAGCGGGGCCTGGTGAAGCGCACCGCGTCCGACACGATCTCGCCGCACGAGGGCAAAGCGAGCGAGGAGCTCGTCGCGCTCGCTTCGCAGGCGCGCGTGTTCGCCGGCCTCGCCGAAGGTTCTCGGGTGCTCGTCGAACAAGAGGGCGCACGCACCGTCGGTGTGCTCGTCGAGAAGTGCCGGTGGGGTGGGCTCGTCGAGCTCGCGGATCGCAAGCTGCTCGGCGTGGGCTTCCGCCGCCTGTGGCCCGCGCCGCGAGCCGACGCGAACTGAGCCACCGGCGCCCGCGACGCAGCCTGCGCCACGACGCGAGGCACCACACGCCGCGCCACTCTGTAATAGACTCGCGCGACGATGCAGTCGCGAGGCGAAGTTCCGCTGTCGACGCTCGTCTGGCAGCCACGCCCCTCCGCGTGGGTCATGACCGTCGCGGCCAAGCTGAGCTTCGTGCTGGAGCCGGGCACCGCCTCGCTCGCGCCCGAGCAAGAGCCCATCCACGAGTCCGACTCACACTGGGACGACGACGAGCAGCGGAGCCTCTCGGTCGCGAGCGATCTCGCCCCGACGAAACCCCGCGTCGACGTGCTGCTCGTCGGACACGCCTTCGCGCCGAAGGGCCAGCCTCAGCGCGGCTTGATCGCGACCCTGGGCGTCGAAGGGCTACAGAAGTCGATCGAGCTCTACGCCGACCGCTCGCTCGGCCCCGACGGCCGCCTCTACGAGGGCTCGCCCTTCACGCGCATGCGCCTCGTCTACGAGCGCGCTGCGCACGGCTCGACCAACCCTGCCGGCGTGCGCTCGGCGGCGCGAGACAGCTACGGCCGCAGCCTCTTCCCGAACCTCGTGCCCGTCGGTAGCTCGAAGGAGGAGCCGGAGGCGATCGACCCGGTGGGCTTCGGACCGATCGCGCCGACTTGGTCTCCGCGCCGCGAGCGGCTCGGGCGCCACGCCGCTCACTTCGCAGGGACCGCGTGGCAGTCTCAGCCGCTGCCCGAGGGCTTCGATCTCGGCTACTTCAACCTGGCGCCTTCGGACCAGCAGCTCGACTCCCTGCCCGCCGACGCGCGCATCTACCTCGAGAACCTGCACAAGAGTCACGCCGAGCTGCGCAGTCGGCTCCCCGGCGCGAAGCCCAAGGTCACCGCCTCTCGCAGGGGCACCAAGCAGGCGGTGGTGCTCCGGGCCGACACGCTGTGGATCGACACCGACCGAGGGATCTGCACGGTGACCTGGCGAGGTCAGATCCCGCTCGACGCACCGGATGAACGCGTCGCGCTGAGCGTGGAGCTCGAAGAGCCCCGCCCGAGCTGGAAGACCGCGCAGACCGAGCTCGCGCGCGAGACGATCACGAGCGAGGCGCTGACCGACCGGTCGCAGCCGCCAGGCGGGCCGCGCGGCACGACCCGAGGCAACGCCGTGCTGCCCTTCTCCGCGCTCGCTGCACGCGCTCAAGAGAAGACCTCGAGCGAAGCCAGCGGTCCGGCCACGCGAGCGTTCTCCCTGGAGTCGCTGCAAGCGGCGCAGGCCTTGCCATTCGCTTCGAGGAGCGCCTCGAGCCCTCCCGGCGCAGGCGACCCACGCTTCGCGAACGAGCCCTCCTGGGGCGGCGCGAGCGCCACCCCATTCTCGCCGCCTCAGGCGCCTCCGAAGCTGTCCCAGCCCGCGACCACCCCACCCCCACCGGTGGCCTCGGTGCCACCCGCGCCACCGGTCGCGGCCTCACAAGCGCCGCCACCGCCCCCACCGAACGCCTACGCGCCAGCGAGCCCCTCGGTGCCGCCCGCTGCGGCGCTCGGCGGCTCGGTGGCGGCGGCCTACGTGGCCGCGGCGAAGGCGAGCCAGGCGAGCGCGGGGCCGTGGCCCTCTCCAGGCGCTGCCATTGCGCCACCGGCGCCGGTCGCGCTCCAGCACGCCTCCACCGCGGCATTGGCGGGCGTGGTCGGTGCGTCGAATGCGGCGGCCGCGCCGCGCGCGCGCGCGAGCGCAGGCCCGGTGGTCCAGCCCTTCCAGGGCGACGTGCTCCAGCTCCTCTGGTTCGACCCCGAGGCCGCGCCGCGCATTCGTCGCCGCCCGGAGTGGAAGAAGATCCTCGACCAGCTCGAGGCGCAGCCGCCCGACCCGGAGCTCGACGAGCCCGCCCTGTCCGACGAGCACGCCGAGCTCGAGGATCGCCGCGAGGTGTTCGAGATCCTCGCGCGTGGCACGCCCTCCGGCGAAGACGGCGTCGAGTCCGCACTCTACGCCGCCGTGCGCAGCGACGGCCGCTTCGCGCCACAGCTGCTCTTGCTCGCCGGCGAAGCCCGCTTCGACTTCGACGAGGTCGAGATGCTCAAGGCGGTGCTCTCCGCCGCGACCCCCTTCGTGGTTCCAGCACCCGCCGCCGAACCCCAAGGCGGCGGGGCGCCGCCGGCCGACGAGCTCAAGCTCGCCGTCGACCAAGCCTTGGCCTACCTCGGCACCCCCGATCTCGTGCCCTCGGCCGATCTGGCGACGACGCTCACCACCAAGATCCGAGAGGCCTTCGCGAAGTCCTCGCGCTCGGTGGGGCCGACCTACCTCGACGACCAGGCGGAGCGCGCCCTGCTCGAGCGCCGCGCCTACCAGAAGCGCTCGGTGTTCGGCGCGCCCCACCTGCGCGCCCTCTTCTACTTCGCCGGCGGGAGCACGGGCGTGCCGACCTACTTCCCCGAAGCGCTCGCCAAGAAGCTGCCGCTCTTCCGTCGCTTGCGCGTCAAACTTTTGGCCGAAGCGCACTTCCAGGCCGACCAATACGAGAGCCACCCGAGCGCCGTGCGCGCCGCCGCCGTCGCCCGCGTGCTGCGCTGAGCACGCGCCGCCACGAGCCGGCCCTGCGTCGACGAACGCCTGTTCAACGAACGATGCGCAGCTCTCCCCCGAGGCGCGCGAGGAACATCGGATAGCCGATCTCGGAGCGGTCGACGGGATCGCGGAGCTTGAAGCTCGGCGTCCAGTCCACGTCGACGAGCTGCAGCAGCTTGCCGCCGGCCACCACGCGGAAGTCGTGCTTCGACGGGTCGCGGGCGACCACCGGCTCGGGGCCCTTCTGGTAGTGCTGGAGCATGGCGACGAGGTCGCCGCGCAAGAACTCCGCGCTGAGCGCCGGGTAGGCGTGCAGCACGTCGAGGATCTGCGCTTCGCTGAGCGCGTAGAGGCGGTCGGCGTTGCCGGTGCGCACCGCGAGCTCGACCTGATCGAGCAGCGCGCATGCCTCGGCGACGAGCGCCTCGCCCTCGACGAGCTCGGGCGCGTCTTGCCAAGCCCAGCGCCCGTGGGCCGCACCGAGGGAGATCGTCTTCGCGTTCGACGTCGGCATCATGCGCCGGTCGAGGCTCGCGTCCGACCACGCGAAGGCGACCTCGAGCAAGGTCTCGCCGTCGCCCGGCGCCGTGTCCTCGCCCTCGCGGTAGCGCACGAGCCTGCCCACCGCGCGCATCGGCCGGAAGCTCTGCTCCACCTTCTGCCTGCGCGCCTCGCTGGGTCGATCACCCGGCTCCACCAAGAGCTCGAGGCTGTTGTCGCCGGGCACGAGCAGCTGCTCGACGGCCAGGTTCTCCACCGGCAGCCTCCCGGGCTCCGGCAGGAGCCGGCTCGTCGGCACGCCATTGACGTAGAGCTCCGCAGCGCAACCCTCGATCTCGAGCTGCGCCATCACGACCGTGTCTCGACTCATCTAGACCGCGATTCGATTGTATCGACCGAGCTCCGAGGCCCCGCGACCACGATGGTCGAGGGCGACGCGACGCTCATTTGAAGGTGTAGAGATCGCCGCCCGCCAGGATCTCGACCGGCGGATCGATGCGCTTCTTGCCCCACCACCACGGCCCCTGGATGCTGCCGGTGAGCAGGATCGGCTTGCGCTTGAGCACGCCCTTGAGATCGAAGCGGCTGTTCTGCCAGTCGGCCTCGAGCTTGCCCTTGAGCTCGAGGCCCGTGTTCACCGAGAGCCGCCCGTCGGCCAGCGTGTAGCCCACGATGGTCGCCGACACGACCGCGCCGAGCTCGACCACGCCGTCGCTCGCGACGTCGAAGGTCTGCGTCGGCCGGAGCATGTCCATCTGGATCTCGCGCTCGATCGACGCCTTGAAGCTCATCTTGCCGAACACCTTGCCCACGAGGCCGGTGCCCAGCGCCACGACGTCGATCCCGAAGGAGAGCGTGATCGAGACGTTGACGATCTCGAGCGAGATCTTGCCCTTGAACTTGTACTCGACGGGGATGTAACGCCCGCCGGCGATCGCGGCCTTGTGCTGGTGCGGCGCCCACTCGACGAGCACCATGCCCGCGAAGGCCGACACCTCGAACTCGAACTTCCAGCCCGCCTGGGGCACCTTGTTGAAGAACTTCTTGATGTCGACGATCGCCTGGCCGAAGGCCTGGATGCCGGCGGCGACCTTCTGCACGAACTCGACGAACTCCTTGCCGCCGATCTCACGATCGTTGCGCGCGACGACGATGTCGAAGCCGCTCGCCTTGCTGAGGCGATCCTCGAAGGCCTTGTAGTCGCGCTTCGGCATGCCCTGCTGCCGCTGCTGGACCTTGCTGTTCCGGATGTCGGTGCCGCCATAGTCGGGCGTACCGGAGCCGCCATTGCGATCGAAGCTCGTGTGGGTGCTGTTCTCGGTGCGTCGCCCCTGCCCTTGGCTGTGGGTCATCTGGGTCTCGCGGACGCCGACGTTGCCGACCCACACCTCCTCGGAGCTCGTCGTCGTCTTGCCGGTGCGGCTCGACGAGCTCGAGCCGGAGATCATGCCGACGTTGCCGGACCTCTCTCGGCTGTAGTCTCCGGTCGGGCTCGAGCTCCCGAGGCTGCGGAAGTTGTCGGCCGAGCGCGTGTCCTTGTAGCTGCCGAGCGGCGGGATCTTGAGGCCGACGGTCCACTTGTCGCGCCTGTAGATCCGCAAGAGGCCCTTGAGGTCGGTGTTCGGTTGCGCGGCCTTGGCGTCGCCCTTCGCGCGCTTGCCGCAGCTCGCCGCGACGAACTCGACGTCCTTCGGCTTGGTCGCGAGGAAGAGCGAAGCGATGAGCTCGAGCGCCGCGGTGATGTTGGCTCCCGCAGGCAGGTTGCCGAGCGGGAACTCCGGCGCGGAGAGGTCGATATCCTTGATGAGGAGCTCGCTCGCGCCCGGCTTGCGCTCGCGGATCTCCGTCTTGCCGCGCAGCTCGGGCGCGGCGGTCAGGGCCTTGAACCTGAGCTCCGAGTGCTCCTGCTTGGCGCACTCACGGCCGTGGTAGTAGCCGCGCACGTTCTTCACCTTGACGACGTCCTCGGGGTCGACCTCGAGGCCGCGGAAGGGGCCGCGCTTCCAGGGTGCGTTCGCGCCGCTGGCCTTGTCGTCACCGGCGGAGTCGCCGATGGTCTCGATGACGAGATCGTATTCGCGCAAGCGCGCGATCGCCTGCCGGCTCTTCACGCCGGCGGGCACCTCGCCGCGACGCCGGCGCGTGGTCTCGAGCTTCAGCTCGATCGGGGGCTTGACGCTCTTCGCGTCGGGCGGGTCGTCGCGCGCGACCACCTCGATGACGAGCTTGTCGACGTCGCAGGGTTTGTGCACCTGGAGCGGGCAGCCCTGGACCCCCGAGTTGATCTTCTGCCCGGCGGTCGTGTTGGGCGGCGCTTTGTTCGAGCTCGTGCCAGGACCCATCGTCAAGCCTCCACGGCCTCGAGCTCACGCTCGGCCATCTCTTCGTAGACCAACACGTCTTCGATCCCGGCGATGCCCTCGGCGCGCGCGGCACGCACGAGCCGACGCAGCTTGCCGAGCGGCACGAGCACCGGGTCCTCGAGCGCCTCGCGCGCCCAGGGGTACTGCTCGTGGGCGTCGAGCCCGAGCACGAGGTAGAGCAACACGAGCTGCGCGGCCTCGGGCTCGGTGTCGACGCCGAAGCGCTCGCAGCGGCCGAGCGCGCCGCGCAGCCACGCGGAGAGCTCCGCGTCGTTCATCGCGCTCACCAGCTCCGCGAAGGACTCGCGCAGATAGGCGCGCATCTTCGCGAGGAACTCCTCGCGCGCGCGATCGGCGAAGTGCTCGAGCTGCTCCCTACGGATCCGGAACATCGTCGCCTCCCGGCGCGAGCATGGCCCCCTGCGCGTCGGCCCCCTCGTCGGGGGCCGCAGCCACCGAGGGCGCGCCCTCGGGCAGCGCCCCTGGCACGCCCGCGCACTCCAAGAGCTCGCCACGCTCCCCCTCGGCATAGACCGCCGAGAGCCCACCCACGAGCTCGGCGCGCTGGCGTGGCGTCGCCACCGGCCAGAAGGCCCTCCACACGCGCGGGTCGTACCATCGGAAGTAGAGCCGCTCGCGTGTCGTCTCCTCTTCGGTCACGAGGAAGCGGCGGAAGTGCCTGCGCACGTCCTTCGGCGAGAGCTCCGCGCTCGCGTAGATCCCCCAGGCCTCGCCCCAGCCCTCCAGGGCCAGCCTGTCGAGCAGGCCGGAGCGGGGGTCGAAGCGCACGAGGTAAGGCGCCACTTCGTCGAGCTCGCGCCCGGCGGCGCCGAGGTAGAGCGACTCGTGAGGGTCCACCGCCTCCTCGCAGAGCTGGAGGATGCGCGGCGCACGCGCCGCGTCGAAGACGCCCCATAGCTTGCCGAGAGCGGCGAGCGGCCTCAGCGCGGCGAGCGCCTCGGCCGCGCCGGCGGCGGGCGCCCTCGGCTCGACCGGAGGGCTGCGCCTCTCGAGGAAGAACCGGAAGGTGCTGCGCCCGGCCGAGAACCAGCCGCCCGAGTGGACCTCCCCGAAGCTCCTCCGCTCACCGTCGATGCTGAGCGAGCCCGTGCCACCGAGCTCGCGGAGGTGCAGGCCGACCGCGTCGAACTCGAGCCTGAGGTGCGCCCCTCGCAGGCTCGGGTCTTCGATGCGCACCTCGGCGCGCTCGTCTCGGCCGAGCTCGAGCGCTTGCCCGGGAGCGAGCACGATCTTGCGGAAGGCGCCGCGCGGAGCCTGCACGAGCTGCACGATGCCTCGGCGCGGTGCGGCCAGGCTCATGGCAGGGCCCCATATCGACGAAAGGCGTAGTCGAGCTCCTTGAGCAGCGTGGCGTAGGCCGGGTGCGACTCCTCGAGGTTCTTCACCGCGAGCGGGCCGAGGTTGGTCGAGAGCTGATCCTCGCGCGCGGGCACGGCGCCGCCCGCCGTCTCTTCCGCCATGAAGGCGAGCTGCGCCTCGATGGTCTCGCAGAGCTCCCAGCCGGGCACCGAGGCCGCGAGGGCCGCCGTCGCCGCGCGCGCCTCGGCGAGCACCTCCTGGAAGACCTCTCGTGAGTCGATGCGGACGGCGGCCATAGGTCGTTGCTACTCCAATGACAAGCGCGCCTCGGGCGTCGACGCGCGCCGGCGGAACTCAGTAGTGCACCGCGCTCACCACGGTGTGGGTCTTGCCCTCGCGGAGCTGGGGCGGGATCATGATCTGCGTCGCGCCGCCCTTGGTGCGCTTCGACATGCCGGGCTGGAGCTCGCCGCCCGTCTCCTTGCGGTGGCGGTTGTGCTCGCTGCGCGCCGAGGTGTTCATCGACCAATGGTCGTTCGCGGGCGCGGCCGTGCTCATGAGGCCCTGCACGGGCTCGTCGAAGGTGATCGTGCGGTAGTCGCGGGGCTGGATGACGTCGCAACCGTCGATGTTGCATACGACCTTGCCATAGGCCCCGACCTCCTCCGGGAGGGTGTCCTGGCTGGTCGTGAAGTAGCGACCGTCGCCGCCGCCCGGGAAGCCGCGCTGATAGAGCTGGTCGCCGTGCATGCCCTGGCCGTCCGGTGGCACGGTCACGAGTCGGACGGGCTTCTCGAGATCGATGCAGCGGATGTGGCTGTCGATGTCGGCGGCCGTCTCCCACGCGGCTTTGTGTTTCTCGTAGAACTCGCGCGCGAGCGACTCGCGCGCCGCGTAGCGAGCCCCGTCGAGCCCGTCGTCCTCGTTCGGCTGGGCGGCGAGCACCTCGCGGCTGAGCTCCACGTGCGCGAGCGGGCTCTCGTGGTAATGGGCGGAGTCGGTCGGGGGCTTGGCGTCGGCGGGCGGGGTCGCGACGGGCGCGGGCAAGGGGTCGATGCCCTGCTGCTGCCGCTTCACCTCCTCTTGCGCGGCCTTCGCCTTCTCGCACTCTTCACAAAAGGGTTTGCCGTCCTTGGCCGCGGCCTTCAGCGCGACGGCTTGCGCCTTCTCGCCGATGATGACCGTGGGGCAGCCCATGACGATCACGCCGTTGTGGTTCGTCGGATCGCCGATGCGCGCGGCGTCGAGGTTGTTGATGACGACCCCCGAGGAGCCCTTCTTGATCGCGTCGACGGCCGGCACGCAGATCGCGGTGTCGGTCTTCCGCGCCGCTGGCATGAAGCCGATGATCACGTCGGGGCTGCCCGACGCGACCGGCCCGCCCACGTGGGGGACGGGCCCGGGGTTCACCATCGGGCAGGTGTGGAAGTCGGCGATGCGTGCTGCGGGCGGCATGGGCGACCTCTCTCGTCAGTCGGGGATGTTCTCGGAGGCGTCCTTGGGGAAGGCCTCCTCGGCGTCCTTCGGCTCGGTCGGCTTCGCGCCGCTGCCCTTGCCGGCGGAGCCGCCGCTGTTGATCTTCACGAGCGAGCCGACGATCTCGATGCCACCCGGGTGCAGGCGGATGAAGTTGCCGCTCGCCTGCACGGTGAGCTCGCTGCCCGCGTCGAGCACGACCTTGCTGCCGGCCTTCAGGTGGATCTCCTTGCCGGCGTCGAGCGCGTGTTTGTTGCCGACCTTCACGTCCTGGTCCTTGCCGACGGTGAGCGAGGTGCTCTTGTCGATCTTCTGGAAGCGGTCGCCCTCGACGTGGAGGTGGTCGTCGACCTTGATGAGCTCCTTCTTCACCTTCTTCACGATCAGGTGCTGGTTCTCCAGGATCGTGCGGTGGTGGTGGCGCTCGATGCGGTGCACCGTGTCGCGCTTGACGAGGTGGTGCTCGTCCTTCTGGGCCTGGATGTAGATGAGCTCCTTGTTGGCTTTGTCCTCGAGCTTGATCTCGTTGTAGCCGCCGTTCGTGGGGGAGCTGTTCGTCTTCCAGCCGCTGACGGTCTTGTTCTCGGGCAGCTTGTAGGGCACCGGGTTGACCGCGTTGTAGACGCGCCCCGTGATGATGGGGTCGTCCGGGTCGCCGGAGAGGAAGCCCACGAGCACCTCCTGGCCGATGCGCGGGATGCAGATCATGCCGAAGCCCGTGCCGGCCCAGCCCTGGCTGACGCGCATCCACACCGAGCTCTCGTCGTCGTTCTTGCCCTCGCGGTCCCAGGGGAACTGCACCCTCACGCGACCGAACTCGTCGGTGTGGATCTCCTGCCCGGCCGGCCCCACGACCGAGGCGCTCTGCACGCCGTGCACGGTGGGCTTCGGCGTCTTTCTCGCGGGCCGGTAGGGCTCGTCGCGGAAGACGGCCCGGGCCGACATGTCCCATTTGCCGTCGTGCGTGCCACGCAGCTCCATCTGCGTGACCATGAGCTCCTTGGCCAGCGACTCGTGCGGGTGGTTCTCGATCGAGAAGACCGTGGAGGGCATCAGGTCGACCACGTTGGTCTCGAACTCGACCGAACGCTTGCCGACGCGCTCTCCCTCGAGGATCTTCTGCGCGCGCTCGTTGCCGTAGTCGCCGTCGTAGCGGTACGCGCCCTTGTCGTCGGCGATCGGCGTGCCACCGCCGCGCCCCTCCCGGAGAAAGCCGCCCGGCACGTATTCGTATTGCTCGCAGCGGTTCTCCGGCGCCGGCGACTTGCTGGCCTCGCCGAAGAGGCGGAACGTCGGGTTGCGGAAGTCGAAGTCGACGAGCTGCCGCGCGCCGGGGCGCACGTCGTGCGAGAGGCGCACCTGCGTCACGAACTCGCGCTGCGCGGCCTCGGTGGGCTCGTCTTCGTAGGTGATCGGGCGGCCCTGGCGCAGTGGATTGGCGGTGAGCTTGTCGGCGAGCACGAGCTTGGTGCCCTCGTCGCCGTCGAGCAGCACGTAGCTGATGCCGGCCTCCTCGAGCAGCCGCGAGAAGAAGCGCAGATCGCTCTCACCGTACTGCACCTTGTATTCGAGCTTCTTGTACTTGCCGCGGTCGATGCGCCAGTCGGGCTCCACGCCCCACTCGGAGAGCAGCTCGTCGACGATGTCGGGGATGCTGAGCCGCTGGAAGATGCGGTGGTTCGTGCGCTGCCCGAGCACCCAGAGCTTGGGCACGAGCCTCAGCTGGTAGGTGGAGAGCACGCGCGTGCCGTCGCGACCGCGTTGCATGCCCTGCACCTGCTCGGCGTAGTTGCAGATGCCCGACCATCCTCGCGAGCCCCCGAGCGCGAGCACGTAGCCAGTGGCCATGCGGAAGCTGGCCCCCTGCCCCACGACGGCCTCGAGATCGATGTTGTGGTCCTCTGCGAGGGCGATGATCTCGACGGAGAACAGCCCCGAGATCGACTCGCTCACGGCGAAGCGACGGACATCGAACGGGGACCCGATGGCACAAGAGAAGTCGAGCGTCGGCATGCGTGCCCTCCAGTGAGCGCTTGCACCGATGCTACGCAGATCGAAGCGCCTTGCATCGGCCGATTCCGCGGGAGCGCCGCGAGGCCGCTGCGGACGGCGCGCCCGCCTACCGGCGCCTACGCGCTCCCACTCGAGACCACCCGAGCGCTCCGCTCACCGAGCGTCGCCTAGGAGCGCGACGAGGCGCCGCGGGCTTGTGTAGGATGCCGCTTCGATGAGCCAAGAGACGCGCACGATCCTCGTCATCGCCAGCTACGAGAAGGGCCACGAGTTCTTGAGGAGCTGCAAGCGCGAGGGCTGGCGCGTGGTGCTGCTCACCTCGCAGAGCCTCGAGCACGAGCACCACTTCCCGCGGGAGTCGATCGACGAGCTCTATTACATGCCCGACGTCGACAAGAAGTGGGACCCGGTGGCCACGCTGAAGGCCGTCGCCTACCTCGCGCGCACGCGCGTCTTCGATCGCATCGTGCCGCTCGACGACTTCGACCTCGAGATGGCGGCGATGCTGCGCGAGACCCTGCGCATTCCGGGCATGGGCGACACCACGACGCGCTACTTCCGCGACAAGCTCGCGATGCGCGTGCGCGCCCGCACGGCCGGCATCGCCATCCCCGACTTCGTGCACCTGCTCAACGACGCGCAGATCCACGACTTCACGAAGCGCAACCCCGCGCCTTGGGTCGTGAAGCCCCGCTCGAGCGCGGGCGCGATCGGCATCAAGAAGGCCCACTCCGAGCACGAGCTGTGGTCGATCATCCACGCGCTGGGCGACGACCGCGTGCACTACGTGCTCGAGAAGTACGTGCCCGGCGACATCTTCCACGTCGACACCCTCGTGCAGGAGGGCAGGATCCTCTTCGTGCGCGCGAGCAAGTACGGCCGCCCGCCGCTCGACGTCTCGCACGGAGGCGACGTCTTCACGTCGCGCATCCTCGCGCCCGAAGACCCGGACGCGAAGGCGCTCATCGAGCTGAACGCCAAGGTGCTGAGCGAGCTGCACCTCTTGCGTGGCGCCTCGCACACCGAGTTCATCCGCGGCCAGGCCGACGGCAAGCTCTACTTCCTCGAGACGAGCGCGCGTGTGGGCGGCGCCCACCTCGCCGACATGATCGACGCCGCGACGGGCATCAACCTCTGGGCGGAGTGGGCGAAGATCGAGCTCGCCGGCGAGGGAGGCAGTTACACGTTGCCGTCGACGCGCGAGGATTTCGCCGGGCTCGTCATCACGCTCGCCAAGCAAGAGCACCCGGACACGAGCGCCTACGACGATCCCGAGATCGTGTGGCGCCTCGACAAACGCTTCCACGTCGGCGTGATCGTGCGCTCCCCCTCGGCGTCGCGCGTGGCCGAGCTCGTCGACAGCTACGTGGAGCGCTTCCACCACGACTTCCACGCCAAGGCGCCACCGCTCCAGAAGGCCAGCAGCTGAGCACGCCGTAGCCGAGCGAGCTCGTCCGAGTCCGCTTCTCCTGAAGGGCTGAGCTCCGAGAGCCGAGCTCAGCTGCCGGTCGCAGGTCGCCGCGCTCGCTGCTTCCAGATCTGCGACGCACGCGGCCGCGGCGAGACCTCCGCTCACCTGCGCCCGATGTGCGAGCGCGTGCTCCGCGCTGCGCTCGGCGTGGGTCGCGTCGTGCCTTTGGGGTGGGGCTCCACGCTTGCTCTTGCTAGCATCGCGCGAGGTGCGGCCCGGCTGCCGCGCAACCCCAGCCGAAGGAAGTCTTCATGCGTACGACTCTATCCCTGGTGATGGTGGGCCTCTTGGGCGCCGGCGGCTGTTCGCTGCTCGTGGCGCCCGACGAGAGCCTCATCGGAGACGGCGGCGGCGGCGAGGGTGCCCAAGGCGGCGCCTCGACCACCACGACCACCACGACGACGACCACCACGACCTCCACGACCTCGGGAGGCGGCGAAGGCGGCACCGGCGGCGCGGCGCAAGGCGGAGGCGGCCAGGGCGGCACCGGTGGTGCGGCGCAAGGCGGCGGCGGCCAGGGCGGCACCGGCGGCGCGGCGCAAGGCGGCGGCGGCATGGGCGGCATGGGTGGCGCCGGCGGCATGGGCGGCATGGGCGGCGCGGGCGGCATGGCGCAGGGCGGCGGCGGCGCGGGTGGCGGTGGCGGCATCGCGTGCACGCCGGCGACGGTGGCGACCGACTGCCCGGCGTCGACCGACCCGTGCATCGTGGCCGCCTGCGGCACCGACGGCTTCTGCACGACCGACTTCGCGGCCGACGGCACGCTCGTGCCGAGCCAGGATCCTGGCGCCTGCCAGCTCGCGCAGTGCGACGGCGCGGGCAACGTGGAGGTCGTCGCCGACGCGGCCGACCTGCCCGACGACGCCAACGAGTGCACGACCGACACCTGCAGTGGCATGACGCCGACCTTCACGCCCAACACCGGGGCGAGCTGTGGCAACGGCGGCGGGCTCACGTGCAGCGCGGGTGGCGTCTGTGGCGGCTGCACCTCCGATGCCCAGTGCCCCAGCGACACCTTCTGCTCGAACTGGTCCTGCAATACGACGAGCTCCCTGTGTGAGCGGGCCATCACGGCCGAGAACACGCCGCTGCCGAACGGCGTCGAGGGGCAGGTCGTGGGCAACTGCGTCGAGCTGCAGTGCAACGCCGAGGGTGGCACGAAGACGGTGAACGACGACGACGACTTCGTCGACGACGGCAACGAGTGCACCTTCGAGTTCTGCGACGCCGGCACGCTCCAGGAAGGCGACGAAGACCAAGGCGAAGTCTGCACCGACGGCGGCACGCTCTGCGACGGCAGCGGCAACTGCGTGAGCTGCACGCAGGACGCCGACTGCAACGCGCAAGACACCTTCTGCATGGACTTCAGCTGCAACGCAGGGTCGTGCCAGGGCGCGCCCATCACGGCGAACATCGGCCAGCCCTTGCCGACCGGGCAGCAGGCCGGCAACTGCCAGGTGCTCCAGTGCGCCGCGAACGGCATGCCGACGAGCGTGGCCGACGACGCCGACGTGCCGAGCGACACCAACCCGAACGACTGCAACGTGCCTGTCTGCACCGGCGGCGCGACCAGCACGGCCCCGCGCAGTGAGGGCGACACCTGCAGCGACGGCGGCGTCGTGTGCAACGCGACCGGCAGCTGCGTGGCCTGCATCGTGGGCGATACGCGCTGCGACGGGCTCGACACCTTCTGCAGCGACTTCAGCTGCGCGGCGAACAACACCTGCCAGGGCGCGCCTCGCAACGAAGGCCAGGCGACGCCCACCGGTCAGAGCGCGGGCAACTGCCAGACGATCCGCTGCGTCGCGGGCAGCGCACAGAGCCAGGCCGACGACACCGACCTGCCGCCGAGCGACAACAACGACTGCACCACCGAGAGCTGTGTGGCTGGGGCGCCGAGCTTCGGCAACGCCGCCCCCGCGACGAGCTGCTCCAGCGCCAACCCGGCCGCCGATCAGTGCGACGGCTCGGGCAACTGCGTCGAGTGCCTCGCCGCCACCGCGGTGGCCGATTGCGGCGCGACGACCGAGTGCCAGACGAACGCCTGCGTGACCGGCTTCTGCCAGTCGAACAACACGCCGGCGAACACGCCCACCTCGAACAACACCGCCGGCAACTGCAGCACCGAGGTCTGCAACGGCAGCGGCGGCACGACGACCAACCCCGACGCGGCCGACGTGCCGGCCAGTGCGGGAGACTGCCTCGTCGGCGTGTGCAGCGGCGACCCGCTCGTCGGCGGCCAGGTTCCCGTCGCCGCAGGAACGACCTGCGACGACAACGGCGGCTCGGTCTGCGATGCAGCCGGCGCCTGCGTGCAATGCAACGTGGCGGCCGACTGTGGGACCGACACCTTCTGCGAGACCTGGTCGTGCAACGCTGGCGTCTGCTCGGCGAACTTCGCGCCGGCGGGTACGCCCAACCCGAACGACCCTGCCGGTGACTGCAGCGTGGAGGTGTGCGACGCGGTCGGCAACATCGTCAGCGAAGACCAAGACCTCGACCTCCCTGTCGATGGTCTCGACTGCACGAGCGACGTCTGCACGGCCGGCGTGCCGAGCAACCCACCCACGACCGTGGGCACGGGATGCGACGACGCAGGCGGCACGGTCTGCGACGGCGCGGGGCTCTGCGTGGAGTGCAACGTGAGCGCGGACTGCACCACTGCGGGCGATCTGTGTGTGGCGAACAGCTGCTTGACGCCGGCCGCGATCACCTTCTGCCGCGTGCAGTTCCCGAGCACGATCGACAACGCCGCGGGCACGTCGAACACCGTGTATGCGCGGCTCTACTCTGCCGGCTTCACCGACCTCACCGGCGTGACCGATCCCGACCCGGCCATCATCGGCGCGGTCGGCTACGGGCCGGTGGGGAGCGACCCATCGACTTGGACGAGCTGGACCACCGCGACGCCGAACCTCGGCTACGGCCCCGCCTCGCCGGGCTACGCCGCGAACGACGACGAATACGAGGCGACGCTGATCACCCCGCTATCCCCAGCGCACTATGCCTACCGCTTCTCGGGCGACGGCGGCCAGACGTGGACCTACTGCGACGCCGACAACGAGGGCAACACCGACGGTTTCGACGAGCCAGGCTTGGCGACGCCGACCGCGACGCTGTTCATCAGCGAGTACGTGGAGGGCAGCAGCAATAACAAAGCCATCGAGATCTACAACGCGGGTGTCGCTCCGATCGACCTCAGCGGTGCGACCTGCCAGATCCGTCGTTTCGACAACGGCTCGACCAATGTGGGAGGAACGATCGCTCTCACAGGCACGGTCGCGGCCGGGGGAACGCGCGTGATCGCGAACACGAGCGCAGCGACGACGCTCCTCGCGCTTGCACAGCAAACGAGTGGCGCCATGACGTTCAACGGTGACGACGCATTGGAGCTGCGGTGCGGTGGAATCACGCTCGACGTGTTCGGCCAAATCGGATTCGACCCCGGCACCGAGTGGGGCACCGGCCTCACCAGCACCGCGGACAACACCCTCCGTCGAAAGTGCGGCATCACCACCGGCGATACGAACGGCGCCGACGCCTTCACGCCGGCCACCGAGTGGGACGGCTTCGCGGCCGACACCTTCGACGGGCTCGGCTCGCACACGGTGACCTGCCCCTGACCACCCCGCACTGACCCACCCCGCACCGCGGGCTCGCTCCGGCTGAGCCCACCTCGAAGGCCCCTGCCCTCCCGGCACGGGGCCTTCGTCGTTGCCCCCCCCGCCTCCTTCGCGCAGCGGCCTCCTTCGCGCGCCTCCGCAGCGACGCACCCTGCCCTCTGCGCTAGCCTCGGCGCCACCATGGACCTCAGCGGCAAGACCTGCATCGTCACCGGCTCGAACACCGGCATCGGCCGCGTCACCGCCGTGGAGCTCGCCAAGCGTGGCGCCTACGTGGTGCTGGCGAACCGCTCCGAAGACAAGACCCTGCCCGTGCTCGAGCAGATCCGCGCAGCCGGCGGCGAGGCCGAGTTCCTCGCGCTCGATCTGGGCTCGCTGGCGAAGACCGCCGACGCGGCGAAGCGCTTCCTCGACGGCGGGCGCAGGCTCGACGTGCTCGTGAACAACGCCGGGCTCGCCGGTCAGCGCGGCGAGACGAGCGACGGCTTCGAGCTCGCCTTCGGCACCAACCACCTCGGCCCCTACCTCCATACGCGCCTGCTCTTGCCGCGCCTGCGCGAGGCGGGCTCGGCGCGCATCGTGAACGTCTCGAGTCGCGCGCACTACCGCGCGAAGGGCATCGACTACGAGGCCGTGAGGCGGCCGACCCAGAGCACCACGGGCATGCCCGAGTACGGCGTGAGCAAGCTCGCCAACGTGCTCTTCACGAAGGCGCTCGCGGCCGGCGAAGCCGGGCCCGGCGTGCACAGCTACGCGCTGCACCCGGGGGTCGTCGCGAGCGACATCTGGCGGCGCATCCCCTGGCCGTTCCGCCAGATCGCGAAGCTCTTCATGGTGTCGAACGAAGAGGGCGCCCAGACCTCGATCCATTGCGCGACGAGCGACGAGGTCGCGAAGGACGACGGCCTCTACTACGACCGCTGCCGCCCGAAGCGTCCGAGCGCCGTGGCGCTCGACCCGGAGGCGGCGCGCCTGTGCTGGGAGAAGAGCGCCGAGATGGTCGCGCCACACCTCGCCTCGTGAGCGCGCGTCGAACGCAGAGGTCCGCGAGTCGCCCAGCGGCGCCGCTCGTCGTCGAGCATCGACGCGTCGGCGTCGACCGGGCCCCGCCCTTTCGCATCGTCGCGGTCGCCGACACGCACAGCCGCCCCGATCCACGCGCGCAGGCGCTCATCGCCGCGCTCGCTCCGGCCTTCATCGTGCACGGTGGCGACATCGGAGATCTCGCCGTACTCGACGAGCTCGCCCGGATCGCGCCCGTGCACGCCGTGCGCGGCAACGTCGACGCGCGCGACACGGGCGTGCCCGAGGCGCTCGTGCTCGAGCTCGAGGGCCCGGCCTGCCCTCCGCTCCGGATCTTGCTCGAGCACATCGTGCTCCTGGGCCCGCGCCTCCGCGCCGAGGCGCGCAGGCGCGCGCAGGCCGAGCGCCCGGATCTCTACGTGTGTGGCCACTCGCACGTGCCCTTCCTGGGGCGCGACGCGGGCACGACGGTGTTCAACCCGGGGTCGATCGGGCCGCGCCGCTTCGGCCTGCCGATCGTGTTCGGCGTGATCGAGGTGGGCGCCGAGGCCATCCGCGCGCACCACGTGGACTGCGAGACGGGCCGAGCCTGGGCGCCGGGGCCCCTGCCCTCGCCCTAGAGATCGACCTGCATGCCGATCTCGACCACGCGCTCGGGCGGGATCTTGAAGAACTTCGTCGCCTGCTGCGAGTTGCGCGTGAGAAACGCGAAGATCGCCTCGGCGCGCGGACCCATCGCGCCGTGCTGCGAGGCGAGCAGGGTCTCTCGGCCGAGGTAGTAGGTCACGTCGTCGAGCGTGAAGGGCAGGTCGTAGACGCGCTCGGCGAGCGCGAGCGCGCGGGGCACGTTGGGCGACTCCATGTAGCCGACGTGCACCTTCAGCCGGTAGAAGCCCTGCGACACGGGCTCGAGCTCCACGCGCCCCTCGCGCACGCGTGGCACACGCTCGTTCACGACCGTGATGAGCACCACGGTGCGATGGACGGCTTTGTTGTGGCGGGTGTGGTGCAAGAGGATGGGCGGCGTGCCGGCCGCGTTCGAGGTGAGGAAGACCGCGACGCCCGGCACACGCACGACGTCGATCGTCTCACCCGGGGCGAGCTCGTACTGCCCCCTCGCGAGCGCCGCGAGGTAGGTGTCCAGCGGGCGCGAGGCGCGGCGGAAGTAGTCCGCGAGCAGCGCGCGACCGCGCTTCCAGATGCGCATCGTCATGAAGAGCCCGAGCGCGATGACGACCGGCACGTAACCTCCGTCGACGAACTTGAGCACGTTCGACGCGAAGAAGCAGAGATCGATGGCGAGGAAGAGCACGAGCAGCGGCAAGGCCTGCGCGAGCGACCAGCCCCAGCGCGTACGCGCGACGACGAAGAAGGCCGTCGCCGAGATGGCCATCGTGCCGGTGACCGCGATGCCGTAGGCCGCTGCGAGCGCGCTCGACTCCTTGAACAAGAGCACGAGCGTGATGCAGCCAGCGGCGAGCGCCCAGTTGACCTCGGGCACGTAGATCTGGCCTTCGGTCTCGCTCGAGGTGTGGCGGATCGTCACGCGCGGCAAGAGCCCGAGCTGCACCGCCTGGCGCGTGAGCGAGAAGGCGCCCGAGATGAGCGCCTGCGAGGCGATCACCGTGGCGGCCGTGGCGATCGCGACGAGCGCGTAGGTCGCGACGCCGGGCGCGACCAGGCGATAGAACGGGTTCTCGGCGAGGCGCGCCGCGTCGTCGGGGTTCGCGAGCAGGAGCGCGCCCTGACCCAGGTAGTTGAGGATCAGCGAGGGCATCGCGAAGAAGTACCAAGCGAGGCGGATCGGCTTGCGACCGAAGTGCCCCATGTCGGCGTAGAGCGCCTCGGCGCCCGTGATGCAGAGCACGACCGAGCCGAGGATGCGGAAGCCCGCGAAGCCGTTCTCGCGCATGAAGCGCACGGCCTCGAGGGGCGAGAGCGCGGCGAGGATCTCCGGGCGCTCGACGATCTGCCGGAGACCGAGCACGGCGAGCGTGCCGAACCACACGAGCATGATCGGCCCGAAGACGCGCCCGATCGTGGTCGTGCCGCTCCGCTGCACGAAGAAGAGCGCGAGCAAGATCGCCACGGTGATGGGCACGATCGCCGGGTCGAGCGTGTGCGTCGCGACGCCGAGGCCCTCGACGGCGCTGAGCACGCTGATCGCAGGCGTGATGACGCCCTCACCGTAGAGCAGACAGGAGCCGAGCACGATCAAGGCGCCGATGGCGCCGAGGCCACCGAGCTGTTTGGGAGCCTTCTTCTCGGGGAGGAGCGCGAGCATCGCGAGCACGCCGCCTTCGCCCTGGTTGTCGGCCCGGAGGATGAAGACGAGGTACTTGAAGCTCACGACGAGCGTGACGCTCCAGAACATGAGCGACAGCACGCCGAAGAGGTTGCCCTGTGTGGGCTGCATCGCGTGCGGGCCGTGGAAGCACTCGCGCACCGCGTAGAGCGGGCTCGTGCCGATATCGCCGTAGACGACGCCGAGCGCTGCGAGCGCCAGCGCGCCGAGCCCAGCCCTGTGGCGGTCGTGCACGTGCGCCGTGGGGGTCCGGTCGGCGCGGCTGTGCGCGGCGGCCCTGGGTTCAGATGGGTCGTTCATGCCGGCGAATCGGGCTGGCGAGCCGCGCGGGCGGCGAGCATCCAGCGTGTGTGCCCGGGGACGGAGCCTCTCCGCAGTGGACGACGCCGCAGAGGGGAGGCTCTGCGACCAGCAGAGCCTCGGAGGACCGATGACGTCCCGATGGCTGGCGAGCCGCGCGAGCGGCGAGCATCCACCAGGGGTGCCCAGGGACGGAATCGAACCGCCGACACGGGGATTTTCAATCCCCTGCTCTACCAACTGAGCTACCTGGGCGGGTGCTCGAGCGAGATGCGGGTTCTACTCCAGGCCGCCGTCTCGATGCAAGGGCGTCGAGAGGTCGGAGGCCTCGGCGCCGTCGGGCGGAGCGAGCTCGGCGCCCGCTTCGCTCGATCCCTCCGCGTCGCGCAGACCGAGCGTCAGGGCGATGAACAGCGAGCGCGCGAGCACGGCCCCGAGCGCACAGAGCTCGGCGAGGAGCGCGCCGAGCGCAGACTGCCACGACGAACGCCAGACGAGCTCGAGGGCCGCCGCGCCAGCGATCGCGAAGGCGAAGGTGGCGCCGCTCGAGGCGAGCGCCCACGCGAAGATGCGCGCGCGGCTCCTGCCGAGCCGATCCATGGAGCGCTGCGCGGCCTCGAAGACCCCGGCTCCGAGCGCGACCTCGACGCGTGCGAGCTGGTGGACGACACCCAGCACCCACGCAGGCAGCACGGCGAGCACCGCGAGCGCGAGGAACACGAGGCCGCCACGCGGCGTGTCGCTCACGAGCGCCTTGGAGGCGCCGCCGAAGGCCGTCACGCCGAGCAACAAGAGCAGCGCCTGCGCAGAGAGCGCGGCGCCCCAGAGCAGGAGCAGGCTACCCGCGCGCGCGAGCGCAGCCCCGAGCGCGCTCCCGAGCCCGACCCCGGGAGCTCGAGCCTGGAGCACCACGGCGCCCGCCGCCGCCGCCAAGACGGGGCTCGCGAGCAGCAGCGCGCCCGCACCCGCGAGGCCGAGCGCCTCGAGCTCGATGCGCATCACGCCGAGCGCCTCGAGCAAGAGCTCGCCGCCCCCGGCGAGCAGCGCGAGCTCGCCTTGCTCGTGGTGTCCGAGAGCCCTGCCGGCTGCGCGCCCGAGCACGAGCGCGGGCACGAGCGCCGCGAGGCCACGCACGAACCACCACGCGAGCACGCTGGGCCAGGCCCAGGAGAGCCGGCGCAGCGCCGAGGGCTCCTGCGCGTGACCTGCGGCGAAGCTCATGGCGCGCAGAGCTCCGACAGCCACCGTGAGGCGACGAGCCCGGTCACGAAGCTGCGCGCGCCGAAGCCGCTCGGGGCGAGCGAGCGCGCGTCGTTCGTGCGGTCGTCGTCGACCGGGAGGCGCCGGTCGGGGTCGACCACCGCGCCGGCCAGCGGCGCGCTCGTGCGCCGACGCAGCCTGAGGAAGGGCTCGCGGCCGTCCCAGGTCTCGCGCAAGCGTTGGCCGTCGGCGAGCCGCAGCTCGACCTCCACCGGCAGCGAGAGCGTGCCCGCACGGCGCAGCAGCACCTCGACCTCGTGGGCGTCGTCGATCGGGCGGCTCGCGACCGCAACGACCTCGTAATCGAGGTGCCCGCGTTCGTGGAGCCCGAGGCGGAGCTGCTCGCTGGCCTCGTCGCCACCTTCTTCGCGCACAGCCTCGAGCAGATCGCTCGGCGTGGGGTGACGATAGCGATGGCGCCTCGCGTAGCGTTCGACCGCGCGCGTCGCTGCGCCGCCGTAGGCGCCGTCGATCGAGCGCAGTAGGGTCGAAGCCCGCGAATAGACCGAGCTCGCATAGTCCGCCCCCGTCGCGAAGCTACCGGCCGGGCTCGCCACCGCGTGTCGGTGCCGGGCGCGCTTGCCCGAGGCGCGGTCCCAGGCGCCGACGCCGAGCCCCGTGCCGCGGAGCACCGGCGCGCCCGGGTGGAGCGCCTCGAGCGCCTGCCCCGTGACGAAGGTCGTGAGGCCCTCGTCGAGGAAGGGCCACGCGTGCTCGTCGCTCGCCACGAGGCCGTAGAACCATTGATGTGCGAGCTCGTGGAGCACCAATCCGTCGAAGGCGCGAGCAGGCGATCGGCTCGCCCAGAACGGGCCGCCGGTCGTGATGAGCGTGGGATACTCCATGCCGCCCGCCTCTTCGGCCCCCTCGGGAGGGTGGACGATCGTGAGCGTGTCGTAGGGGTAGGCCCCATGGCGTTCTCCGTAATGGTCGAGCCCGAAGGCCGCGACCTCGAGCGCGCGCGCGCCATTGGCCTCGTGACCGGGTGGGTGGAGCGAGCGCAGCGAGACGCCACGGTGGTCGCGCCGTTGCTCGACGTAATGAGGCCATGCGGTGAAGGCGAAGTCGTGCACCCCCTCCTGGACGTAGCGGTCGATCCTGCGTCCGCCTTCGGAGCGGCTCTCCACGCGCGCGCCGGTCGCGCCGACGACGAGGTGCTCCGGCACGTCGATGCTCACGTCGTAGCGCCCGAAGTCGGCGTAGAACTCCGAGTAGCGCTCGAAGGGGAAATGGGCGAAGCGGCCGTCGGGCTCGAGCTTGGCGAGCTTCGGGAACCACTGCCCCGCGAAGACGAAGTCGCCGACCTGACCGGTGCGCATCGTCACCGGCGGCAGCCTCGACGTGAAGCGCATGTCGAGGCGCAGCGACTCCCCGGGCGGCAAGCTCCTCGGCAAGGGAAAGCGCAGGTCGGTGCGATCGAGGGGCTCACCCGGCGTGTGGGGAGGGTCGGCGGCGAGCTCGGCGTCCCAGGCCTCGACGCGCAGAGACTCGAGCTCGATCGAGCCGGTCTCGTCTGCCTTCGCGCCACGGAAGCCGAGCGGCGGGACGCGCCCATAGACGGTCTCCGGGCCCTCGAAGGCGTTGAGGTAGAGGTGCAGCCAGAGCTCGTCGAGCGGCGCGCTGGACACGTTGCGCAGCACCACCGAGCCGCTCCCCCTGAGCAGGGCGCCCTCGAGCCGCACCTCGAGCCTGTAGTCGACCACGGGCACCTCGGGCAGCTTCGATGGAAGCGGCTCGTCCCGAGCCCCGAGTCTCGTGGCGCCTGCGCTCGCGCGCCACGCCGCTGCCTCGGGCTCGGCGGCGGGCGAAGGCTCGCCGCCCAGGAGCCGAGCGCTCGCAGCGAGCAGCGCGAGCCCGAGGCCGCCCCGCGCGAGCTCCGAGCGGAGCTTGCCCGTCACGACCCCGACGCGATCGAGTCGACGGCGAGCACGCCCTGCTCGTACATCTCGAACAGCAGACGCAGGACCTCGAGCGCGGGCATGCCCGAGATGTCGACGATCTCGTCGATCGTCGCGTGCCCGTCGAGCAGCGAGATCAAGAACCCTGCGCGGTGATCGAGGCTGAGCTCCTGGATGGCGTCCGGCGCGAGGCCCAGGCGCAGGACCGTCGTGCCGCTGCCGAGCCGCGTGAGGTACATCTGCTGGAGCAGCTCGGTGGCGCTCTCCACGTAACGGCGAGCCGCTTCGAAGTCCGGGCGCTCCTCGAGCAGGCCCTCGGCCCGCATCAGCGCGCCCATGTAGTCGCCCTTCTCGAAGCGCATCACGATGGGCTGGAGGAGCGCCTCGTCTTCGGGGCTCAAGATCTCGACCTGCGACCTGCGCTCGGGCGGCGGCTCGGCGACACGGTCTCCGGTCGTCGAGAAGTCGTCGGGCAGCTCGATGTCGACCGAGAGGTCGATCGAGTCGAGCGCGGCGATCTCCGCCGCCTCGGCCTCGCTCATGTGCGCCTCGCCGACGTCGATGTGCAGCCCTCGGAGCAGCGGCGAGTCTTCGAGCAGTGAATCGCGCGGGCCCGGCACGTCGGGCAGCGGTGTGGCGCGGTCGTGCGGCGAGATGTCTGCACCTCCAACCGCGTCGCGGGGCGCGAGCGCGCCGCCGTCGGAGGCGCGCGTGTGGCGGACGGCCTGCATGACGGGCCGCG
>CALKVW010000077.1 GCA_938004785.1 uncultured Polyangiaceae bacterium
GCCCTACTACGGCGCCCCTCAGGGTGGCCCGCCCGGCATGCCGCCGCCGCCTCCTCCTCAGCCCTACGGTCAGCCTCCGCAGCACCAGGGCTACGGCCAGCAGCAGGCTGCTCCGCCGCCGCCCCCGCCCGCAGGTCCGGCCCCCGGGTCGACGCTGTACGCGATCTACAGCGGCCAGCGCATCCCGGTGAACAAGGACCGCTTCATCATCGGCCGCGGCAAGCAGTCGAGCGACATGACCATCAAGGACCCGAACGTGTCGCGCCAACACGCGATGGTCGAGTTCCTCAACGGTCAGTACTACATGGTCGACATGGGCTCGACGAACGGCGTCGAGTACAACGGCCAGCGGATCGCACGCAAGGCGATCGCCGAGGGCGATCTCTTCCGCATCTGCGATCACGAGGTCCGCTTCTCGTACCGCTGATCGTGAGCGGCGCCGCTGTCTCTCCGACGACCCCGTCCCGAGCGGCGTGCGCTCCGACCCGACGAACGAACACGCGCCTCAGGCTCCACCGGACCACGCCGGTGGGTGTCGTGAGGCGCGTCCTCGTCGCCGTCGCTTCGCTCGCGCTGGGGCTCTCGACCCAGGCCCACGCCGAGACGCCGCCCGCTGCCGGCCCCTGGGTCGACGAAGCCGCGAGCCTGCCCGAGTGGGCGCGCTCGGTGCGCATCCTGCGCTCCGACGAGACCTTGCTCGTGCAGCCTACGAAGGCCTCGGAGCGGCGCGGCTCGGCGGCGCGTGAGGCGCTCTTGCCGCTCTACGGCGCGCATCGGGGCGCGGGCTGCCGCGCGCCCTGGCTCGCCGTCGGCCCCTGGGCCTGGGTCTGCGGCGACGACGTGGAGCTCTCGCGCGGCGCGCCGCTCTCGGCGCAGGCCGCCGTGCACCCGCCGAGCAGCGACGGCCTGCCCTTCCGCTACTACTTCGTCGGGCCCGACGGCTCCTTCGGCTACAAGCAGCTCGAGCAAGCCGATCACGGCGTGCCGGACTTCCAGCTCGAGCCGGGCTTCGCCGTGGCCATCACCGAGGAGCGCAGCCTCGACGGCCAGCGCTATGGTCGCAGCGGCAACGATCTCTGGCTGCCGATGCGCGACCTCTCGCCGACGCGGCCCTTCGCGTTCCAGGGGAGCGAGATCGCAGCCGAGCCCTCGGGCCCCATCCCGGTCGCGTGGGTGGTGGCGCCCACCTCGCGCGTCTTCCACTCGGCCTCGCGGGCTCGACCACGCGGAGAGTCGCTCGCGCAGTTCGTGAAGGTCGACTGGCTCGAGGAGGCGGGCCAGTTCGAGCGCTTCGTGCGCATCGGCGAGGACCGCTGGGTCGCCGCTCGCGATCTGCGCCACCCCACGATCGCGCCGCCTCCATCCGAGGTCGACGTCGCCGCGAAGGAGCGCTGGATCGACGTCGAGCTCGCGACCCAGACGCTCGTGGCCTACGAGGGCGAGCGCCCGATCTTCGCGACGCTCGTGTCCACCGGCAAGGGCCGCCCGGGCACGGCGAACGGCACGCCGCTCGGCACCTTCCGCATCTGGGTGAAGCTCACGACCTCGAACATGGACAACCTCGAGGACGAGAACGCCCGGCGCTACTACCGGATGGAGAGCGTGCCCTGGGTGCAGTACTTCGACAAAGGGGTCGGGCTGCACGGCGCGTTCTGGCACCGGGGCTTCGGCCAGGTGCGCAGCCACGGCTGCGTGAACCTCGCCCCGCTCGACGCGCAGCGGCTCTTCTCCTTCACCTCGCCCAGGCTGCCCGCCGGCTGGACGGCCGTGCTGCCCAGCGAGCGCGAGCGCGGAACCGTGGTCCGCGTGCGCTGATCCGCGTTAGCGTCACGGGCGAGCGGCGCCGCGTCGCCGTGAGGAACCAAGATGGTCGCGATCTTCTCGACGATCCGTGAGCTCGGCCGCCTGCGGCAGATCTACGTCGTGCTCGTGCGCCACGGCTTCGGCGAGCTCGCGCAGCGCATCGGCCTCGGCCAGAGGCGCCCCAAGTCGCCAGCGCTCGTCGAGGGTGAGCCCCCGCCTAGCGACCCTCCGCCGGAGGCCGACGCGGAGCTGCTCGAGGCCGAGAAGCGCGCCGCGGTCGAGGCCGCGCGCAGCCCGCTCGCCGAGCGCGTGCGCCTCGTCGCGGTCGACCTCGGCCCCTCCTTCGTGAAGCTCGGCCAGATCGCGTCGACCCGCACCGACGTCTTGCCGCGCGAGTGGACGAGCGAGCTGAAGAAGCTCCAGGACGAGGTCCCGCCCCTGCCCTTCGCCGACATCCGCGCGGCCGTGGAGGCCTCCCTCGGCGCGCCGCTCGACCAGTTCTACGAGAGCGTCGACGAGGAGCCGCTCGCGGCGGCCTCGATCGGTCAGGTGCACCGCGCCGTGCTGCGCCACGAAGACGGCCCGCAGAAGGTCGTGCTCAAGGTGCAGCGCCCGGGCATCCGCAACACGGTGCAGAGCGACCTCGACATCCTGCACGACCTCGCGCACCTCATCGAGCGCAGCATCCCCGAGAGCAAGACCTACAACCCGGTCGGCCTGGTCGAGCAGTTCGATCGCGCGATCACCGCCGAGCTCGACTTCGTGCTCGAGGCCGACAACGCGGGGCGCTTCGCGCGCAACTTCGAGGGGCGCAGCGAGGTGCGCTTCCCCAAGGTGTACCGCGAGGCCTCGAGCAAGCAGGTGCTCACGCTCGAGTTCCTGCCGGGCAAGAAGGTCTACGCGGCGATCAGCGAAGACGGCTTCTCGGGCAAGGCGATCGCCGAGACCGCGCTCAAGGTCGTCATCAAGATGATCTTCGAAGACGGCTTCTTCCACGCCGATCCGCACCCCGGCAACATCCTCATCAGCGGCAGCCCCGAGGCCCCCGTCTTCGGCCTCATCGATCTCGGCATGGTGGGCCGCCTCTCGCCGGAGATGCGCGATCGCTGCATCGATCTCATGGTCGCGGCCGGGCGCAACGACTACGTCGCCATCGCCGACGCGCTCTACGCGATGGCCACGCCTACCAAACGCGTCGACATGCGCGCCTACCGCGCCGAGGTCGCGATGCTCGCCGAGCGCTACCTCGGCAAGCAGCTCAAGGACATCGAGCTGAGCGGGCTCATCAGCGATCTCGTCGGAGGCGCGAAGAAGTTCGGCCTCGAGATCCCGGCCGACTTCCTGCTCGTCGGCAAGGCGCTGATGACGATCGAGGGCGTCGGCAAGGAGATCTACCCCGACCTCGACGTCTTCGAGCAGTCGAAGCCGCTCTTCATCGAGCTCTTGAAGCAGCGCTACTCACCCGAGCGCATCGGCAACGATCTCCTGCGCGGCATCGAGCGCATCGGCACGACCACCTACGATCTGCCGCAGATCACGCGCGAGCTCATGGAAGACGCGCGTCTCGGCCGCATCCAGATCCAAGCGAGCGACCCAGGCATGCCCGTCGCGCTCGATCGCCTCGGCCGCCGCATGTTCTCCGGCTTCGTCGTCGCCTCGAGCGTAGGCGCCGGCGCCTACCTGCTGGCCCACGGCTACGGCATCCTCGGCATCGCCCTGCTCGTCTTCGCCGCCCTCGTGCTCTCCGGCCACCTCGCCAGCGACGGCGTCCGCCGCTGGAAGTAGCCCCGCTCGCATCTCCCGCGCGAGCGAAGCAAGCGCCGTCCCGCGCGAGCGAAGCAAGCGCGTTCGCGAGCAAAGCGAGCGACGAAAAAAAAGAGCCGACCCGAAGGGTCGACTCTCTTCTCCTCTCAGCGTCCTCCGAACGAGGACGCCCTGAAGTGGTCGAGCGCGCGTCGCGAGCGCTGAGCGGCTAGTGAGGAGTGCGCAGGCGTACGAAGGTACGCCGAGCACGACGAGCGAAGCCGTTCAGTGCGCAGCAGCGCGATCGGCTACTTCAGCCGACGAGCGAAGCCGCGCCGTGCGCAGCAGCGCGATCGGCTACTTCAGCCAGCAATGTTGATCTTGCCGTTGAGCAAGAAGGCCACGACGAAGGCGAGCAGCACGAGCGACTCGATGAGCGCCAGGCCGAGGATCATCGGGGTCTGGATGCGGGCGGCCGCACCGGGGTTGCGCGAGATGCCCTCGAGCGCCGCCGAGGTCGCACGACCCTGGGCGAGGGTGCCGCCGAGCGCCGCCATGCCGATGGCGATACCGGCCGCGAGGCCGATCCAACCGCTGGCGTCGAACTTGTTGGCCGCCGCCGCCTGCTGCGCGAAGGCAACCGCGGGGAGGAACGCGGTCACGGCAAAAGCCGCGAGGGACAGGGACAGCTTGCTCTTCAGCGACATCCGAACTTGCTCCTTTCAAGGCCCCTCGGTGCTCTGCAGGCGAGGGGAGCGCAACCAACAGCCGATAGGCTGAGTGACTCGTCGGCGGCTCTGTAGACCGATTCGCCGACTTGGTCCAGATCCCATTTCGGGAGGTGGACGGATTTGTGACCGTGCTCTTGCGTGAGGTTCGCGGAGGACCGGCCGCGCCAGGCGCCCGGACTCCAGCTCCGTATCAGTGGTGCTCCTCGGCGTGCTCGGTCGCGAGGCCGATGTACACGCTGGTGAGCAGGCAGAAGACGATGGTCTGCACGACGCAGACGATGAGCCCGAGGAACATGATCGGGATCGGGACGAACAGCGCCACCAGGCCGATGAAGATCGAGCCGAGCAGGTGGTCGACCGCGATGTTCACCATGAGACGGACCGCGAGCGTCACGGGGCGCACGCAGGTCGAGATGAGCTCGATCGGGAAGATGAGCGGCGCGAGGTACCACTTCGGCCCGGCCATGTGCTTGAGGTAGCCGAGGCCGTTCTCCTTCAAGCCGTAGTAGTTGAAGGCGACGAAGACGACGAGCGCGCAGCCGAGCGTGACGTTGAGGCTCGAGGTGGGCGAGCCGAAGCCCGGCACCATGCCGATGAGGTTCGAGAAGATGATGAAGAGCGCCGAACCGCCGATGATCGGGAAGAACTTCTTCGCGTTGGCGGGACCCATCACGTCCTTCGCCATGTCGTAGAAGTAGCCGATGAACACCTCGAAGAAGGTGGTCAGCGTGAGCTTGTCGCTCGGCACCGCGGAGGCGTCGAGGTTGCGGATCTTGCCGCGCGCGACGAGCGCGAGCAGCAGCAGCACCGCGATGTAGAGGAACGCCGTGAGCACCGGCTCGGTGGAGCGGTAGTCGGGGTGCTGGTGCCCGATGATGCTGTCCCCGAGGTTCTGCGCGTTCGCCTTGAGCGCGGGGAACATGTCGAGGATGTAGGTGAACCAGTAGGTGTGCTTCGGCATGTGCCTGGGTCCGTGGGGGCGAAACCTCGGAGGAGCGCCAGCCTGAGCGGGCTCCGTGAGCGGGCGGCTCTTAGCACAACCACCGCCGGAGGGGATCGAAAGCGCTCAGCTTCGGCCGGGGTGCCGGGAAGCAGCTCCGAGTAGCGGAGCCGAGCCGGGCTCAGCCCGGGCTCTTCGGCTGCTCGTCGGCGTCGTCGGGCGGGCGCGGGCCGAGCACACCCGCGAGCACGATGCCGATGGGCAGCGCGCCGTAGCCCACGAGCAAGGAGAGCGCGGAGAGGTCGGTGTGCCTCAAAAGGATGAACATCGCTGCGAAGAGGCCGACGAGCTTGATGATCGCGAGCGCGACCCACGGGCTGCCTCGCCCGCCCTGCGCCAGGAAGGCCTTGCCGAGGCGCACGAAGAGCAGGAGGTTCGCGGTGGCGAGCATGCCACCGAGGCCGGCGCCGATGGCCTGCTCGGGCCCCGCGACGAGCGCCGCGACGATCGTGAGCACCACCGCGCTGCCCGCCACGTAGCGCACGGCCGACATGAGCCCCGCGTCGGGCTTCTCGCTCGGTCCACTCATCGCGCTCGATCTCCCGCGCCGCCCTCGGCCTCGCTCGTGGCGCCCTCGGCCTCGGCGCGGGCCTTCGCCTCGGCTTCGGCGGCGAGCTCGGCCTCGAGCGCGTATTTGTCGATCAGCATGCGCTCGAGGCGGAGCTTGCGCTCCTCGATCTGCTCGAGGCGGTCCTTTTCGGTGGCGTAGAGCGGCGCGGGGTTGCCCTGCTCGCGCTCCTCCTTCTCGGCCACGCGCCGCAGATCACGCTGCGTGCGTTGCACCGAGCGCACCGCGGCGCCCGCGCCGAGCACGAAGCCCAGCACACCCAGCCAAGGCTCGGTGCCGAAGCGCTCGTCGAGCCAGCGCCCGCCGAAGAGCCCGATGAGCACGCTCAGCACGATCTCGAGCCCGAGCGTGCCGTAGCCGCCGAGCCCTCGATAGATCTCGATGCGTTGCTTGCGCATGGGCCAGCCAGACGAGCGGCGCGCTCGCCTAGCCCTCCTCGAGGACGCGCGCGGCCTCGGCGCGCCGCCGCTCCACGAGCTCGGCGAGCAGTGGGCGCAGGGCGCGCGCTGCTCGGCCGCGGTGGCTGAGGCCGTTCTTGGTGGCCTCGTCGAGCTCGGCGTAGGTGCGCCCGACGGCGTGGTGCCCACGGCGCGGCGCGGGTGCGGCGCTCGCCGGAGACTCGGAGGCTGGCTCGGCCTCGCTCTCTTCGGCGACGACGAAGAGCGGGTCGTAGCCGAAGCCGCTCTCGCCCGTCGGGCTGTTCGCGATCCTGCCCTCGCAGGCGCCGGAGGCGTAGACGGGCGCGTCGAGCCCGGCGAAGGGATCGACCATCGCCATCACGCAGCGGAACCTCGCGGTGCGCGCCGTGTCCTCGACCTCGCGCAGCGCCTCGAGCAGCGCGGCGTTGTTCTCCGCGTCGGTCGCGCCCTCGCGTGCGTAGCGCGCGGAGCGCACGCCCGGGCGACCGCCGAGCGCGTCGACCTCGAGGCCCGAGTCGTCGGCGATCGTGACGAGCTGCGTGAGCTCGGCGATGGCGCGCGCCTTCAGGTAGGCGTTCTTCTCGAAGGTGTCGCCCGTCTCCGGCACTGGCTCGGCCGTGGGCAAGAGCTCGCCCACCGCGACGAGCTCCACCGGCAGCCCTCGGAAGAGCTCGCGCAGCTCGGCGAGTTTGCCTCGGTTGTGCGAGGCGAGGACCACGGTCATCAGCGGAGCGGGGGTGTCGTGGGGCATCGCGGGGCTCGATCGCCGAGAGGCGCGTGGACGTGCCGGATCAACGCGGCATCAGCAAGGCCGCGAGGTCGACCTCGGCGCGCGCGAGCGTCGTGGCCTGCAGCTCGCAGAGCGAACGAACGCCGTCGAGGCCGAGATCGACCATGCGGTCGAGCTCGGTGCGCGCGATCGGCGCGCCCTCGGCGGTGCCCTGCACCTCGATGATGTGGCCCTCGGACGTGGCGACGAGGTTCAGATCGACGCGCGCCTTGGAGTCCTCCACGTAGACGAGGTCGAGGGCCAGGCCGAGCTCGTCGAGGTGGCCCACGCTCGTGGCGGCGACGCGATCGCGCAGGACCGGCGCGCCGAGCTCGCCGCGCTTCTTCAGCGTGTCGAGCGCGAGCGCGAGCGCGATGAAGCCGCCGGTGATCGACGCGGTGCGCGTGCCACCGTCGGCCTCGAGCACGTCGCAGTCGATCGCGATGGTGCGCTCGCCGAGGCGATCGAGGTCGACCGCGGCGCGCAGCGCGCGACCGATGAGGCGCTGGATCTCCTGCGTGCGCCCGCTCGGGGGCTTGCCGCGACCGTCGCGCGCCTCGCGCTTCTCGGGCGAGGAGCGGGGGTGCATCTGGTACTCGGCGGTGAGCCAGCCCTTGCCGTTGCCGGCCATCCACTTGGGCACGCTCGCGTCGATCGACGCGGTGCAGAGCACCACGGTGCGCCCGGCGCGGTAGAGCACCGAGCCCTCGGCGTTGCGGTGGAAGCCGGTGGTGACCTCCACGGGACGGTGCTGGTTCGCCTTGCGGCCATCGCTGCGCTGCATGGGCCGCAGGTAGCACGGCCGGCGAGCGCGCGAAAACCGCTACCAGCTCACGGGCCAGAGCTCGGCGTAGACGCCGTCGCCCTTCTTGCCGGTCGGGCCGGCGGGGTGCACCAGGAAGAGGCGCTGGTTGTCGCCCTCGCAGAGCATCGCGTGCTCGGCGTCGAGCACGAGCACCTTGCCCGTCGTCGTACGCATCGCGGGCACATCCTCGAAGCTCTCGTAGGCCTTCACCCACGCGACGGCGGGGTTCGCCTTGGGCGGCACGTCGAAGCGCTCGTAGGCCTTGATGGCGCGCTCGGCGTTGCCGGCCTGCGGATCGTCCTTCGGTACGAGCGAGATCGCGAGCTTGGCGTTGAGCTCGCCGGGGCCGACCTCGACCAGCGGCACGGTGCGCGTGCGCACGATCACCAAGCGCTCCTCGCGCTTGGGGCCCGCGACGGTGTAGGCGCGGCCGAGGTAGCGCCCCTCGCCGCTCTGCGCGAGCCCGGACCAGGCTTTGCAGGTGCCGGCGAGCGTGAGCACGCGGCAGAGGCCCTTGGCTTTGTCGGGCTCGACCTTCGGGCAAGCGAGCGCCTCGCGCAGCGGCTCGAGCGGCAGATCGTCGGGCAGCGCGCGTGGCGCGGCGGGCGCGGTGGGCGCTGGCGCGGCGCTCGCGCTCGCCGAGGCGCTCGCCTGCGCGCCGGGAGCGGGCTGGTCGGAGCACGCGGCGGTCAGCGCGGCGAAGGAGACGAGGGCGACGAGCGAGCGGACCATGGGCGCGATGCTGCCACAGCTCTCGCTCGGGCACGCAGCAAGAGGCCCCGAGTGCACGCTGAACGGGTGTCGACCGGCTCGCGCGCCTCGGGCCGAGAAGTGGCGATCGGGCTGCGATCGGTTAGGGTGCGGGCCATGCAAGCGGGTCGAAGCACGTGGCCCGGAGCGATCGGAGCGCTGCTCGTGGCGCTCGCTGCTCCATCGATCCTGGGCTGCGCAGACGTGCGAGGGCCCGGGCTGAGGGTCGCGAGCCTCCCGGGCGCGGCGCTCGGCGCCGACGCCTCGACCGCGCATCACCACGACGAGAGCGAGCACGGCGGCGAGGCGATCCTACCGAACGAGGGCGCTCGGCCGGCGCGACCGAGCGCCGGCCACGTGGGCACGGGGCCGAGCGCGCAGGCCGGCGCGCAGGCCGCCCCTGCTGGCGCGCAGTCCGCCCCTTCGCTCGATGCGCAGCCCTTCCGTGCGCCCATGCCCGCGCTCGGCCCCGACGCGCCGGCCTCACGCTACGCCGAGCTCTCCGACGGCGACTGCCAGCGTGAGCTCGAGAGGCGCGCGCTGCCCTTCGAGAAGGCCAAGGCCACCGCGGGCGTCGCGACGCCGCTCTACCTCACCGGCGCGCTGCACGGCGTGCGCATCACGCTGCCCGGCAAAGCGAGCCCGCACGGCGTCATCGACTGCCGGCTCGCGCTCGCGCTCGACGACTTCGCCGCCGCGCTCTCGAGCCACGGCGTCACCAAGCTGCGCGTCGACAACAGCTACCGCCCGGGCGCGCGCCTACCCGGCAAGAAGAAGCAGAGCCAGCACGCGCACGCGATGGCGCTCGACATCACCGAGCTCGAGCTCGCCGGCGGGCGCAAGCTCACGGTGAAAGACCACTGGACCGATCCGATCGGCGCCGTGCCCTGCGGCCCCGAGGCCACGCCGGCCGAGACGAGCGACGACGCGCTCGCGCTGCGCAACATCGTCTGCGACGTCGCGCGGCGAGGGATCTTCCACCACATGCTCACGCCGAGCTTCAACGCCGCGCACCGCGATCACTTCCATTTCGATCTCAGACGCGGCACGACGAAGCAGTCGCTGCGTTGAGCGCGGGGAGCGCGCGCGCTCGGCGAGCACGATCGCTGCGGGGAATCCCTGATGCGGACCGCGCCGAACCGCGTATCGTCTCGGAATGACCCATGCTTTCCGCTCCAAGCTTCTGGTCCGCATCGTCTCGATCGGGGCCGCCGCCGGGCTCACCCACGCTGCGTGTGGCGACGGCGGCAGCGGCGGCGCGGGCGGCTCGGGCGCCGGGAGCGCCGAGGGAGGCGCCGGGGGAGACACGCTCACGAGCACGAGCATGGGCATGCCCCCCTACGACTCCCAGCAGAATCCCTGCTACGACCACGCGGCGCTCGGGCTCACGAGCGCGGTGGGCGCGGGCGGCGCGGGTGGCGCCCCGGGTGTGGTCTGCCCCTCGAGCGCCGAGGAGGGCGACCTCTTGTGGACCGCGATCCACGACGAGTTCAGCGGGAACTGCGGCATCAAACTCGAGGGCATGGAGCTCACGCAGACCGAGACGCAGTGTTGCTACGCGATCACGGTCACGATGTGCGTCACGACGGGCCGCCCGATGACGGTCGACGGCGCTCCGCGTTCGGCGCCCGTCAGGCGTGGCGCCCAGTCCACGGGCTGGTCGGCCGGCGTGTCACCGGAGCTCGCTTCGCTCGACGCCGCGACCCGAGCGCATCTCGCCGCGCTGTGGGCCCGCGACGCCGCCGGCGAGCACGCCTCGATCGCGTCGTTCTCGCGCTTCGCGATCGAGCTGATGCGCTTCGGTGCGCCGGCCGAGCTCGTCGAAGGCGCGCACCGCGCCGCGCTCGACGAGGTGGCGCACGCGCGCATCGCCTACGCCTTCGCCTCGGCCTACGCCGGGACCACGCTCAGCCCGGGTGCCATCGCGCTGCCGGCGTCGCTGCCGCTCGCGAGCGAGCTCGCCGAGATGGCGGCAGGGGTCGCCGAGGAGGGCTGCGTCGCCGAGACGATTGCAGCGGCGATCGTCTCCGAACGAGCGCAGCTCGCCGGTGACGCGGCGGTGCGCGAGGCGCTGGCGACGATCGCGAACGACGAAGCCGGCCACGCCGAGCTCGCGTGGCGCACGCTGCGTTGGGCGCTCGACGCGGGCGGCGAGGTGGTGCGCCTCGCCGTGAGCGCCGCCTTCGAGCGAGCGATCGCGGCGCAGCTCGCCAGCGCGGGGTGCTCGGTGCAGGAGCGCGCGGAGGCCGTGGAGCACGGCGCGATCGGCGCATCCGACGAGAAGGCCGTCGCGCGCGCGGTCGTGCACGAGGTGATCGTGCCCGCGATGCGCGCGATGGGGCTCGGCGATCCCCGCGTAGAAGCCTGAGCCGCTCCGCTTGCGACGGAGGGCCCGCGACGGAGCGCGCAGCGATGAGGAGCGCGCGCTCCGCGCTGGCGTGCCCGTCTTGCTGGGGCCTCGAGGCCACGTATGCTCGCGCGATGCTCTCCGACACCGCGCTCCGCTTCGCCGCGCTCTCCGCCACGCTCACCGCCACGCTCGCGCTCGCGGCCTGCGGCGACGACACGAGCAGCTCGGGCCAAGGCGGCGCGGGCGCCTCGGGCACGGGCGGTGCGACGAGCTCCGGTGCGACGACGAGCAGCTCGAGCGGCGCCGGCGGCGACACGGGAGCGGGCGGCTCGAGCGGCGTCGGTGGCGAAGGGGGCGGCGCGCCGGCCGGAAGCGCGGGCTGCGGCCAAGCGAGCGCCGACGCGCCCGGCCAGTGGGTCGAGAAGACGATCGACGTCGACGGCACGAGCCGCACCTACTTCGTGCGCCTGCCCTCGGGCTACGACGCCGCCACGCCCTACCCGGTCGTGTACCAGTTCCACGGTTGCAGCAGCAGCGCGACCAAGGAGAACAACAACGTGCCGCTCGACGCGCTCGCGGGATCCTCGGCGATCCTCGTGCGCGGGCGCGCGGTCGGCGACTGCTGGGACACCGCCGCCGCCGGGCCCGACGTGGCCTTCTTCGACGCTCTCGTCGCCGCGCTCGAGTCGACCAGCTGCGCCGATCCCACGCGGCGCTTCGTCGCCGGTTACTCGAGCGGCGCCTTCATGACGCACCGGCTCGCCTGCGTGCGCGGCGACCAGATCCGAGGCGTGGCGAGCATCGCCGGCGGCATGGGCGGCAACGGCTGCAGCGGAGAGGTCGCGGCGCTGCTCATCCACGACGAGAACGACGCCACGGTGAACATCTCCGCGAGCCAGCAGGCGCGCGACGCGCACCTCGCGCGCAACGGGTGCGAGGCCACCAGCCAGGCAGCCGACCCTGCGCCCTGCGCTCGCTACGACGGCTGCGACGCCGGCCTGCCCGTCGTCTGGTGCCAGACCCAGGGCCAGGGCCACGCGCGCCAAGACGCGCTCGCGAGCGGCGCCTTCTGGGGATTCTTCTCGAGCCTCTGAGCGCGCCGTCACGCGGGTCGGGCGCCGCGCCGCTCAGCCTCGCCTCACCCGGCGTATAGTGCGCGACGTCATGCCGAGCGCCCCGCTCTCGCGCCTCGCACAACTCGTCGTCGGTGCGCTGCCAGCCCTCGGCGCCGCGTGCAGCGCGCCTCCGCCGACCGAGGCCCCGAGCCCGGCCGACGCCGACTCGATGGCCGTCTTCGCGATCGAGGCGCCGCCCGAGATCCAGCTCGACGGCGAGCTCCGCGAGTGGGGCGACCTTCGCCCGGTGCGTCGTGAAGCGCCACGGGTCGCGTCGCATCGCCCCTGGATCTGGCCGCCGGTCGAGGGCACCGATCCGGGGCCCGAGCCACGACGCGACGGCGCCGCAGCGAACGCACCCGAGCGCCCGGTGCTGCCGAACGCGCTCGTGGGTGACGCCTCGCGCGTCGCCGTGGCGGTGACCCACGAAGCCGTCTGGGTGGTCGGCGAGCTCGAAGACACCACCGCCGAGGCCGTCTGGCTCGGACTCGGCGTGGAACCTCCCGAGGTGCCGGAGCTGGGCTGGCGCGTGCGAGGGGCGAGCAGCTTCGTGCCGCTGCGCTGCGAGGAGCGAGGCAAGCAGCAGTGCGACGGCGTGCCCTGCATCGAAAGCGACCGCACGCCCAGAGAGGAGGTCGAGCGCTGCGAGGACGCCCGCATCCGCTACGCCGACTTCGTGCGCAGGCACCAGGCGCGCTTCCACAAGCTCGTGCGCATCGAAGCGAAGACGGCCTTCGAGCACGAAGCGAGCCGAGAGAAGGGAGGCCAACCCATCGAACGAGAGCTCTCGGGCGCCGAGGTCGCATGGAGCCGCGACGATGAGCGTGCACGCTTCGAGGCTCGCCTGCCGCTCGCCGCGCTGCCGCGACTCGGCGAAGCGCCGCTGCGCTCGCTGAACCTCTACGCGCGCACCACGCGGGCGGGCGCGAGCGTCGACGAGGCCATCGCGACCATGCCCCCCGCGAACTGGTGGAAGAGCTGGCTCCCGGGGCCGGTGAGCTTCGAACCGCACGCCGAGCTGCGCCACGCGCTCTTCGGTGTGACCTACGACCGCCCCGAGCAGGCCTCGCCCACCACCCCGGGCCCCCACCGAGCGATGCCCGCGCTCTCCTACCACCCCGGCTCGCCTCAGGAGATCGAGTTCATCGAGGCCGACGCCTACGGCGCGGAGCGACGCACCGGGCCCATCGTGCGTGTGCTCACGCGCTTCGGCGCGGTCGAGGTCGGCCGAGCGCGCGCCACCCACGACCACCTGATCGTGAGCAGCCACAAGGGCCTGCGTGCGCTCATCGATCTCGGCGGCGCCTCAGCGAGCACGCTCGTCGAGCGAGGCAGTGAGCTGCACGTCCTCACACCCGTGCTCGAATCCTGGCGCGGTCAACCGGGCACGATCTTGCCGCACTGGTCGGTGATCGGCGTCGGGCTCGACGGCACCCTGCGCGATCTGCTGGCCGGCGTGGAGCGAGACACCTCGCCACCGAGCTGCTGGCGCTTCGAAGACGCACACCTCCTGCCCGAGCAGAGCCTCGAGCGCTTCGGCATCCGCGGTCGATGCATCGAAGCGCCCGGCGGCAAGCAGTTGAAGATCGAGCTCGTCTACCGCTGGGACGAGCGGCGCAAGACCTACCTGGGCGGCGTGTGGCAGCCCGTGCAGGGGCGCTGAGGCGCGCTCGGGCTCTCCGAACCACACGAAGGCCGGTCCGACCCGGCCTAGGCGTGGTTCGACGCTAGCGCCGGCCGCGCTGCGTGAGGCGCGCGGCGACGAGCGCCTGCCACTTCGCGAGCAGGCTCGGATCGCTGCCGAAGCGTTTGTTCATGTGCACGAGCAGCGCGCTCTCTTCGGCGGTGTTGGCGAGCCCGTAGGCGGCGCGCGCTGCGTCGGCGGGGTCGACGCGGCGATCGGCCACGAACTCGGCGTAGCGCTCGACCGTCCAGCGCTCGAGCGCGGCCTCCTCGAAGGGCGTCGCAGCCGTCGGCACGATCGTGCCTGCGATGCCGATGGTCTCCCCGCCCTCGGCTTCGGCGTCACGCGGTGAGGGCATCTGGAGCGCGACCGTGGGCGGCGGACCGCCTCGCCCCTCCTGGAAGGGCAAGGGTTTGGCGGCGAGCTTCGCGGGGATGGGCGCGAGCGTCGACTCCACCGAGGGTTCGATGGCCTCGTCGACGTGCTGGATGCTCACGACGGCCGGCGCCGCGACCGGCGCGGGCGCGCGAGCTGGCGCCGCGACGGGCGCCGGAGGAGGCGGTGAGGTGGGCGCGTAGGCGGGATCGGCGCCGCGGGGCAGCACGGCGCCGAGCGGCAAGACGGCGCCGAGCGAGAGCCGCGCGGGCGCCTCGGCGGGTGCCGCCGGCTTGGCCTCGTCGCGCAGGTAGCTGGGCACGAACTTCGGCTGCGCAGCGGGCTCCGGCGCCGCTGCCGGCTGCGCAGGGGCCGCTTCGCTCGCGAGCGGCGAGACGCCGACTGGCGCTCGCGGCGCGGGCTGCTCTGCGCGCTCCTCGTCGAGCGGCCCGAGGCTCTCGACCGTCGGTTGCTCGCGCTCGAGCCGGGACTTCTCCGCCGCGTAGGCCTCGCCGAAGCGCTTCGCGGGCAGCGCGTCGCCCTTCGACGCGGCCTCGCCGAGCTCGTCGGGGATGCGGTCGCTCGCGCGCTCGAAGTCGGCGGAGTCGACGCGCAAGCGTCGCAAGACCTCGCCTGCGCGCCCCCGCGGGAAGTGTGCGAGGTGCGCGAGCCACACGGCGTAGCGTTCGGGTTCGATCGACGTCATCGCAGCGCTCCTGAGCTCGAGCTGGGTGTGCGTGCGCCTCGAGGCTTCGCAGCACACGCGTCGGTCGTGGGCGCGGAGTGGCCACCCCTGGCCCCCCGACCAACCCCTCGACCCGAGCCGCAGTCTCTCACGAAGACCACGTGCAGCACAGACCATCGAGGCGCCGAGCAGGGCCGCCGGCGCGCGCTCAGTGTCTGTCCGGAAGAGCCGAACCCAGGGGTTCGGCTTTTCGACTCGTCGTTCGTCAGAGATCGAAAAATGCGGAGAACTCGGCGAAGAATTCTCTGTCGTCGGCGGCCGCGCGCCGCGCTCGTGGCCCCAGCCCCGAGCGCTGTTCGGCATTTCCGGTCAGGTCTTCAGCGCCAGATCTCGTCGACCTGGTAGGGCGAGCCCGCGCGGCAGAAGAAGCTGCCGTCGACGTAGCGGTAGCCTCGATCCATCTCGGCGATCGCCGCGAGATCGGCCTCGCTCAGCGTGATGTTCGGCGCCTCGAGGTTCTGCGAGATGCGCGCGCGGTTCACCGACTTCGGGATGACGACGAAGCCTCGCGCGATCGACCACGCGAGCAGGATCTGCGCGGTGGACTTGTCGTGGCGCTCGGCGATCTCGCGGATCGTGGGGTGCTCGAGCAGCGAGGGCTCGTCGGCCTTCTTGGTGGTGCGGTCGGGCGAGCCGAGCGGTGAATACGCCGTGAGCACGATGCCCTTGTCGCGGCACACGGCCGCGAGCTCGCGCTGCTGCAGGTGCGGGTGGCACTCGACCTGGTCGACGCTCGGCCCTTCGCCGACGCCCTCGCACAGCGCGATGCGCGCGGGGCCCATGTTGGAGACGCCGACGTTCTTCGCGCGGCCCTTCGCGCGCTGTCCGAGCATGGCCTCCCAGGTCCGCTCGAGCGGCACCTCGGCGAGCGTCGCGTATTCCTCGGGCTTCGAGGGGAAGACCACGCCGTGCTGGAAGGCGATGGGCCAGTGCACGAGGTAGAGGTCGAGGTACTCGAGGCCGAGATCGCGCAGCGTCTGCTCGAGCGCGGGGCCCACGTGCTCGGGGCGGTGCGCGTCGTTCCAGAGCTTGGAGGTGATCCACAGCTCTTCGCGCTTCACGACGCCAGCTGCGAAGGCCTCGCCGAGCGCGCGGCCGACCTCGGCCTCGTTCTGGTAGATCGCCGCGCAGTCGATGTGGCGGTAGCCGACCTCGAGCGCGACGCGCACGGCCTCGTAGACCTCGCCTGGTGTCGACTTCCACGTGCCGAGCCCGAGAGCGGGCATCCGGGATCCGTCGCGCAGACTCACTGTGGGCGTCTTGCTCATGTCTTCCTCGAGGTGGATGGGGGCGCCGAGTATGCACCGCGGCGAGCGCATGTGCTCGTCGCCCGGGCGCGAGGGCTCGAGGGCCTCAGGGGCCGGGCGCGCCGTCGGGCTTGGCCATCGACGCGAGGAAGGGCTTCCACTCGGCGGCCTTCGTGGGCGTGGCCTGATCAGCGTGGAACAGCTTGCCGAGGTGGGCGTGTTGCGCGGGCCCGAGCTCGTCGAGGCGCGCGTAGACGACCGAGCCCATGTTCGGCAGGCGGCAGGCGATGCAGACCTCGCGCAGATAGAGGTGCTCGTCGGCGATGCAGGCCGCGACGAGGTAGACGCCGCTCGACTTCATGGTCTGCGGCGCGCAGGGCGGATCCGCGGGCGTGCTCAGGTGCGGTTGTCCGAAGAGCAGCTGCAGCGCGACACGCCCCATCGTGCCGCAGGTGTCGAGCGCGCTCTCCGACTGGGTCGGCGTGCAGGCCGAACCCACGGGCGGGGTCGCGAGCTCACCGAGGCTGAAGCCCGTGTCGGGACCTCCGCGCAGCGGCCGAGCGCGCGGCTCGGCGCTCGCCACCTGCGCCCTGTCGGCGTGCTGCGCCTCGGGCAGCTCGACCTCGGCGACGCCGGCCTCGGTGGAGGGCGCGGCGCTCACGCAGGCCACGAGCGAGAGCGAGACGAGCGACGCGCTCACGTGTAGCGCGTGCCGCGTAGCACCGAGGCGCGGCGAGGTGTGGCAGAGCCCGTTCATGGGAGGATCGTGGCAGCGCGACGCGGCGCTGGCGAGCCCCGGCGGCGCGGACGCGCATCGATCGTCGAGGGCGCCGCCGGCTCGTGCGCTCAACCCGGCGAGCCCTCGGCCGGCGGCTCCTTCGCTTCGGGCGGCGGCTCGGGTGGGTCGAGCACGACGAGCGGCTTCAGGCGCTCGAGCGCCTTGCGCCCGATGCCACGCACGCGGCGCAGGTCCTCGATGCGTCGGAAGCGCCCTCCGAGTTTGTCGCGCAGAGCGAGGATCTGCTCGGCGCGCTTGGGGCCGACGCCCGGCAGCGTGCAGAGCTCGGCCACCGTGGCGGTGTTGAGCACGACCTTCTTCGCTTCTTCGTGCGGGTGCGCGACGCGCGGCTCGGCGCCGCCGTTCGCCACGGCGGCGGTGAGCACCACGGCGCCGCCGTGCGTGTGGGACGCGTCGGCGCGCGTGCGCAAGCTCGCGCTGAGCTCGCTCTGGCGCTCTTCGGCGAGCGGCGCGACCGCGCGCAAGACGAGCGGCGCAGCCTGGGCCGAGCCCACGAAGGGCAGCGGATCGAAGACGCCCGCGCCCACGGCGGCGAGCAGCGCCGAGAAGGCAGCGAGCGAAGCGGCGCGGAGCAGGAGCTCGGGGCGCAGCGCCGAGCGGAGTCGAACGAAGAACGCGGTGAGCTGGTCCATGCCCGCGTGCCTAGCGAGGGCCGTGCCGCGCACCGAGCGCGTGCATCCGTGCGGAATCACGCTGCATGCAGCAGAGACGGCGATGGCGGCCGCCGGCATTTGCCTGGCGACCGCCACCTCGAGGGCCCGGGCGTGGCCGTGTTCGACCCGCTCAAGCTGCCGGACGCATGCCCCTCGGCGCGACCGGTGGCTCGAGCGAGCTCGCGCCCAGGGCGCCGGAGACCGCGACGTTCATCGCGGGCGTCGGCATGGCGATCTTCGCCTCGGCGAGCGCGTAGCCCACGGCGCGCGTGGTCGCTTGCCACACGTCCCAGTAGGCCGTGACGGGCGCCCACACGCGCACCTGCCACTGCACCATGCCGAGGCCGAAGCCCTTGAGGAACACCTGGCTGCCACGCCGTTCGTCGCGGCCCTCCACCCCCGCCGCGGCCGCCTCGAGCGCGGCGCGCGTGGCGTCGATGTCCTCGCCGCCGGCGACGTTCACGTCGATGTCGACGCGGCGCAGCTCGTGCGCCGTGTAGTTCTCGATCGGCCCGCCGCCGATGGCGCCGTTGCCGACGTAGATGCGGCGGTTGTCGAGCGTGTCGAGCGCGGTCACGAAGAGCCCGATCTCCGCCACGGTACCCTCCTTGCCACCGGCGATGATGTAGTCGCCGACGTTGAACGGTCGGAACACCAGCAGCATCACGCCCGCGGCGAAGTTGGAGAGCGTGCCCTGGAAGGCGAGGCCGACCGCGAGGCCGGCGGCGCCGATGATGGCGGCGAAGCTCGTCGTCTCGACGCCGAAGACGCCGAGGCACGCGAGCACCGCGCCGATGACGATGACCCAGCGCAGCAGGCTGCCGAAGAAGATCGACAGGGTCTCGTCGAACTTGCGCTTCCTCAGCCCGTTGGTGACGCGGCTCTGCAGCCAGCCTGCGATGCGGAACGCCACCCACAGCGCGACGAGCACACCGACGATGCGCACGCCGTAGGTCGCGAGCATCGGCACGAGGCTGTCGAGGATCTTGTCGAAGGACATGGTTCCTCCTGAGTCCGCGCCTCAGGTCCGCGGACTCCCCACCACGAGGCGACGCGGACGGCGCACGCGCTGGCGCTGCATCGCGCGTGCCTCGCGCCCGGAGCGCGCGGAAGCGACGGAGATCCTTGGCCTCCCTGCTCGAGCTCCGCCGCGCGCGCGTGCCGGAGCTGCGCAGCTGGTGCATCGCGCCGCACACCCTGCGACGCGCCGAGGGCTCGCCGCCTCCGACTACGTGCCCGAAACGCACGATGGCGGCCGCCGGCATCTGCCTGGCGACCGCCACCCTCGTGAAGCCCGCGTCGGCAGAGCGGCCGACGCCTTCGATCAGTTGCGCTTCTGCATCGCGGCGAGCTGCTGCTGCTGCTGCTGGAGGAACTGCGCGACCATCTTCGAGCGCTCGATCGCGAACTGCTTCACCTGCGCGGTCTGCGAGCCGGCGAGCGCGTTCAGGAGCTTGGTCACCTTGTCGATCTGACGCGACTGGAAGAGCGCCTCGAAGTAGTTGTTCGCGAGGCGCACGTCGCGCGTCATCTTCGCTTCGTGCGGCTGCAAGAGCTTCACCACGCTCTCGAGATCGCCCTTCTGGCCGAAGAGCGCCGAGAGCGAGAGCAGGCCGAGCACGTCGTCGGGGTTCTGCGCGAGCGCCTTCTGGCCGTAGTCGATCGCCTTGTCGCGCGTCTCCGCGTTGTTGCCGAAGTAGGCCTGCATCGCCACGTAGGGGCGCGAGGTCTTCTTGTCGGCGGCGAGCTTCTCCATGGCGGCGACGGCTGCGTCCTCGCCGTCCGCGTCCTTGTGGAGCGCGAAGAGGTAGGCCCAGGCGTCGAGCGAGTCGCCGTCGAGCTCGATGGCCTTGTCGGCGTAGCTGCGCGCCTGCTCCATGTCGCCCTTCTGCTTGAAGAGCTTCGAGAGGTGCAGCGACGGGTAGGGGTTCGTCTTGAGGAGGTTCTGCGCGCCCTTGAGCGTGCCCTCGGCCTTGTCGAACTTCTCCTGCTGCAGCTGCGCGATGCCGAGCGCGAGCCAGTCGTCGCCGGTGCCGCCCTTGGCGACGACCTTCGAGAGCACCTGCTCGGCGCGCTGGAAGCGCTCGTACTTCATGAGCTCCTGCGCGAAGATCCGGCCGCGGTTGAGGTCGTCGGGCTTCTCGGTGAAGTGCTTCTCGAGGCCGGCGAGCAGATCCTCGAGGCCGATGACGAGCGGGCGGCCCTGGTCGTCTTGGACCTGCACGGCGGGGCCGTTGAAGCCCAAGAGATCCCACATCTGCTGCTGCGTGACGGCGACGGGGCCCTCTTCGAGCTTCGCCTTCAGCTCGTCGGTCGGCTTCTGCACCGGCAACACGATGAGCGCGTTCGGCGGGATGCCGTTCTTGAAGGCCGAGACCGGGGCGACGATCGCCGCTCCACCCGAGATCTGGAGGCCCGCTGCCTGGGCGCCCTGTGCCTGCTCGTTGCTCTCGTTTGCCATGCCAATTGCTCCACTTCGCGAAAGAGGCGGCGGACGCTAGCAGCGGGGGCAGCTGCGTTCAACGAGCGTGGCCCGGAGGGGCGCGATCGCGCGCGCGAGCGCAGGGGCCGCTCCGAGCGAGCGCGCTCGCGGGGCTACACTGCACTTCCGATGCATCGCACCACGACCTCCTCTCTCTGCGCGTTCGCCTTCGTGGGTCTCTCTCTGAGCGGCCTCGCTTGCAGTGACGACACCACCGACGGCAGTGACGGCTCGAGCACGACGACGAGCTCGAGCGCAGGCGGAGGCGCGACGACGAGCTCGGGCGCAGGGGGCGCGAGCACGAGCACGAGCACGAGCAGCTCGGGCGGCGGCGCGGGCACTGGCGGCGCGGGCACTGGCGGCGCGGGCGGCAGCGGCACCGGCGCGGGCGGCAGCGGCACCGGCGCGGGCGGCATGGGCGCGGGCGGCGGCACGGGCGGCGACGGCGGCGGCATGGGGAGCGGCGGCGGCACGACCGATCCGCCGATCATCGACGCCTGGAGCTCGATGGCGTCGACCGGGCTGAGCGCGCGCCAGGCCCACACCGCCGTGTGGACCGGCACCGAGATGATCGTCTGGGGCGGCTCGGGCAGCTCCTACGTGAACACCGGCGCTCGCTACGCCCCGGCGACGAACACCTGGAACAACCTGCCGACGAGCTTCCCCGCGCCGGACGCGCGCGACTCGCACACGGCGGTGTGGACCGGCACCGAGATGATCGTCTGGGGCGGCTGGACGGGCAACGCGGGCTTCAAGTCGGGCGGGCGCTACACACCCTCGAGCAACACCTGGGCGAGCATGGAGGGAGGCTCGACCGCGCCGAGCGGGCGCTACGTGCACACGGCGGTGTGGACGGGCACCGAGATGCTCGTCTGGGGAGGCTGGAGCGGCAGCGGCAACCGCAGCGACGGCGGCAGGTACAGCCCGGCGAGCAACACCTGGGCGCCCATGAGCACCACCAACCAACCCACGCCGGCGCGAGCTCACTCTGCGGTGTGGACCGGGACCGAGATGATCGTCTGGGGCGGCATCGGCGGCGCGGGCTACCTCGCGAGCGGCGGGCGCTACGACCCGGCGAGCGACACCTGGTCGAGCATGAGCACGATCGGCGCGCCGAACGCGCGTTACGCGCACGCCGCGGTGTGGACCGGCAGCGAGATGATCGTCTGGGGCGGCCGCAGCAACCTCAGCACCGCCGAGGGCGGGCGCTACGACCCGGCGAGCGACACGTGGAGCGCGCTCTCGACGAGCGGCGCACCGGGCTCGGCAAACTACCACCGCGCGGTGTGGACCGGCACCGAGATGCTGGTGTGGAGCGGCACGGGCGGCCGCTACAGGCCGTCGAGCGACAGCTGGCTGCCGATGTCGACGACCGGCATGCCCGCCGCGCGCACCGACCACACGGCCGTCTGGACGGGCAGCCAGATGATCGTCTGGGGCGGCTTCACCACGGGCTACACGAACACCGGCGGGCGCTACACACCCTGAGCGCGCGTACGAGCTCGCCCCCCTCAGCCCAGCACGGCGCGCCGCAGCCGCGCGGCGAGCGAGGTGCTCCTCGCTTCGCGGCGTGTCTCGGCGAGCGCGAGGCCGATCGCGCGCGGATCGGCCACGAGCACGACCAGCTTCCGGCCACGTGTGACGGCCGTGTAGAGCAGGTTGCGCGAGAGCATCACGAAGTGGTGCATCAGCATGGGGATGACCACGGCCGGGTACTCGCTGCCCTGGCTCTTGTGGATGCTCGTGGCGTAGGCGAGCGAGAGCTCGTCGAGGTCGGGCTCGCCGTAGTCGACCTCGCGCTCCTCGAAGCTCACGACCAGCTTGCGCTCGGCTTCGTCGATGCGCGTGATGAAGCCCACGTCGCCGTTGTAGACCTCGCGGTCGTAGTCGTTCTTGAGCTGCATCACCTTGTCGCCGAGGCGATAGAGCCGGTGCCCCACCTTCACGCTCGGGCCGGTGGGGTTGAGCAGCGCTTGCAGGCGCTCGTTCATCGCGATCGTGCCGCAAGCGCCGCGGTGCATCGGCGTGAGCAGCTGCACGTCGCGCTTCGGGTCGAGGCCGAAGCGCTTGGGGATGCGCGTGGCGATCATCTCTAGAATCGCGTCGGCGGCCGCTTCGTCGTCTTTACGTTCGAGCACGTAGAACTCACCCGTCTGCGACTGCTCGCTCACGGGCGCCTGGCCCTCGTGGATGCGGTGCGCGTTCTCGACGATGAGGCTGCCCTTCGCCTGGCGGAAGATCGCCGTGAGCCTGCTGGTGGGCACGACGCCCGATTCGATGACGTCGCGCAGCACCGCGCCCGGGCCCACGCTCGGCAGCTGATCGACGTCGCCCACGAAGACGAGGCGCGCCTGGCGAGGGATCGCCTGCACGAGCGCCGCCATGAGCTCGACGTCGATCATCGAGGCTTCGTCGATGACGAAGGCGCCCGCGTCGACGGGGTTCTCGTCGTTGCGCAGGAAGACGCGCGCCTTCGGGTCGAACTCGAGCAGGCGGTGCAGCGTGACGGCCTCGCGCCCGGTGGCCTCGCTCATGCGCTTCGCCGCGCGGCCCGTGGGCGCCGCGAGGCGCGTGCGCAGGCCGCCGCGATCGAAGAGGCCGAGCACCGCGCGTACGATCGTCGTCTTGCCGACGCCCGGGCCGCCGGTGATCACGACGACCTTGCGTGTGGCAGAGAGCTCGATGGCCTCGCGCTGTGCCGGCGCGAGCGAGACGCCCACACGGGCCTCGAAGGCCTGCACGGTCTCGTCGACGAGCGGTTCGAGCAGCCTGCCCGTGGGTGGCGCGCCGAGCAGCTCGGCCAGGCGCGTGGCGATCTCGACCTCGGCTTCGTGGAGCTTGGGCTCGTAGATCGCGACGCCTTCGCCGAAGGGCTCGCTGCGTACGCGCTGATCGAGCACGAGCTTGTCGATGGCCTCCTCGGCGCGCAGGTGGTCGATCTCGAGCATGCGCGCGGCCAGATCCGAGAGCTCGACGCGCTCGGTGTAGACGTGCCCCTGCCCTGCGCGTTCGTGCAAGACGTGCAGCACGCCTGCCTGCGCGCGCTCGGGGGCGTCGGGCGCGATGCCGAGCGAGCGCGCGATGCGGTCGGCGGTCTTGAAGCCCACGCCCCAGACGTCGAGCGCGAGGCGGTAGGGCGAGGCCGAGACGATCGGCACCGCCTTGGGGCCGAAGCGTTTGTAGATGCGCGCGGCGAGCGCGGGCGAGGCGCCGTGCGACTGGAGGAAGATCATGATCGCGCCCACGGCGCGGTGGGCTTCCCAGGCCTTCTCGAGCTGCTCGGCGCGCTTGGGCCCGAGCCCTGGCACCTCGCGCAGGCGCTCGGGGTGCTGATCGAGCACGTCGAGCGTCTCTTCGCCGAAGCAGTCGACGATGCGCTTCGCGTAGATGGGCCCCACGCCGTGCGCGAGGCCTGAGCCGAGAAAGCGCTCGAGCCCGGCGAGCGTGGCGGGCGCGACCGCGATGAGCGTCTCGACCCGGAGCTGCGCGCCGTGCCGCGCGTCGACCTCGAGGCGGCCCGTGGCGCGCACGCGTGTTCCCGGCGGCGAGGGTGGCATGACGCCGACCAGGCTGTGCTCGGCGCCGCCGTCGACGAGCACACGCAGCACCCGGAAGCCCGTCTCGTCGTTCTCGTAGCCGACGCGCACGACCTCGCCCTCGAGCGTGATGAGATCGCCGGCCTTCTTGCCGGCGTCGGGCGAGAAGAGGCGCGCCTGCGACGGCCCGCGAGCGGCCGGCGAAGCCAGCCCGAGCCCAGCAGGAGGAGCGCGCCGTGTCACCGGCCGGGAGCCTAGCCCCGCTCGAACGAGGCGCGACGCCGGAAACACCTGGGGCGGGAAGGGAGCTGTCACACCCGCTACGTCGACCCGAGCCACGCAGCGGTTGCGCGCCGAGGCGAAAGAGCTCGCGGGGCCCAGCCAGCTCTCCCGGGAACCCGGCGCCCGTTCGCGGGGCGGAGCTCCTCCGAACGCGGGGTCGCAACGGTTTTCGGGGAACGCACAAAACGACCCGAGCAAGGGATATCCCTGATGCGCGGCTTGGCACTCGTGATGCAGGCTCGTGGGCACCATGGGCGCACCCGACGACCGCAAGAGCCGCACTGCGATCACGAGCCCTCAGATCCCCAGCGCACGACGTGGCGCGACGCCGAGCTCGGAGAGCGGCGCCCGCGCAGCAGCAGAGGGCACATCGAGCGCCGTGAGCGGCGCACGCCGCATCCACGGGACCTCGTTCCGCCCTCCTCCGCCGGAGCTCGATCTGCGACCGAGCGCCGTCGAGCGCGCCTGGCTCGACGCGCTCGTCGACGACCTCGAGCCCATGCTCTCCGACACGATCTGCGCCGACTTGCGGCGCCACCTCGAGGAGGGCTCCTACACCGCCTGCCTGGAGCTGCTCGACGGGCACTGCGCGGATGCGCCGCGCAACCGCTCACTGCACACGCTCAGCGCCGAGCTTCGCGGCATGCTGCGCACGCTGCTCCAAGAGAGGCTCGGGCCCGGCACACGCAAGCTGCTCGCCTGCGATCGTGAGGGCGTGCTCACGCCCAAGCTCCAGCGCATCGTCGACGCAGCACGCGAACCGCGCACGCTCTCGCAGATCGTCCAGGAGGTGGGCGGCGACGAGGTCGCCACGCTCGAGCGCGTCGTGCGACTGCTCCTGAAGGGTTTCCTGCTCGCTGGGCCCACGCCCGCCGCCCGGGCGAAGGTCGAGCGCGACATCGGTTGAGGCGTCGCGCGGGTGCAGGGCTGGGCTCGGCGCTCGAGTGCGCTCAGCGTTGCCAGGGAAACAGCCAGGGCCGGTACACGTGCGAGGCGCCCGTCTGCGCGAGCTCCTCGCGCACGCTCTCCGGCAGCTCCCGCGAGGCGACACGCTTCTGGCCGCGAGCGACGTGTCCGTCCTCGAAGGAGACCTCGACGCGTACGTCGACCTCGTCGCGCCCTCCGGCGGCGCGCTCGTAGGCGATGTCGACGCCCGCGACCTTCGCTTCGACCTCACGCACGACCTCGGCGTCGGCCTGGCCGGCGAAGACTCGCTCGAGCGTCGCCTGCGAGGCGTCGATGCGCGTCGCGACGATGCGCAGCGCCTCTCGCTCGGCCCAGCGCTCGATCGCCGAGGGCTCGGCCGCCGCGGGTGAGGCCGACTTCGCCGTGAAGCGGCGCACGACCCAGTAGACCCCGAGCACGAGGCTGATGAGCGCGAGGATCTCGATCATGGGCCACAAAGCTGACCGAGCCTCCGAGCTGCCGCAACCCAGGCCGGGGTCGCAGCAGCAGGGAGACTCGCGCGAGGCAGAGCTCGTCGCTGGCCGAGCTCAGCGATACGGGTGCCCGCTCGCGTCCTTCGCGCGGCGATCGAGCAGGCCGGCGCCACGCGTCGCCACGATCGAGCCTGCGCCTGCGAGCACCACGGCGAGCTGCGCCCACCAGCCGACCCAGGGCACGAGCCCGATGAGGAAGTAGAGCGCACAGCCCACCGCGAGGCGCGCGTAGTCGTTGCTCGTGCGATGCCCCGCGGCGAGCGCGCCCACCACCGTGAGCACGCTCGTCACGCCGGCGAAGCCGAAGACGATCGCCGCGAGCGCGCCGATGAGCGCGAAGGGGATGCCGATCACCGTGACGGCCACCACGACGAGCGCGATCGCGCTGCCCACGATGCCGACGGCGCCGAGCGCGATCGAGTGCATGGGCCGGGCAGCGATCTCGGTGCGCAGCCGCTCCGAGCGCTCGGCGCCGAGCGCGAGGAAGAACGCCCCGAGCACGAACAGGAGCGCCGCGGAGCGCAGACCCGAGCCGATCGTGCGCGCCGCGCTCGCGAAGAAGCCCAGCTCCTCGTGTTCGTCGTCGTCGGTGACGTTCAGGCGGATGCCACCGCTGCCGCTCGCGTGCTCGGCGCCCTCGATCACGCCGCCCACGGCGCCGACGTCGCCGGCCACCTTCGCGCCCGGATCGATCTGGATGCGCCCGCCCGCGGTGGTCGCGTCTCCATCGACACGCGCCGTGGAGCGCAGGTGCGCCGAGCCGCCCATCACCGTGAGATCGCCCGTCACGTGGCCGGCCACGTCGACCGAGCCGCCCATCACCGTGAGATCGCGCACGACCTCGCCCTCGCGGATCGTGCGGCTACCACCGACGACCTCGACGTCGCGCGCCTTCGCGCGCGCCTCCTTGGACGGCCCCTCCGCCGAGGCCAGCTCGGCCGGCGGCAGGGGCGGCGTCGGCGCGACCAAGGCGGCGGGCGGCACGGGCGGCACGGGCGGCACGGGCGGCGTGGGCAGCGCCACTTCGCCGCCCACGACGGCGCTCGCCGGCGCCTTCGAGATCGTCACGATCGCGCCGTCGCGCTTCGCCACCCAGGCGCCGTCGGCGAGCAAGGCCTCGAGCACCTTCGACGCGGGCTGCTGCTTGATGCGCAGGCTCACGTCACCGTCGATCTCGTCGCGCAGGACGAGCGACCAGCCCGCTTCGTCGGCGAGCTGCTCGAGCGCATCGCGCCGCGCCACCGCGTCGAGATCGAGCGACACCGGCGCGTCGCCCTCGGGCCACACGCCCTCGAGACGCAGCTGCGCGTCGGCCGGAGTGACGGTGCCGAGCCACAGGCCCGCCGCCATCGCCGCCACGCCCAGACGCAGCGCGCTTCGCTTCCAGAGAGACCGCTTCGTTTCGTCACGCCAGCTCATGCTTCGCTCCTCGTTCCATCGTGCCCTTCGCCCACCGCGTCGCGACGAGCGCCACCACCACCCCGATGCCCACCAACGAGAGCCCCGTCGCGAGCGCCGCCTCCGGCGTTCCCGCGAGGCCGACCAGCGAGCGCAGGGCTCGCTTCGCCATCGCGGCCGAGAGGCGCGCCGCCGCGATCCACGCCGAGCCACTCGCGAGCTCCGGCAGCGAGCCGAGCACGACGAGCAGGCTCGCGAGCGCGAGCGCCCAGCGAGGCGGCCGCGCCGCTGCGAGCTTCGGTGCGTGCGCCCCTGCCGTACGCTCGGCGTGCTCGCGCAGCGCAGCGCCGAGCTCGAGCGACCCGAGCGCCGCCTCGGCCAGGCGCGCCGCGCACTGCTCGCAGCGCTCGGCGTGCGCCCCGAGCCCGGGTTCGAGCTCCACGCCGTCGGCGAGCGCGACCAACGCGGCCTCGCTCAGGTGTCCGTCGCGATCGAGCCAGGCCTCGACCCTCTCCAGTGCTTCGTCGTCGCTCACGACGGCCTCCTCGCTTCGTCCTGCTCGGCGAGCATCGCGCCGAGCGCCTTGCGGCTGCGCGCGATCCACGTCGCGACGGTGCCCATCGGCACGCCGAGGCGCGCCGAGATGTCTTGGTAGCTCTGGCCCTCGACGTGGAAGGCCACGAGCGCCGCGCGCGGGCCCTCGTCGAGCTTCGCCAGCGCCAGGTCGAGCGCGCGCACGCGCTCGGCGCTCATCGCGAGGCGCTCGGGGCTCGGCCTGGGGTCGACGACGTCGACGAGCCCCGAGCCTTCGTCGCCGGGCTGCCGCCTGCGCGCCTCACGGCGGCGCACACGCAGCTGGTCGAGCGACACGTGCTTCGCGATGCCCACGGCCCAAGGGCCGAGCGGTTCCCCCTCGCGCAGGCGCGCCTCTCCCTCGACCACACGGCGCAAGGTCTCGGCGACCACGTCGTCGACGTCGGCGTGGCCGAGGGCGCAGCCCAGCGTGCGCGCCGCGACCGCGCGCAGCACCGGCCGGAGCGCCGCGTAGGCCCTCGGCAGCTCCCGAGCGGCCGACGGCCGCGGCGGCAGATCGGCGGGCGGGGCGTCGGCCATGGCGACGTCGAACATCGTGCCCCCCTTTCGCTCGCGGGGAGGCGCTTCTTTCATCCGGCTCGCAGCGGCCCTGTCGATTCGACGGTAATGTGCGAAATCATTGGCTTATATCCCCGAACACGCCGACGCCGAGCGCGCCTCGAGCCCTGGGCCGCGCGTCGCGCACCGCCTCGATCGGCGTTCACTTGGCGAGGCGCGCCACACCCGACCACCTGGACTCGGGAGGCGCGTCGGCGAGCCTGCGGCAGCGCTCGAGCTGGTGGTGCACCGCGGGGTCGTCGAGGCCACGCGTCGCCTCTTCGAAGCAGGCGATGGCCTCGTCGAAGCGCCGCGCGAAGTAGTGCTCCATCGCGCGCGCCCAGGCGTCGAGGCGCTCCACGCGTGGATCGCTCGGGTCGAGGAGCTCGCAGAGCTCGGTCGGCTCCTCGCGGCCAGCGACGATCGCGCGATCGAGCAGACGCGACGCGCACACCCCGCCCGCAGCCTCCACCACGGCGCGCGAGGCGACGATCGCGGCGCCGTAGCGTTTGGTGAGGCCCTCGAGGCGCGAGGCGAGGTTCACCGTGTCGCCGATGACCGTGAACTCGAGCTTGTGCGAGGAGCCGATGCTGCCCGCGACGGCGTCGCCGACGTGCAGGCCGATGCCGAGCTCGAGCGGCTGATCGCCGACGGGGGCGTTCCGGTTGAACTCCGCGAGCGCGGCGACCATGCCGAGCGCCGCTCGTACCGCGTCGGCCTCGGGGGTGTCGAGATCGTCGAGCGCGCCCCAGTCGGCCATGATCGCGTCGCCGATGAACTTGTCGACGCGCCCGCCTCGCTCGCGGATCACGCTCGTCATGCGATCGAGGTAGGCGTTGAGGATCTTCACGACCTCCTCGGGGCGCAGGTGCTCGCTCAGCGCCGTGAAGCGGCGCAAATCGGCGAAGAGCACCGTCACGCGCCTGCGCTCTCCGGCCACCGCCGACTGGCGGCGCTCGAGCACCTTGCGCACCACCTCGGGCGAGACGTAGGAGCCGAAGGTCTCCTTGATGAAGGCGCGCTCGCTGAGGCCGTCGGCCATGGCGTCGAACTGGTGGCCCAGGATGCCGAACTCGTCCTGGCGATCCATCGCGGCGCGCACGGAGAAGTTGCCCTCTGCGACCGAGGAGGTGGCCTCGATGATGCGCGAGAGCGGCCGGCGCACGTTGCGCGCGACGATCCACGAGAGCGCGGCGACGAGCAGGGCCGCGACGCCGTAGAGCACGAGGGTCGCGAGCAACACCTGGCCTCGCATCTCGTCGAGACGGGAAGCGAAGACGTCGACGCCGACGATCGCGATGGCCTCGCCGCGCGCGTCGCGCACCGGCGCGTAGCCCGAGAGCACCGTGCCCCACTCGTCGGTGTAGGGCAGGCTCTCGACGACCGGACCGTGGAAGGCCTCGAGCTCGTGCTGCGCGCGCGTGGCATCGTAGAGGCGGCCCACCACAGCCGGTGGCACGTTGCCGTGCGCCACGTGATCGGCGACGAAGGCGAGCATGCCCGGCTGCTCGGTGGGGCGCAGCAGGTAGATGCTCGCTATCTCGGGCTCGGCGTCGCACACCGTCTTGAAGCGCGCGACCAGGCCGCGGTACGCCGCATCGGCGGCCTCGCCGCCTCGCGCGACGGTGTCGACGCTCTCCGGCACGACTCCGCTCGCGAGCGACACCGCCGCCGCGCGAAGGCGCCCTTGCAGCCCGCGCAGCTCCGCGTCGAGCGCGCGCGCGTAGAAGATGCCGCCCATCGCGGTGAGCATCAGCAGCACGACGCCGCCGTAGAGCAGCGTGAGGCGGAAGTGAAAGCGCTGCCAGAGGCGGAGCGTCGCCGGGCGAAGCAGCTGATCGTTCGGTGGCGACATGCGAAGTGCGGACTCCCGCGAGTCGATGACCTTTCATGCTACGGCAGTCCGGGCGCGCGCGGACAGCGATGTCGCGGAGCCGCCGCCGCGAGGGGGGCTTGGCCCGTGATGGACGCCCGGATCGGCCGGCGCTACGAGCGCGCCTGATGCTCGATCGGATCCTCCGCACCACGCGCGCCGACGGCCGCGCTTGGGAACTCCTGCGCTCCCTCTGCGACGAGGTGGGCCCTCGCTTTCCCTGCACCGCCGGCGACATCGCCGCGCAGGCCTGGGCGGCGACGGCGATGCGCGACGCGGGGCTCTCGAAGGTGCGCTCCGAGGAGGCGCCGGCCACCCTCTGGGAGCGAGGCGAGGAGCGCTGCACGCTGAAGCTTCCTCGCGCGCAGCCCGTGGTGCTGAGCGCGCTCGGCGGCAGCGTGGGCACCGAGGGCCGCGGGCTCGACGCGCGCATCGTGATGTTCGAGTCGCTCGATGCGCTCGAGGCCGCGCCGCGCGCCGAGGTCGAGGGGCGCATCGTGTACCTGCACCACGTGATGCCGCGCCTGCGCGACGGCACTGGCTACAACGCGGCCTCGGTCGTTCGCATGCGCGGCCCCTCGCGCGCCGCCGCCAAGGGCGCGCTCGCCTGCCTGGTGCGCTCCGTGGGCACGACCTCGAACCGCATCGCGCACACGGGCGCGCTCTTCTACGAGCCCGGCTGCCCGGAGATCCCGGCGGCTGCGCTCTCCACGCCCGACGGGGATCTGCTCGCGCGCGCGCTCCGATCGGGCAAGGAGGTCGCGGCCGAGCTCGCGCTCTCGTGCAAGCCGCTGCCCGTCGGGCGCTCGGCGAACGTGATCGGCGAGATCGTGGGTCGCGAGAAGCCGGAGGAGATCGTGCTGCTCGGCGCGCACCTCGACTCCTGGGAGCTCGGCACCGGCGCGCTCGACGACGGCGCGGGCTGCGCGATCGCGATCGAGGTCGGGCGCCTGCTCGCGGCGCTGCCGACGAGGCCGCGCCGCACCGTGCGCATCGCGCTCTTCGCCAACGAGGAGCTCGGCACGGGCGGCGGCCTCGCCTACGCGGCGGCGCACGCGGGCGAGGCGCCGAAACACGTCGCGGCGCTCGAGGCCGACCAGGGCGACGGCGCGCCCTGGGCGCTGCGTGTACCGCAAGACGCGCGTGACGGCGCCGTGGTGCGCGCGCTCGTCGAGGCGCTCGCGCCGCACGGGATCGAGCTCGACGCGGGGCCCTCGCGCGGCGGCGTCGACATCGGGCCGCTCAGGCAGCTCGGCGTGCCCTTCGTGGATCTGCGCCAGGACGCCACGCGCTACTTCGACGTGCACCACACGCAGAACGACGTCTTCGAGAACGTCTCGCGAGGCGACGTCGAGCGCTGCACCCTCGCCTTCGCGTTCACGACCTGGCTGCTCGCCGAGGCCGAGGAGCGCCTGCCCGCGGGTGCGACGCGCTGAACGAGCCTGCGCGACGCGATCGCTGATCCAAGAGCCGCTGGTCGCCCGCCGCGCGGTGCGTTACCAGCCGTCCATGCTGGACGACCGACTTCGCGACTGCCTCACCTTCGACGACGTCCTCCTCGTGCCCGCCTACAGCGAGGTGCTGCCGGCCGAGGTCGAGATCGCGACGCGGCTCACGCGCAACATCCGGCTCAACATGCCGCTCGTGAGCGCGGCGATGGACTCGGTCACCGAGGCGCGCGCGGCCATCGCGATGGCGCGCGCGGGCGGCATCGGCATCGTGCACAAGAACCTCCCGCCGGTCGATCAGGCCCGCGAGGTCGAGCGCGTGAAGCGCGCCGAGAGCGGCATCGTCGCTTCGCCCGTCACGATCCAGCCCGAGCGCACCCTGCGTGAGGCGCTCGCGGTCATGGACCAACACGGCATCACCGGCCTGCCGGTCGTCGATGGTGATCGCGCGGTCGGCATCCTCACCGCGCGCGACGTGCGCTTCGCGCAGAACCTCGACCAGAAGGTGAGCGGGCTCATGACCAAGGAGCTCGTCACGGTGCCGCCGGATATCGCAGGCGATCGCGCCAAGGAGCTGCTCCACGAGCACCGCATCGAGAAGCTGCTCGTCGTCGATCAGGGCAAGCTCGTCGGCCTCATCACGATCAAGGATCTGCTCCAGACCGATCGGCACCCGAGCGCCGCGAAGGACGAGCTCGGGCGCCTGCGTGTGGGCGCCGCGATCGGCCCGGGGCCGGACCGCGACGAGCGCATCGAGGCCCTCGTCGCCGCGGGCGTCGACGTCATCGTCGTCGACACGGCGCACGGCCACTCCAAGGGCGTCATCGAGGCCGTGCGCGCGGTCAAGTCGCGCCATGCCAGGATCGACGTCGTCGCCGGCAACATCGCGACCGCCGACGCAGCGAAGGCGCTCATCGACGCGGGCGCCGACGCGATCAAGGTCGGCATCGGCCCGGGCAGCATCTGCACCACGCGCGTCGTCGCTGGTGTGGGTGTGCCCCAGATCACCGCGATCAGCGATTGCGCGGCCGTGGGCGACGCGCACGGCGTGCCCGTCATCGCCGACGGCGGCATCAAGTTCTCGGGCGACGTCACGAAGGCGATCGCCGCAGGCGCCTCGAGCGTGATGATCGGCTCCCTCTTCGCCGGCACCGACGAGTCGCCCGGCGATCTCGTGCTCTACCAAGGGCGCAGCTACAAGGTCTACCGAGGCATGGGCTCGCTCGGCGCCATGAAGAAGGGCAGCAAGGATCGTTATGGTCAGGGCGGCGCCGCCGACGAGAAGCTCGTGCCCGAGGGCATCGAGGGGCGCGTGCCCTATCGCGGATCGCTCGCCACGATCGCGCACCAGCTCGTCGGCGGCCTGCGCTCCGGCATGGGCTACACCGGCAGCCGCACGATCGAGGAGCTGCGCACGAAGGCGAAGTTCGTGAAGATCACCTCGCAGGGCCTGCGCGAGAGCCACGTGCACGACGTGATCATCACCGAAGAGGCGCCCAACTACCGGATCAGCTGAGGCGACGAGGGTGGAGCGGCGCAGCTCCTGAGGCGGGTGTACCCTCGAGTGGTGGGGGATCGCGCGGAGAAGACGACGCAGCCCGTGCACGCGGTGAGGCTGCGAGGCTCGGCCGGCCTGGTCAGCGTCGGCTGGAGCGAGCTGGGCTTCGAAGCGGGCGACGGCGCGGTCGAGCTCCGGTCGGAGCCCTTCGAGGTCGAGGGCGAAGACGGAGCGCGCGTCTTCGTCCCCGCCGGGCTGCCTTTGCGTGTGGCGGGGCTCTCGGGACGACGGACCAGTGAGGACTACGTCGACCCCGAGGGCTTCGAGCGGACACGCCACGGCTTCCAGCTCGCGCCTGGCACGCAGCTCTACACGGACCTCAGCGTGCTCGAGGATCCTGCGAGCGCGCCCTACCGCGCCGCCCCCACCCGGAGGGCAGCGCGGCGGCCGCTCATCCTGGCCGCGACGCTCGAGGACCTCGAGTCCACGCGGCGCGCAGGCCCGGCGGGTCATCGTGGGGTGCTCGTGTTCGCAGCGACCATGGCCGTGCTCGTCCTGGGCGCGCTGTCGGCGATCTGGCGCTAGGACGCGCTGGCCGGTGGTGCCGACTCGCCCGACGCGGCGCAGGCACATCGCCGCCATGCCCCCCGGCGCCGTCGGTCTCTGCGGCGCCTCGCCCGACGCGGCGCCGCCCCTGTAAGCCCTGCCCCGCGGCTGCGTTCTCCGGTCACTCGCACGGAGAACCACCATGACCAGCCCGCGCACCTCGTCCACCGCCGCTCCTCGCCTCGCCTCCGTCGCCACCTTGGCGCTCGCCTTCGCGTCGGGCTGCGGCGCCGCTCACCCCTCGGGCGCGCCGATGGCCGAGCTCGCGATGTCGCCCTCGATCGCGATGCCGGCCCCTCCTGGCGCGCCGGGCATGAAGCTCGCGGAGGCGCGCGACGAGGAGGCACCGAACACCGAGGCCTACGATCGCATCGTCGACAACGCCTTCCTTCGCACCAGCGAAGCCCCGCTGTCGACCTTCTCCATCGACGTAGACACGGCCTCGTACAGCAACGTGCGCCGCTTCTTGAACGACGGCGCGCTGCCGCCGCCCGACGCGGTGCGCATCGAGGAGCTGGTGAACTACTTCCCCTACGAATACGCGACGCCCACCGGCGACGAGCCCTTCGCGGCGAGCACCGAGGTGACGAGCTGCCCCTGGGCGCCCGGGCATCGCCTCCTGCGCATCGGCCTGCAGAGCAAGCGCATCGCCGCGGCCGAGGTGCCGCCGCGCAACCTCGTCTTCTTGCTCGACGTCTCGGGCTCGATGGAAGACCCGCGCAAGCTGCCGCTCCTGCGCAGCGCCTTCGCCTTGCTCACCGCAGAGCTGCGCGCCGAGGACACGGTGTCGATCGTCGTCTACGCCGGCGCCAGCGGCATGGTGCTGCCACCCACCTCGGGCGCCGACAAGCGCGGCATCCGCGCGGCGCTCGAGCGCCTGCAGGCGGGCGGCTCGACCAATGGCGGCGCGGGCATCGAGCTCGCGTACCGCACGGCGCGCGCGAGCTTCAAGAAGGGCGGCATCAACCGCGTGATCCTCGCGACCGACGGTGACTTCAACGTCGGCGTCTCGAGCCAAGGCGAGCTCGTGCGCATGGTCGAGAAGGAGCGCGAGAGCGGCGTCTTCCTCACGGTGCTCGGCCTCGGCACGGGCAACCTCAAGGACTCGACGATGGAGCAGCTCGCCGACAAGGGGAACGGCAACTACGCCTACATCGACACGCTCGAGGAGGCTCGCAAGGTGCTCGTCGAGCAGGCCGGCGCGACGCTCGTGACCGTCGCGAAGGACGTGAAGATCCAGCTCGAGCTCAACCCGCGCGAGGTGCAGGCCTACCGCCTCATCGGCTACGAGAACCGCATGCTGCGCTCCGAGGACTTCAACGACGACAAGAAGGACGCCGGCGAGATCGGCGCGGGCCACTCGGTGACGGCGATCTACGAGCTCGTGCCGCCCGGCGCGCCCATGCCGCACGAAAGCGCGCCGAAGGTCGACGCGCTCAAGTACCAGGCGCCGCCCTCGACGAGCGCGGCCTCGGCCAGCGGTGAGCTCGCAACGCTCAAGCTCCGCTACAAGGCGCCCGACGGCGACGAGAGCAAGCTCTCGAGCTTCGCCATCGTCGACCGTGGCGCGAGCTTCGACGCGGCGAGCGTGGACCTGCGCTTCGCCTCGTCGGTCGCGGCCTTCGGCATGCTCCTGCGCGACTCGCCCCACAAGGGCCAGGCGAGCTTCGCCTGGGTGCGCTCCACGGCGCAGGGCGCGCTCGGCCGCGATCCGAGCGGCTACCGCGCCGAGCTCGTGGGCCTCGTCGACAAGGCCGCCGCGCTGAAGGGCGACACGAAGGTGGGCGGCGTGGTGGCGAGGTAGTCGGCGCGCCGGGGCGCGCCTCTCGAGGCCACGCTCGCGCGCGATCCGCTTGGTGTAGCCTCGCGCCCCACCGTGACCGAGCCCACCGTCGTCGAGTCGATCACCGTCGAGCCGCTGTTCGTACCGCTGCGCGAGCCCTTCGTGATCGCCTCCGCGCGCATCGACGCGACGCGCGCCGCGCTCGTCACCGCGCGCCTCCGGCGCGGATCCCGCGTCGCCTCCGGTATCGGTGAAGCCGCGCCGCTCCACCCGGTCACTCGCGAGGACTGGCCCGAGCTCGAGCGCGCGCTCGGGGGCCTCCGCCTCGAGGGCGCGCGCATCGATCTCGAGGGCCTGCCTCCGCTGCTCGACGCCGCCTTGCCCGACGCGCCCGTCGCGCGCGCAGGCCTCGAGGCCGCGCTGCTCGACGCCTACGCCCGCCTCGAAGAGAAGCCCGTCCACGCGCTGCTCTCCCCCGGCCCCTACGCGCTCCACCTCGAGACCGACGTCACGCTGCCCATCGCCGAGCCGGCCCACATGGCCGAGCTCGCGCGCTCCTGGAGCGCGCAGGGTTTCGCGGTCTTCAAGGTGAAGGTCGGCAAGGATCTCGACGCCGACGTGCGCGCGCTCCGCGCGATCGCCGCGGCGGTGCCGGGTGCGCGTCTGCGGCTCGACGCCAACGAGGGCTATGGTGCAAGCGATGCGCTCGAGCTGCTGCGCGCCGTCGACGGCCTCGGCGTCGAATGCTTCGAGCAGCCCTGCAGACGCGACGACCTCGACGGCATGGCGCGCGTCACGCGCGAAGGAGGCGTGCCGATCGTGGCCGACGAGTCGGTTCGCACGCTCGAGGATCTCGAGGCGGTGCTCGCGCTCGACGCCGCGACCGGCGTGAACCTGAAGCTCGTCAAGCACGGTGGCCTGCTCGCGGCGCTCGCCATCGGCCGGCGCGCGCGCGCCGCTGGGCGCTCGCTCATGTGTGGCGCCATGGTCGAGACCCGCCTCGGGCTCGTCGCCATGGCGCAGGTCGTCGCCGCGCTCGGCGGGGCCGAACATGTCGATCTCGACACCGCGCTCTTGCTCGCCGACGACCCCTTCGACGGCGGCTGGCAGACCGAAGGGCCGAGGCTCAGCCTGCTCGCCGAGCCGGGCTTCGGCGTGAGCCGGCGCGAGGCGGGGCGTCTTCGTGGCTCGACGTCGTGAGGGCCCCCGCGCGCTCGCGCTACTTCTCGAGCGCGCGCATGCGGTTGTTGCGAGGCTGGTGCTCGAGCTCGGCGAGGCCGAGCGCCTCGAGCACGGGCGGCACGTACATGCCGAAGCGACCGCGCAGGCCCTTCGTGAGGCCATAGAAGCCCTTCACCGGGTTCTCGGGCGAGCGCCCCCAGGCCTCGACCGTGCCCTCCGCGGCGGGCTTCTGCTCGTCGGCCGACCCGAGCAGCATCCAGTCGCCGTGCGCGAGCAACATCTGGTGCAGGTCGTCGATGCAGCGCAACGCGTAGCGGAGCTGGGTCTTGCCCACCTGCACGACGAGCGCCGGCGGATCGGCCGCCTCGTCGCGCCACGCCTCGAACTCGGCGGTGCCGGGTGGAGTCGCGAGCTTCCACGGCGACTCGGCCGTGCCCTGGGTCTTCGACTTCGCCATCAGCAGGTCCTCCGCACTCGATCAGCGCTATCAGCTGCTCGGGCGGTCCTCAAGCGGCGACGGAGGCTCCCCCCTTCGATCGACCGCGTTCGCAGCCTCGTCACGACCCCTCTTCACGATCCCCGCAGGATCGACGCCATCTTCTTGCCCTTCGCGAGCTCGTCGACGAGCTTGTCGAGGTAGCGGATCTTCTGCATCAACGGATCGGCGACCTCCTCGACGCGCACACCACAGACGACGCCCTTGATGAGGCCGACGTTCGGATTCAGCGCGGGTGCCTCGGCGAAGAAGGTCTCGAAGTCGGCCTCGGTATGGAGCACGCGCTGGAGCGCTTCGGGGCCGTAGCCGGTGAGCCATTCGATGATCGCGTCGACCTCTTCCTTGGTGCGGCCCTTCCGCTCGGCCTTCTTCACGTAGAGGGGGTACACGCTGGCGAAGGATGTCGTGAAAATCCGGTGCTTCGTTTCCATGGCGGGCTCCACGGTGGGTCCACGAGAAGCAAGGTCTCACATCAGCCGCGCGCGCACGAGGCGCGTCACACCGCCGAGGCCGACCAGCCCGTCTGCGCGCTGCGCCTCGAGCTCGAGGACGAGCTCCTCGCGCCAGGCGGCTCGGTCGCCCTCCGACACGCACTCCAGCAGGCGGGCGAGCCCGAAGGCGCACACCCACTCGGCGACCTCGTCGCTCGTCTCGGCCTCGAAGACCCGAACGCTTCGCTCTTCCACGTGGTCGATCACGAGCCCCGCGGCCTCGAAATCCCTCTTGGTTCGCTCGAGGTCGGCGAACCGGAACACGCCCGGCGCTTCGACGTCGAGGGCAGGCAGCTCGCGGTAGCGCTCGAGGATCCGCCTCGGCAGGCTGTGGTAGGGCACACGCTCCGGCTCGCACCAGAAGGCCGCGACGAAAGCCCCCGAGGGCGCGAGCGCCAGACTCGCCTTCGCCAGCACGGCGACCGGCTCGAGCATGTACATGAGCCCCCAACGACAGGTCACCGCGTCGAAGGAGCGCTCGGGCACACCCGCGAGCTCGCGCGCGTCGCCAGTGCGCAGCTCCAGGTTCGCGACCCCCTCGCGCTGGGCGCGCTCGCGCGCGATGTCGAGCGGACCCTCGTAGAGGTCGATTCCGAGCACGCAACCCTCGCTACCGACGCGATGCGCGGCGCGGATGGCCGGCTCACCGCGCCCCGAGGCGAGGTCGAGCACGCGGCTGCCCCGCGCGACGCCAGCGAGGTCGAGCATGCGCTCGCTGAGCTCCGCCGTGAGTCGCGCCTCGACCTCGTCGTAGCGCCGCCACACGGCCTCGTGCTCCAGCTCCGCGAGGGTCTTCAACGCCGACTCCCGCGGCCGAGCTCGGCCTTCGCCTCGCGGGCGCCCTGCGCGGCGAGCTCGTCGGCGCGTTCGTTGCCGGCGTTGCCCGCGTGTCCGCGCACCCACTGCCAGCGCACGACGAGCTGCTTGTCGCGCAGGGCCTCGTCGATGCGCCTCAGGCTCTCGACGATGTCCGGGTCGACCTTCGCGAAGCCGCTCGCGCGCCAGCCCTCGAGCTGCCTCGTGAGGCTCTCGACCAGCGATTGGTTGTCCGAGTACACGACCGCGTGCGCGCGCTCGGGCAGCGCGGCCAGCGCTTCGGCGACCGCTCGGTACTCCATGATCTTGGCGAGGCTGTTCCAGGCCTTGCCGTAGCCCTCCAGCGGCGCCCCCTCCGGCGGCCGGATGTGGAAGCCCCAACCACCCGCGCCCTGGTGTGCGGCCTTGCAGGCTCCGTCGGTGTAGCAGAGGTACTCGCGCCTCGAGCTCACCCCCCCATCCTAGCGACTCCGAGCGCGTCGAGGCGCGTGGCGCGCGCGTCACAGCGCGCGCCTCGCGTAGACGACCGCCGTGGCGAGGCCGATCGCGCCGGTGAGGATCGCCACGTGTAGACGCCACGACCACCCGAAGAGCGCGACCAAGACCGCGAGCATCTGCAGCGCCGTGGTGGCCTTGCCGAGCCAGTTGGCGCGCTGCTCTTCGTGCAGCGCGCGTGCGTCGCTGCGCGCCACGATCACGAGCCCGGTGAGGAGCTCACCCAGATCGCGCACGCCGAGCAAGACCAGCTCGATCGGAGCGAGCTTGTCGGTGGCGTAGAGCGTGAGCGCCACGACGAGCACGAAGATCTTGTCGGTGAGCCCGTCGAGCACGGCGCCCGTGGGCGTCGTCTGGTGGAAGTGCCGCGCCCACCAGCCGTCGGCGAGATCCGTGAGGCCCGAGAGCGCGACCACGCCGAGCGCCCACCAGGGCTCGTGCACCACGAGGGGGAAACACGCCGCGAGCGGAATGCGCGCGAGGCTCAGCAAGCTCGGCACGCTCCAGAGGTCTCTCGCGGCGTAGCGCACGTCGGCCACGACGGCGGGAGCTGCAACGCGCGGTCCAGGCGTCGACACTCCCATCGATCTCGCGGGATGCGTCGCGCGTCAGCCCTTCGGCGCGCGCAAACGCTGCGCTCCTCGCGCCGAACACGCGCCTCCACAGGCACCCGGACCCCGCGCTGAGCACCCGGCTCGTGCGGCGTCGCCTTGGCCGCGTTCGTGCATGACGCCGCGCAGATCGCCATGAGCCAGCTCCATCCCCACGCCGCGCATTCCATCGCGCGCGACTACCGCGTCACGCCGCTCAACGTGTACTGGGAGGTGACGAACGCCTGCGCGCTCGCCTGCAAGCACTGCCGCGCGATGGCGGTGCCGACGCCGCCGCCCGGCGAGCTCTCCACCGAGGAGGGCCTCGCCTTCTTGCGCAGCCTCCAGGGCTTCGGCGATCCCTTGCCGAACCTCGTGTTCACGGGCGGCGATCCGCTGCTGCGCCCCGACCTGCACGAGCTCGTCGACGAGGCGGTCCGCCTCGGGCTCTCCGTGGCGGTCACGCCGAGCGCGACGCCGCGGCTCACGCGCGAGGCGATGCGCGAGCTCGTCGCGCACGGCGTCACGGCCTTCGGCACGAGCCTCGACGCCTCGACGGCCGAGCGCCACGACGCGATCCGCGGCGTGCAGGGCTGCTTCGAGAAGACGATCGCCGCCGCGCGCTGGGCCTCGGAGCTCGGCGTGCCGCTCCAGGTGAACACGCTCGTCACCCGCGAGACCGAGGCCGATCTACCGGCGGTCGCCGAGCTCCTGAAGACGCTCGGCATCGCACGCTGGAGCTTGTTCTTCCTGATCTCGGTGGGTCGAGGCGCAGGGCTCGAGCCGGTCAGCGCGAGCGAAGCCGAGCGCATCCTGGGATGGCTCGCCGACAGCGCGTCTTCCTTTCCGTTCGTGGTCTCGACGACCGAAGCACCTTTCTACCGGCGCATCCTGCTCACGCGCGCGCGTGCGCTCGGTGCCTCGCCCTCGGCGCGCGCGGCCGCGCCGTCCGGTGCGGTGCGCGACGGCCACGGGGTCGTGTTCGTATCGAGCCGAGGCGAGGTGTGCCCCTCGGGCTTCCTCCCGACCGCCGCGGGCAACGTGCGCGAACGCAGCCTCGTCGACATCTACCGAGGCTCGGAGATGTTCCTCAGGCTGCACGAGGCGAGCAGCTTCGAGGGGCGCTGCGGCGTGTGCGAGCACCGCGGCGTGTGCGGCGGCTCTCGCGCGCGTGCCTACGCGGCGACCGGATCGGCCTTCGAGAGCGATCCGGCCTGCGTCTTCGAGCCGGCCCGCGCCCAGGCAGAGGCCTAGCCGCGCTCGGGGTCCCAGCCCCGAGCGAGGTTCGGCGACTCTGGTCGAGTCTTCAGAGCCCGCTGCCCGGGTGGCTCGTGTGGCAGGTGGTGCTGCACTGCTGGAAGGACTCGGCGCCACCCCCGATGTACATGTCCGTGATCGGACCGAAGGCCGTGACGTGGTCGTCGGGGTAGCTCTGGTGACACGAGAGACAGGCGGACTTGCTCGTGCGCTGGATGCCCGCCGAGCCGATGTGGCAGTTCGCGCAGCGCTCGAGGTTCGCGCCGAAGCGGTTCGAGCGCGAGTGGATGAAGTGGCTGCGTACGTACACCGGACCCTCGAGCTCGAAGGAGAGCGGCGCGTGGCACGCGGTGCAGGCGGTCCGGTCCGCGGTCCCGTGCAGCACCCGGTCGAAGGAGCCGGCGCCGCTGTGGCAGGTCTGGCACTTGCCCGTGGGCTGGACCTTGCTCGTCGGCGTCGCCGAGCCGATCTGGATCGGGATGACCTTGCTCTTCGGGAGATCCTCGCCGAGGTACGAACGGCGGCCCTTCAGCACGGCGTAGTAGGTGCCCGGCGCCGCATCGGCCGGAATGGCGAAGGTCCACGTGTCGGTCGTCGGCAGCGCCCAGAACGCGGGGCCACCGAAGAGCACGGCGAAGCTCGGCACGCCGGCCGCGGCGGCATAGAAGCCGTCGCCGCTCACCGTCGCGGAGGTCACGACGCCCGAGGCGAAGTCGAGGCGCTCGGCGAGGTCGACGACGCTGTAGATCGAGCCGAGGTCCTGTGCCGGGCCCATGACGGCGAGCAGGAGCTGCTTCTCACGGTGCTTACGTCGATAGTAGGTGGCGTAGGGCTCCGAGAATCCCCGCCAGTACTGGATGCCGCTCTCGATCGAGCCGCTCAGGAAGTCGGCATAGCTCGGCAACACGCCCGGTGCGTGTAGCGGCTTGCCCGCGCCGTCCTTCAGCGTGAACTGGAAGGTGACCGCCTGGCCCGGTGCGTAGGTGCCGTCGGGCGCCGGTGGGGTGATGGGGGAGAGGTCCATGTCGAAGCCGTAGTCCCACGCCGGCGCGGCGACCTGCTCGAGCGGGATCGTGTACGGCTTGGTCGGGCGCAGCGTCCAGGTCACGCGCAGCGCCTTCGTCTTGGGCGACACCTGGAAGGTCGGGCGCGAGCCACCCGCATATCGGAGCTCGACCAATGCCTCCTCCTCGAAGACGCTGGCCTCGTCGCAGCTCGTCGCGCTCTCGCAATCGTAGGCCCACTGGATCGCGCGCAGTCGTCGCACGAAGAAGCTGTCGGCCGGCGTGCGGTGGTATTCGAGCCCGGTGCCGACGACGACGGTCGCGCCGATCTTCTTCCCCTTGGCGTCGATCTGATCGATGCGAAATTGGCTCGGCTTGTCCATCCAGTCGGCGCCGCGGAAGAAGCGCCTGCGGGTGTAGGTCCCGTCGGCGTTCTGCTGCCCCACGAAGGACTCGTCCTCGAACTGGATGCCGTCCCAATCGAGCTGGGCGAAGTCGCCGCTCCGATCGAGCCCGTCGACCTCCTCGTCGATCGTCGCCTGCACGCTCGCGCGGATGTCGATCTGGTTGACGTAGAAGCGCTGCCCGGCGCGGACCTCGAGCGGCACGCCGGCGCCCTGGTCGATCTCCAGCGCGAGCCCTACGGGCGTATCGACCGTGGTGCCTCCCCCCGCGGGAGGGCCTTCGACGCACAGCTCGTCGCTGGATTGACCCAGCTCCTCCCCGCCTGGCTCCGAGGAGGGCTGCTGCTCCGGAGCGCAGCTCGTTGCGGACGCGACGATGGCGACCAATCCGGTGATGGAAGCGAAGCGCAATGTCGACATCAGAGCTCCTCCGTGGGTTCGAGGCGAGAACGCCGGCTCATTGTCAATTGGCCACGAGCGAACGCCCTCGCGCAAGCGGCCAAGTCCGCGAAACCCAAATGAAGTGGGCGATCCGGCGCGCGCCACGCACGATCTCGGGAGGGTGCCGCCAGAGTGCTCCGTGCACCGCAAGCTGACAGCTTCGTCACTCCCACGACGACGCTGACGAGGCTGTCAGCCTCGTCGCTTTGGCCGCGCGAGAGCTAGTCTTCGCATAATGGTCTGGTAGGGTCGGCGACCATGTCCACCGTTCGACTCAAGTCTGCGCAGGCCCCGGCGTCGGACCCCGATCAATCGGCGGAGCTCGCGCTCTCCGGGCTCGGTTCCTTCGACGCGAAGATCGTCTTCGGCTTCGTGCCCGGCCCTTGCGATCACCGCGCCTACCACGCGGCCCTGCGGGCGCGATTGCCGAAGACGGTGCGGCTCGTCACCTCCTCCACCGGCGGCGAGATCACCAACGACGGCCTCCTGAGCGAGCAGCTCGTGCTCGGCGCGCTCGGCGGCGATCTCGACATCGGCATCGGCTGGGCGAGCGGGCTGAGCGTCGACGCCGCGGGCGCCGGCAGCGTGGCGATCGAGACCGCCGCCCGCGAGCTCGGCGTGCGGATCGCCGATCTGGATCGCCGCTACGGCGCGGTCGTCATCGACGACGGCTTCAAGATGAAGAAGGAGGAGATGCTGCTCGGCGTGCTCGAGAAGAACCAGGGTCTCGTCATCGTCGGCGGCGGCGCGAGCGGCTACGAGCTCATGCGTGGGACGGGGTACATCGGCGTCGACGGAGAGGTCTTCGCCGACGGCGCGATGGTCATGCTCTTCCGTACGAACGCGCCCTGGGCCGCGCTGCGCTCGCACTGGTACGAGCCGACGAACAAACGCGTCAGGGTCACGAAGGTCGACCTCGCGACGCGCAAGATCTTCGAGCTCGACGGCCAGCCCGCCGCCGCGAGGTGGGCAGAGGTCTGCGGCGTGCCGCCGGAGGCGCTCACCCCGGCGAACCTCGAGCAGCTGCTGAGCTGGTCGCTGGCGATGCGCGTCGGCCGCGAGTACTTCCTGCGGGCGATCATGACGGGGGAGAGCGGCTCGCTCCAGTCCACGAACATGCTCCAAGACGATCTGGAGCTCGAGGTCATGCGCGTGGGCGACCCGGTCGAGGCGACGCGCCGCTTCTTCACGGAGGAGCTGCCGCGCAGGGTCCCGAACCCGACCGCGGCCCTGCTCTTCGACTGTGGCGCGCGGCGGCTCTACGCACAGCTGACGGGCAAGGCCGAGGCGCTCGGCGCGACCTTCAAGGAGGCCCCGCCCTGCGCCGGCCTCACCGTGCAGTTCGAGACCTACTGCGGGTTCATGGTCAACAGCACGCTGACCGCGCTCGTCTTCGGGAGTGACGCATGAGCCTCGCCGACCTCGAGGCGGAGAACGCCGAGCTCAAGAAGCAGCTCGAGGCCCAGCGCTCGCTCGCAGCACGCGCCGTCGCCAGCTACCAGCAGCGAGCCCTCCACATGGAGGTGATCCGTCAGCAGAACGAGGATCTCGATCGGCTGGCGGCGGAGCTCGCGCGCTCCAAGCGCATCGAGGAGGAGCGCGCGCGTCAGCTCGAGGAGGCCTCCCGGCTCAAGAGCGAGTTCCTCGCGAACTTCTCGCACGAGATCAGGACGCCGCTCAACGCGATCATGGGCTACTGCGACCTGCTGCTGCGCGAGGAGGGCTCCCGGCTCACCGCGCACGGTCGGCGCGATCTGAACGTCATCAAGGCCAACGCCAAGACCCTGCTGGCGCTCATCAACGACATCCTCGATCTCTCGAAGATCGAGGCCGGGCGGATGGAGGTCGTCAAGGAGAAGGTCGACCTCGGCAGGCTGCTCGACGAGTGCATCGCGACCGTGCGCGAGCTGCTCAAGGGCAAGGACGTGACCGTCGGCAGCGACCTCGAGGCCGCTGCACGCACGGTGTTCACCGACTCGCTCAAGCTGCGGCAGGTGCTGTTGAACCTGCTCTCCAACGCGGTGAAGTTCACCGAGTCCGGCGAGATCCTCGTGGAGGTCCGCGCGGAGGGCTCCACGCTCACGATCGCGGTCGAGGACACCGGCATGGGCATCGCGCCCGACCAGGTCGGCCACATCTTCGAGAAGTTCCGCCAGGTCGGCGACGCCTCGACGCGCAAGATCGGAGGGACCGGGCTCGGCCTCGCGATCGTCAGCGAGGTGACGCGCGTGCTCGGCGGGACCGTCGACGTCGTGAGCACGCTCGGGCGCGGCTCGCGCTTCACGATCCAGCTGCCGGACGCGCTCGACGCCGAGACGAGCCCCGTGCCCGCCGTGCGGCGCCCCGCCTCCTCGCCGCTCGTGGTGCCCACGGGCGAAGCGCCGCTGATCCTCGTCGTCGACGACGACCCCATGATCGGCGCGCTGCTCCGACAGGGCCTCGAGGCCGACGGCTTCCGCGTGATCGTCGTGGGAGACGGCGTCGCTGGGCTGGGCGCCATCCGACAGCACCGACCGGCCGCCGTCGTGCTCGACATCCACCTCCCCAAGCTCGACGGCTGGGGCGTGCTCGCCGAGGTCAAGTACGACCCTGCGATCGCGCACATCCCGATCATCATCCAGTCGGTCGAGGAGCAGCGCGCCCGGGGGTTCTCCTTCGGCGCTTGCGATTACCTCGTCAAGCCGATCGACAGCGAGCTGCTCGTCGAGGCGGTGCGCCGTTACGTGCAAGAGGCGGGCGCCAACGTGCTCGTCGTCGACGACGAGGTCGACGCGCGTGAGCTGGTCTGCCGCAACCTACGCGCCGCGGGCTTCAACTGCATCGAAGCGCGCGACGGGGAAGACGCGCTCCTCAAGGCGCGCGTCACGCGCCCCTCGCTCGTCGTGCTGGACCTGATGATGCCGAAGATGGACGGCTTCGAGGTGCTCGCGACGCTTCGCGCCGAGGGCTCGCTCGTCCCGGTCATCGTGCTGACCGGCAAGACGCTCGAGGAGGCCGAGCGCGGCATGTTGCTGGCTGGGCTCGCGCACGTCGTGGCCAAGGGCGGGCTCGCGATCGAGGTCGTGGTCTCGCAGGCGAAGCAGCTCTTGCGCGACTCCGGGGTCTCGCAGAAGCGCCTGCCGAGGGTGCTCTACGTCGAGGACTCGGTGCAGAACCGGGACATCGTGCGCCGCTACCTCCGTGGGACCTACGAGGTGATCGAGGCCGAGGACGGCGAGCATGGCGTCGAGCGCGCCAAGCGCGATCTACCGGACGCCGTACTCATGGACCTCTCGCTCCCGCGCATGGACGGCTGGGAGGCGACGCGCCGGATCAAGGCCTCGCCGCGCCTCAAACACGTGCCGGTGATCGCATTGACGGCCTTCGTCTCGCGCGAGGACCGCGAGCTCGCGAAGGAGGTCGGCTGCTGCGACTACCTGACCAAGCCGGTCGAGCGTGACGCCCTGCTCGCGACGCTCGAGCGGCACCTCGCCGCGGTGACCGAGGGTGCGCGCGATGAGTGAAGGCGCGGTGCGCGTCCTCGTGGTCGACGATGACCCCACGCTGCTGAGCCTCGTCGAGCGCACGCTCAGCGGCGAGGGCTTCAGCGTTCGCACCACGTCGAGCCCGATCGGGGTCACGAACGTCGTGTGCGACTTCGCTCCGCACCTGGTGCTGCTCGACGTGAACATCCCGGCGCTGTCGGGGCCGAGCCTGATCGCCATCTCGCGAAGGTGGGCCCCGCCGGGCACGCGCTTCGTGCTGTACAGCTCCGCGGACGAGTCGAGGCTGCGCAGCCTCGCGCGGGAGTTCGGCGCCGATGGCTGGCTCTCGAAGAGCATCACCGGGACCGAGCTCGTGACGCGCCTCCGCGGCATCCTGCGCTGATCGCTCCCGGCGCACGACGCCCCGCAGCTCAGCGCGGCTTGCGCGCGAGCACGACGTCGCGCGGGCCACCCCGGAGCACCGTGGGCGCCTCGAAGCCGGCCGCGAGCAATTCCCTGGTGAGCTGCGCGGCGCCGAGCTGGTCGCCGCGCATCGCGAGCAGCATGAGGAGTGAGAACATCGCGGCCTTGGGAGGCCCCAGGGCGTCGTCGTCGAGCAGCGTCTCGCTGACGACGAGCAGGCCGCCAGGGGCGAGCACCTCGAGCGCCGTCGCGAGGATCCGTGCGCGCTCGGCCGGGCCCCAGTCCGCGAGCACCGCGGAGAGGAGCGCCGCGTCGGCGTCACGCGCGGCGACGCCAGAGAGGAGGTCGCCCGCTCGCACCACGTGGCGAGCCTCGAGCCCGGCGCGCGTCGATGCGTCACGCGCGCGCTCGGCTGCCTCCGCGAGATCGAAGCTCTCGATCCGGAGCTCCGGACAGGCCGCGAGCAGCTCCCGAGCCACGACGCCACCCCCGCATCCGAGGTCGACCATTCGTCGTACCTCTCGGAGCTCGACGCGGGCGGCGAGATCGGCGCCGACCCCTCGGCTCGCGTGGTCCATCGCGAGCAAGAAGTCCTCGAGCTGCTCCGGGTGGCGTGCGAGCTCGAGGTACGCGCTCTCGGCGGGGGGCGAGCGCGCGAACTCCCAAGCCGCGAGCTGGGAGCCTTCGCCACGGAGCGCCGCCGGGAGCCGAGCGAGGAGCGGCGCGAGCTGGTGGCGATGATGACGCAAGACGGGGGCGACCGAACGAGCTCCGGCCCCGAGCAGCTCGAGCGCCCCTGGCGCCGCGGCGACGACGCCGCCCTCGACTCGCACGAGATCGAGCGCCGCGAGCGCACGCACGAGGCGGAGCGTACCGTCCACCGTGGCGCGTGAGCGCTGCGCGAGCTCGGGCACGGTGCAGGGCACTCGGAGCTGCTCGAACACGCCGAGGTCCACCGCCGCGTAGAGCACGTAGGCCGGAAAGATCGCGCCAGAGAGGCCTTCGAGGCGGGCCGCCAGATCGCTCTCGCTCACCGCGTGGCCTCTCGGATGCGTTCGAGCACGAGCGCGCACTCGCCTTCGGTCGCGCAGGGGTGCGGGCCCACCCGGAGCCCAGCCCCGGGCCGCGAATCCACGTCGATGCCGATGGCCTCGAGAGAGCGCACCACACCGGCCGGGTCCGGGACGTCGAGGCAGAGCATGCCCCCTCGGCGCGCCGACTCCGAGGGTGTGCGCACGCTCAGCCCGAGCGCTCGAGCGTGCTCGATCATCCGCCCCGTGAGCTCGAGGCTGCGCGCGCGGATCCGGTCGATACCCGTCTGGAGCACCCATCGGATGCCTGCGCGCGAGGTGTAGACGGGCTCCATCGCAGGCATGCCCTGCTGGAGCTTGGTGGCGCCGGTCGCCGGCGCGAAGGCGCCGTGGAAGCCGAGCAGCTCCCGGTGGGCGAGCCAGCCCGGGTAGACGGGCTCGAGCGTCGCCGAGAGACCGGGATCGACGTAGCCGAAGGCGAGGCCCGTCCCGCCTCCCCCCACCCATTTGTGAAAGCCCCCGACGACCGCGTCGGCCTCGAGCTCGCGCACACGCACGGGCACGATGCCGATCGCCTGGTAAGCGTCGAGCACGACGATCGCGCCGTGCGCGTGCGCTGCGTCGACGATCGACCGCACGTCGAGCAGCGCGCCGTTGCGCGGGGAGACCATCGACACCGCGACGACGCGCACGCGCTCGTCGATGCGCGACACGAAGTCCTCTGCCCCTGGAGAGACACCGGCGCCGTCGTCGAGCTCGATCACCTCGAAGCCGCGCAGGCGCTGCGCGCCCACGAGGTAGCGGATCGAGTGGAAGTCCCCCGCGCCGACGAGGATGCGATCCCTTCGTCCTTCGGGGGCGATGGAGGCGAAGAGCGCGGCGTGCACCGCCGTCGCGGAGTCTCGGAAGTAGACCGAGCCGGGCGGCGCCTCGAGGAGCTGCTCACCGAGGCGGTGGAGCTCCTCCCAGCGCTCGACCCACGCGGGGATCGCGCGGCTGCGTGAGCGCAAGCTCGAGGCATAGGCGTCGAGGTCGTCGAGCATGGCCTCTGGAAAGGCACCGAGGCACTGACCGGCGAAGTACACGCGCTCGCGCAGCGTCGGAAACTCGGCGCGCAGCGCCTCGAGTGCGTCGCTCACGACGCTCCGAAGCAGAGCCGGTACATGTCGTCGAGGAAGGCCCACGCGGCGGCCGCGAGCTCCCCGGCACCACGCGCTGCGAGGCGCGCCTTCGTGCCGCGCGGCACGCGCTTCGCGAGCTCGAAGGACTCGTCCACGTGGGCGACCTCGAGCGCCTCGTGCAAGGTGAGCCACTCGAGCACGGGCTCCGGCAAGGGCTCGGTCCTGCGGCGGAGCTGCTCGCCGATGGCGACGTCGCCCTGCTTGCCGAGCACCTCCATGACGAGGGTGGCGCCGAGCCCCTCGTAGGGGCTGCGGTGCAGGTAGAGGTCTTCCTGGACGCGCCCGAACGCGCGCCCGGGCGCGAGCGTGGCGGCGTCGAGGGGCTCGGGCGTCCACTCGCCGAGCCCCTCGATGAAGCGCTCGAACAAGAGCTCGTGGGTCCTCGTCGGATCGCCGCTGCCGAGCTCGTCGTCGAGCTGCTTCACGAGGATGCTGCGGAGATCGGCCTCCTCGACCCGCGCGACCACGGAGCTGAGACGCCGGGCGAACTGCCGCGTGATCGCCTCGCGGATGTTGAGGAGCAGCAAGGTCAGCGCGCGCATGTCGAGCGGCTCCCGCGCGAGCCTCGCGAAGAAGGGGTGCGCGGCGATCTCGTTCGCTTCGTGCTTGGCGACCACGTTCTCGGGCAGCTCGGGATCGGCGAGCGGCAGCGACGCCGCATGGGTGGGCTCGTCGCAGAGCACCTTGGGGGCGAGGTACACGTTGACCATCGGGGCGGTGCCGCCGGTGCGAATGGCGGCCCACGCGACGAGCCCGCTGCCGTCCTCGAGCGGCCGGGAGGCCATCGCGCGCACGCTGGCCTCGTAGGAGGCGGTCGGCAGCTCGGCGATGCGCATGGCCTCGAGCACGCGGGCGTGGGCGTCGGCGTCGCTCGCCGCGAAGGCCCGGACCGGCACGTGGACGGTCCCCGTCCGCGGGGCGCGGTCCCCCGACACGAAGACGAGACAGGTCCCAGGTTGACGCGCCGCCTGCAGCACACCGTCGCCACCGACGAGCGCGCGGCAGAAGGCGCGCACACGCTCCGGGTCGGCGCGCGGGACGGCGCTCACGACCTCGGCGAGGTGGCTCGGCGTCGCTCCATGATGGAAGGCGTACACCTTGGCGCGGGCGACGGCCTCGGCGTCGAGATCCACCGAGAAGAACCTGAGCTCGTCGAGCTCGGGGCCGCGCCGGAGCGCGCGGGTCGTCGCCGCCCAGGCGCCGTCGAGGCCGAGCCGCGCGAGCGCCTCCTCGACGAGGCGCGGCGCGTGGTGCGCGCCGCGAACGGCGGGGTTCACGTAGAGCTTGAAGCTCGGGGCGCCGTCTTCCGCGAAGGAGGCGGCGAACCAGAGCGCGAAGGCGCCCTGCGGCTCGTCGGGAAGGAAGAGATCGGACAGCTTGTCGAGCCGCGAGACGTCGACCGCGAAGTCGCGTGCGAGCAGCTTCGCGAGCTCGCGCCCGGCGGCGATCGTGCTCGCGAGCGTGACGGGACCGGATGCGGGGAGCGACTCGGACATGAGGCGGACCTGCCCGCCCTCGGCGCCCAGCGACACGGAGAGCTCGTAAGGCGTGTGATCGTCGCTGATGAACGAAGCCCAGCCGCGAGGCTCGAGCCCTGGCGGCACGAGCACGTCGAGCACGCTCGACGCGCGCGCCGGCACGGCCGCGCCGTGGACGGCGCGCCAGAGGCGCTCGAGTTGCGACTTCGCCGTGGCATTGAATGAATCGTGTCGCGGGCTCGACATGGGTGCTCCTGGTCGCGCCCATGGGCGCCGACCCACCGAGGTAAAGCTCCATTCGGCGTCGCCTCCCAGTCCATTTCGAGATCGAAATGGCGAATTCGAACCAGACTGACGCGAATGTCAGCCCAACGGTGAAATGGCACGCGCGCGAGGCTGACACCGCTGCCAGTGATACGACGAAATGGCGCCCTCGATCACGATCGCTGCGCGTCTTCGAATTGGCAGACGCAGCGAGGCTGACAGCACCATCATCCAGGCACCGAAATGGCAGCCTCGGCAGCCCGACGTCGTGCGCGGCCGGCACCGGATCGACTTTCCTGCCGCGAGGATGACGCCGCTGTCAGCTTGGAATCGGAATGGGATTCCCCCTCGAAGCTGACAGCGCTGTCAGCTCGGTCGAGATCCGGGGCCCCGTGGCGCCGCGGAGGTGCTCGGCGGCGGCCAAACTCGCGGAAATCCACCCAGAGCCGCGGTGGCCTGGGTATAAGTTTCGAGGGCCCGCATGGAGATCCTGATCGCAGAAGACGACCCCGAGATGCTGGCGCTGTATGCGCGCATCATGCGCGCGGAGGGGCACACCGTCACGACCTGCCAGGACGGCGCCGACGCGCTCGCGCTGCTCTCGGAGCGGAGGTTCGATCTCATCGTGCTCGACCTCAAGATGCCGGTCGTGAGCGGCTTCGACGTGTGTCGACACATCCGCTCCGCAGGAGACGCGACGCCCGTGCTGGCGCTCACCGGCATGATGACGGAGCAGGCCGAGCTCGAAGCGCTCGGCTCGGGCGCAGACGACTACGTGACCAAGCCCTGCAGCATCGACCGCCTGCTCGCGCGTACGCACGCGCTGCTGCGGCGCGCCGAGCTTCGTGCGCCGGTCCGGTGGAAGCTCGGGAGCTGGGAGGTCGATCTCGAGACCGGCATCGCCAGCTCCACGGATCCGCAGGTCACGCTACACCCCGCACCCGTGTTGACCCCACTCGAGCTGCGTCTCCTCCGCTGCCTGAGCGATCGCGCCGGGAGCGTCGTGCCGCGCGACGAGCTCCTGTCGGTGTGCTGGAGAGGCGAGCGCTCGGACAACGCGCTCGCCGCGGTCGCGATGCGCCTCCGAAAGAAGCTCCGCGGCTCGGGTGTCTCGCTCCGCGCAGTCCGTCATCGCGGGCTCATGCTCTACGTCCACGGGAGCGGGCCGACGGCACGTCGTGCCTCGGGCGTGCGGCCGCTCCACGCGGCCCGACCGCTCGCGGGCGCGCGTCGCGCCTGAGCTCGGTCGAGCTCGCAGCGTCGTGGCGGAGAGGGCGGGATGCACTTCGCGCCTGCTGCTTCGCAGCCGGCGCTCCGTGGCCGTCCGTGGACTCCGTCCAGCTTCGCTGGACTCCGGTAACGAAGGCTCGAACCCGCTCCGCGGGTTTCGTCCTTGCTGCTTCGCTCTGGCGAGCCTGCAGCGTCGTGGCGGAGAGGGCGGGATGCACTTCGCCTCGTGCACTTGCGTGCCCGAGGCTTCGTGGGCCTACGTGGACTCCGTCCAGCTTCGCTGGACTCCGTCCACTTCGGCTCGAACCCGCTCCGCGGGGTTCTGCTTCGCTCTGGCGAGCCTGCAGCGTCGTGGCGGAGAGGGCGGGATGCACTTCGCCTCGTGCACTTGCGTGCCCGAGGCTTCGTGGGCCTACGTGGACTCCGTCCAGCTTCGCTGGACTCCGTCCACTTCGGCTCGAACCCGCTCCGCGGGGTTCTGCTTCGCTCTGGCGAGCCTGCAGCGTCGTGGCGGAGAGGGCGGGATTCGAACCCGCGGTAGGTTTCCCTACACCTGATTTCGAATCAGGCACCATCGGCCACTCGGACACCTCTCCGCCGCGGAAACTGTCACAGCGTGGGTGGGCGGGTCAAGGGGATCGTGAAGCCCCGGCCCACGAAGCCGCGCCGCGGCTCAGATGTCGATGCCGGCCGGGACGAGCACGCCCATGGGTGCGAGGCACATCTCGTCGAGCGTCTCCTCGCCGAGGAACACGTCGACGGGGGCGCTCATGCCCTCGGCCTCGAGCGCGTCGCGCAGGTAGGGGTTCTCCATCGAGTTGTCGAACTTGCAGCTGATGCGCAGGATGTCGCCCGCCTTCGCGGTGGGCAGCTGCTCGATCGGCACGTCGAACTGGTAGAAGCGCTGCCAGTTGAAGTCCCACGCGGGCGTGTGGAGGAAGCACTCGTTCTGCGGCTGCGAGGCGTTGAGCGTGGCGCGCTCGACCTCCACCTTCAGGTCGACGCCCACGTAGTGCATGTGCGACATCACCATGAGGATCGGCAGGTCGATGAAGATCTCGTCCGGTACGCGGATGACCATCTCCTCGGTGTGATCCTTCACGCCAGCGGGGATGAAGAACTCCGGCACGCCGTTGCGATCGTTCGGCCCGGGCAGGAGGCCGTCGCCTGCGTTCGAGGCGTTGCCGGGGAAGGTGACGACGAACTGCCAGTCGGGCGTCGTGTCGGCGTAGCTCAGCTGCAGCGTGGAGGCGTCTTCTTCGATGGAGTCGCCCGTGGGGTGGTAGTGCATCTGCACGACGAGCACCTCCTCGGGCTTGAGCTTGATGCCCACCTTGGAGGGCAGCTCGTAGGGGTTTCCGCCCGGCGCCCAGGCGTGGATGACCGCACCCGGGGTGCCACCGAAACAGGGGAAGCGCTCCGCGCCACCCGAGGCGGCGAGCATGTCGTCGCGGTCGGCGCGGAAGGTGAGCGCGTGGTGCGCGACCGTGAGGTTGCCGGGCACGAAGTGGATGCCGTCGATCCACTTCTCCTCCGTGAGCGCCGGGTCGTAGATCACGCAGACGAAGTCGTCGCGATCACCCTGCACGATCGATGGCTCGCCCGGCGTGAGCTCGACGTCGACCTCCGCGAGCGACTCGGGCACGAGCTGGAAGGGAGGTGGCGCGTCGGCCGGATCGCCCTTCGGCGCGCCTTGATCGGCCCAAGCGCGCAGGGTCGCGATCTCCTCGTCGCTCAGGCGCAGGTCGTCCTTGTAGGGGAGGCGGGGCTCGCACTCGTCGGTGGTCTGCGCGCCCCAGGGTGGCATGCGCCGATCCTCGGTGACGGCCGCGATGAAGCCGGCCATCGGCGCGGCCTCTTCGTAGCTGAGCAGCGAGAAGCCGCCGATCTGGCCCTCGTAGTGACAGCCGAGGCAGCTCTTCTGGAGGATGGGCTCCACGTCTCGGTGGAAGCTCACCTCGCCCCCGGTGGGGTCGCCACCGCCGCCGCTGCTGGCAGCGCTCTCGTCGCCACAACCCCAGCCCACGAGCGCCATCGCACCCACCACGCCCAGAAGAGTCCTGCTCATGAAACCACCGCTAGCGGTCCGCTTCTTGCGCCGCAAGCCAGGCGGGTGCCACGGCACGGACGCGCGGGGGGAGCTCGCGAGCGCGCCCGCCCCGGGGCGGCGAGCCTCGCGCGCCGCCGTCGGCTAGGATGCGGAGCCGATGAGCGAGCAAGCCAAACGGGGCAGGAACGTGTTCGGGCGCGAGGTGGCGCTCTGCGGGAGCGAGCCGAAGACGGGCTTCTTCCGAGATGGTTGCTGCAACACCGGTCCGCAGGACCGCGGCAACCACACCGTCTGCGCCCGCGTGACGAAGGAGTTTCTCGAGTTCTCGAAGGCGCGGGGCAACGACCTGTCGACCCCGGTGCCCGCCTACGGCTTTCCCGGGCTGAAGCCAGGCGACCGCTGGTGCCTCTGCGCCGCGCGCTGGAAGGAGGCCTTCGACGCGGGGGTCGCGCCCCCGGTCTTGCTCGCGTCGACCCACGAAGCGGCGCTCGGCGTGGTGCCCTACGAGGCGCTCGCGGCGCACGCGCTCGATCTGAACTGAAGCCGAGCCGCGCGCGAGCGCGGATCACCGCAGGCAGGCACCCGATGAAGTTCCCCGAGCCCACGACCGACGGCGCCGCCATCGAAGCTCGGCGCGCGTGGATCTTCCTGGCGATCTCGATCGGCCTGACCTTGGCGATCTTCTACGTGCCCTACGGCCACACCCTCGGTTTCCCGCTCCTGCTCATGTCCACCGTCGCACACGAGCTCGGCCACGGGCTCGCGGCGATCATGGTCGGGGGCAGCTTCGAGTCGATGTACGTGCACGCCGACGCCTCCGGCCTCGCGTACACCGGCGGCTACGACGGGCGCTTCGCGCGCGCGATCGTGTCGGCCGGGGGGCTGGTGGGGCCGGCCTGCGCGGCGACGATCGCCTTCGCGCTCGCGAGGCGGGCGCGCTCGGCGCAGATCGGCCTCGTGGTGATCGGAGCGCTGCTCGCGCTCGCGGTGCCGCTCGTGGTGCGCAACCTCTTCGGCGCCTTCTACATGCTCGCGCTCGCCGCCGTGCTGCTCGGCATCGGCCTCAAGGCACGCGCGAGCGTCGCGCAGCTCGCGCTGCTCTTCGTCGCCGTGCAGCTCGCGCTCAGCGTCTTCTCGCGCAGCGACTACCTCTTCGTGGGCAACGCGGTGATCGACGGCGTGGCGCGCACGAGCGACGTGGGCGCGATGGCCGACGCGCTCTTCCTGCCCTACTGGTTCTGGGGCGGCGTCTGCGGGCTGTTCTCGCTCGCGGTGCTCGTCGTCGGTGCGATCCTCTTCGTGCGCGGCCCCAGCGTCGCACGCAAGAAGCGCCCCGCGCTCGCCAAACCCCGCGCCTCGGCGCTCTGAGCGGCGGTGCGCGTGCAGGCCCTTGCGCGGCGCGAGCCCCGGGGCTGAGATGCGCCGAGGAGCCCAGCGCTCCGCCCCCCGCTCCCTCGAGGCCCTACCCCGCCATGAACATCCAGTCTGCTTATCCGCTCACCAACGCCCAAGAGGTGCTGGGCTTCCTTCGAGCACAGCTCCCTCAGTACAAGTGCTTCGTGCGCGCGAACTTCGTCGTGGTCGGCAACGGCTCCGCGACGGGCGTGATCATCAAGCCGGGCGGCGGCAACCGCGCCACGCTCGCGTGGGCCTTCCCGAGCATGGGTGTGCAGCTCTTGGTCACGCTGTCGATCTTCGCGGGCCTGCTGCCCGGGCTCATCCTCTTCGGCATCGTGTGGCTCTCGGTGAAGGGCGGCGTCGACGAGATCCGCAAGAACGTGGCCGGGGTGCTCGGCGGGCAGCCAGGCATGCAGGCTCCGCAGGGCCAGCAGGCCTGGGCCGGCCAGCAGCAGGGCTACGCGCAGGCGCCGCAGCAGGGCGGCTACGCGCAAGCGCCGCAGCAGGGCGGCTACGCGCAAGCGCCGCAGCAGGGCGGCTACGCGCAGGCGCCGCAGCAGGGCGGCTACGCGCAGGCGCCGCAGCAGGGCGGCTACGCGCAGG
>CALKVW010000078.1 GCA_938004785.1 uncultured Polyangiaceae bacterium
GGCTTCGCTGGAGCGGCGGGCACCGGCGAAGCCACGGCGGCCGGAGGCGCGAGACCCACCGTCGTCGGGCTCTCCACCGGGGCGCGGCTGGGCTCTGCAGTGGCCGCGCGGGGGCGCTCCGGCGGGCGCTGCGCCCCACGCTGTGCGATCTGGGGCCCGCCCGCGCGCGCGCCGAGCGGCGGCGCCGAAGCCGCGCGCCCCGTCGCCTGCGCGGAGAGCTCGTCGAAGCTCGTCGAGCTGTTCAGCGTCTTCGGGAGCGGCTTGCCTTGCGGGCTGGCGGGCGTGGAGCCCCTGCCCGCAGCGCCAGCGCCCCCTGGCATGCGTGAGGGCGACGGCGGTGGCGCGCTGCGCGTCGGCATCGGTGGAGGCGCAGAGCCCAGCGGCGGCGGCGACGACGCGACCGGCGCGCGCCCCGGCATCGGCGGCGGCGCGGAGCCCAGCGGCGGCGGCGCGGAGCCCAGCGGCGGCGGCGCAGAGCGCCCTGGTACGGTCGGCGCCCCGGGATCGATGCTGTTCGGTGCGGCGGTCATCACCGGGCCGCGCCGCGCGACGGGCGGCGCGCTCAGCTCTGCAGAGGCCTCTGGCTGGGGCGGCGGCGCGCTGAGGCGCGTCGTGAACTCCGCGGCAGCCTTGGCGAGCTCGAGCGCGCGAGCGTCGCGGTTCTCGTCACTGGCCGTCTCGGCGGCGCGGCGCAGCCACTTGAGCGCCTCCGCGGACTCACCTCGTGCCCAGAGCGCGCTCGCCGTGGAGAGCTGCCAGTGCACGTCCTCGTGATCGTCGGGTCGAGGCTCCGGGATCGGCAACGCCACCACCATGCCTCACGATGGTCGAACGGTTTTGCCCGCACTGGCAAGCGCTACGTCGAGCTCGGTCTGCGCGAGGACCCAGCGCCGCAGGCCTCGAGGCCCGACTCGAACCGTGCGGCGGTGGAGCGCCCGACGACCGCTCAGATCGGGTCGGGCTCGGGCAGACAGACGCCCATCGCGCAGAGCGCGAGGTCGATGTCGGGCGCGGCGCAGCTCACCTGGCGCGCGCAGTAGTCGTCGTAGGCGCAGAGGCGGTGGCAGCTCTCGGGCTTCTGCGTGTACTCGGTGCGCGCGGTGCACGCCCAGGCGCTCGTGAGCCAGACCGCCTCCTCGAGCGAGGTGTCGAAGAGGCAGACCTCTTTGCGCTGCTTCTGGTCGTAGGCGCGCACGGCGCAACGATCGCCGCGCCGGAGGCGCGCGCTCTCCTGCTCCATCGTGTTGAGCAGGTAGGTCACGTCGCACACGCTCGTGCGCGCCGACTCCTCGCGCACACGGTCGCGCAGCCAAGGGTCGCTCTGCCCCTCTGCGCGGATCGTGCGCAGCATCGACAGCACCTTGGTATTGCCGCCGTCGATGCGCGGCCCCTCACGCAGCGCCTCCATCATGCGCTCGACCTTGCGCGACTGGTCGCCGCCGGTGCGTTCGTGGCCGTAGCCCAAGCGCACGAAGCTCTTCGGGGTGCTCGCCGAGCACACCCTGGCGTTCTCCCAGAGCGCCTCGTCGACGATCGGCGGGCGCTTGCTGAACGGGCGCTTGCACACGCCGATCATGCCGGTCGGCACCGTGCCGGAGGCGCGATCCTCCGGCTGTCCGGGGCCCTCGTTGTAGAACTGGGTCGAGCTGCAGCCGATGGCCAAGCTCACGCCCAGGCCGAGCAGCATCATCGTCGAGGCAGCCACGAGGGCACGCTTGGGGATGCGGACTCTGAGGTCGGAACGCAGCACGAGCGAGAGGCTAGCACCCCGCCGAGTGGCAGCGAAGAAACTGACCGAGCCCCGCCCTCAGACCCCGGCGATCGTCTCCGCGGCGAGGTGATCGACGACGGCCCTCATGCTCTGGGTCTGCTTGAAGACCTGGATCTGCTTGTCGGCGCTCGTGCCCTCCCGGCAGATCTGCCGGATGCGGTCGAGCTCGTCCTGCGACTGGAAGATGTCGGCCGCTTCGCTGACGAAGTCGAGCAGCTCCTCCACGAGCAGCTTGGTCGGCAGCTGCTCGCGTTTGCCGAAGTCGATGAGCATGCCGTCGAGCCCGTAGCGCACCGCGCGCCACTTGTTCTCCTCGACCAGCATGTGGCTGTACTCGCGGAAGCCGAGGTTGCGCCGGTAGAGCAAGTAGAGCTTGCCCATGAGCGCCTGGATGAGGGCCGCGATGCCGATCGTGTCGTTCACGCTCGTGGTCATGTCGCAGATGCGGACCTCCACGGTGTCGAAGAACGGGTGGCAGCGCACGTCCCACCAGATGCGCTTGGCGTTGTCGATGCACCCGGTCTTGATGAGCAGCTCGACGAAGGACTCGAAGCTCCGGAAGGACTCGAACCTGCCCGGGATGCCCGTACGCGGGAAGCGCTTGAAGATCTCGCTGCGGATGCTCTTGAGGCCCGTCTGCCGGCCGAGCCAGAAGGGCGAGCTCGTGGAGAGCGCGAGGATGTGCGGCAGGAAGTAGCGGACCTGGTTGGCCAGGGCCATCGCCACCTCCTTGTCCTTGATGCCCACGTGCACGTGCAGGCCGAAGACCAGGTTCGCGCGCGCGACGTCTTGCAGGTCCTCGACCACGCTGTGGTAGCGCTCGCGATCGGTGATCTCCTGGGTCTTCCAGTCGCTGAAGGGGTGCGTGCCGGCGGCGACGATGCGCATGCCGCCCTTCTTGGCGAGCGCGGAGAGCTCGCTCCGGAGCTCGGTGATCTCGGCGCGCGCCTGCTTGATGTCCTTGCAGATGCCCGTGCCGGTCTCGACGACCGACTGGTGCATCTCGGGGCGGACGCGCTCGCGCAGCACCGAGCCCTCCGGCGCGTCGAGCAGCTGACTCACGTAGGAGTGCAGCTCTCGCGTCTCGGCGTGGACGATCTGGAACTCCTCCTCGACACCGAGGGTGAACTGGCCGTCGAGCAAACCCGAGATGTTCGTCATGGTGCCTCCCCTCGCCTGTTCCGGCCGACCGCTCGCCGAGATGCTCTGCGCCTCAACCGACGATGGCGCCCTTCTTCAGCGGGTCGGGCTGCGGACCTGCGAGGTGGCCCCAACGGTATCCGCTCGTGATGTTCTTGGTGGGGTCTTTCGCCATGGCCACGCAGAAGTCGACCATCCAGCCGACCACGCGGTCGAAGTAGCGCTCGCCGAGGTGCTCGAGCGACATGTCGGGCGCGGGGTTGGTGAAGTCGATGGCGTAGGGGATGCCGTCGCGCACGGCGAACTCCACCGAGTTCATGTCGTAGCCGAGCAGGGTGTTGAGCTTCTGGCAGTCGGCGACGATGCGGTCGTGCAGATCGCGCGGGAGCCAGACGTCCTCGTCGTGGTGCACGTAGCGCCCACGCAGGCCCGTCTTCTCGCTGATGCCCTTCGGGTCGTAGTGCATCACGAGGATCTTCTCCGGGTCGCGCCCGATGCACACGCAGCGCACGTACTCGTCGAACTCGATGAACTCCTGCAGGGTCATCACGTTCATGTCCGAGGTGTCGTAGGCACGGAGCAGCTCCGCGGGGCTCTTCACGACGGTCACGTCGCGCCAGCCGCCGCCGTCGGCCGGCTTCAGGATGGCCGGGAAGCCGATGTACTCCAGGATGGCGTCCCAGGAGAGCGGGTACTCGAGGTTGCGCAGGCTGCGCCGCTTGTCGATCGCGGGGATGTAGTCCTTCTGCGGGAGCATCACGGTGCGCGGCACGGCGACGCCTCCGCGCTGGGCCATCGAGTAGCCGAAGAACTTGTCGTCGGCGCTCCACCAGAACGGGTCGTTGATGACGTAGCTGCCTGCGAGCGCGGCGGCCTTGAGATGGAAGCGGTAGTGCTTCACCTCTTGGCTGATGCGGTCGACCAGCACGCGGTAGGGCGACTCGAAGCGCTCCGCCGTACCGCCGATCTTCGCGAGCTCGGCTTCGATGCCGGGGACCTTGTTACAGCGCTCGAGGAAGGCCTTCGGGAAGGACTCCTCGTAGCCGACCAACAGACCGATCTTCTCCGCCATCGCTTCCTCCGCTCCGATCCCCGCCACGCGTCGACCTCGGCTTCGAGGTCCGGCGCGCAACGCCGGGCGCGGCGTCTACACCGCCTCCGCGCAGGGACCAAGAACTGAGGGCGAACGCGCGGCGGAAAGGCGCGGGTGCCGCCGACCGGCCCAGTTCGCCACCTCAGCGCCGCTCGGACGTGGCCCCGCCCCCGCCCATGCCGCCGCCCGTCGACGTGCTCGT
>CALKVW010000079.1 GCA_938004785.1 uncultured Polyangiaceae bacterium
CGGCGCGTCCGTCAGAGGCGCGCTGTTTTGATCGGCGCGTCCGTCAGAGGCGCGCTGTTTTGATCGGCGCGTCCGTCAGAGGCGCGCGGGTCTGATTCGCGCGTCCGTCTGACGCAGAGAGAGCCGCTTTCCCGGAGCTGGGATGGCGGCTCGTCTTGCTGGTGCGGGTCGCGAGCTGATCGCACCCTGTGGGCGGAGATCGCACCCCGCGGTGGGGGCAGCTCGGCGTGCCTCGACGAGGCCTTCGCCCGAACCCCCGGCGTTGGAGCCTGACCCCGTAGGCCTGGCTCAGAGACCGAGGCGGCGGGGGCGCTCGCGCAGGCGCGGGAGCTCCTTGAGGTCGGTTGCGACGAGCAGCGCCACGAGACCGAGAACGATCGCCAGCATCATGCGTTTCACCTTTCGCGCTGGCTGGATCCTTGGCCAAATTTCCGGCGGCGTTTTTCCCGGCCGCGCCGGGGCGTCCTGGCGTGCCGCGAGCTACGGAGAGCCTGGCTCGTGAACGCCAGTCGCCGCCCGGGCATCCCAATCCAGGTGCTCCGGTCCCTCGCTCGTGGTCGCCCCTTGGTCGCTCCGACGACCGGCGTTAGGCTCCAGGTCGTGCAGCCGTCGGGCACAGATTCGCTCGTCGAGCGGGCCAGGGCGGGCGACCCGACTGCCTTCCGTGAGCTCTTCGTGCAGCACCGGGCCGATGTCGCGCGCCTCGTCCACCGGATGACCGGTCGCACGGCCGAGCTCGAGGACCTCGTGCAGGAGGTCTTCCTGCAGGTCCACCGAAGCCTCGGCGACTTCCGCGGGCAGTCGAAGTTCTCGACCTGGCTCCACCGCGTGACGGTCAACGTCGTGCTGATGAGCCGACGGGCGGCGCGTTCGCGGCCCGTGCTGCGAGGCGACGACCTCGACGAGCGCTCCCTCGGCCCACGCATGCCCACCTCCACCAACCTGCCCGACGAAGAGGCCGCGACCCGAGAGCGCCTCGAGGCCTTCCGTCGTGTGCTGGAGCGCCTCCCCGAAAAGAAGCGCACGGTGTTCGTGCTGCACGAGCTCGAGGGCATGGCGCCCGCCGAGATCGCCGAGATCGTCGAGGCCCCCGTGCTCACCGTGCGGACCCGCCTGTTCTACGCACGCAAGGAGCTGTGTGAGCTCTTGCGCGACGAGCCCTCGCTCGCGAAGCTCGCGGATTTGCTCGCGGCGCCACGCACGGCCGCGGCGTCGGAGCGAAGCGCGCGCGAAGCCCCGCCCACCGAGGGGCCGCCCGAGCGCGGCGGGGGGGCGCGATGAACGACGGACCCGATCTCCGCGAGCCGCCGGACGGCGATGCACTCGACAGCGACGCTCCCGAGGGCGATGCCGTCGAGAGCGATGCACTGGAGTCGGCGCGTCCGAGCGATCCGGGCGGTGAGGTGCTCGCGCTGCGCTTCATGGTGAACGCGGTCGAGCGTGAGCCCCCGCCCATGCTCGACTGGGAGCGCGTCGAAGCGCGCCTCTACGCCCGGATCGAGGCCGAAGAGGCCAGCCCGGCGCGCGAAGGCGAGGTGAGCGCTGCCTCGACGCTCGAGCTTCGCCAGCCGGCCGTCGCGCCCCGCGTGAGCTCCCGAGCCCGAGCATCGGCGGCTCAGCCTTCGCGCGCCGAGAGCGAAGCCTCGGGCCTCGGCGGCGCGGCGACTCCGGAACGCAGCGCGGGTGCGTCGACCGCGGCGCCTTCACCGAGGCGCGCCTCGCGACTGGGTCCTGGAGAGCGTGGTCGCTCGCGCCGAGGCAGCTCGAAGGTGCGTGCGCGCTCGCTCGGTCTGTGGGCCGCGGCCGCAGCGCTGCTCGTATCGGCGGCGGCCTTCGCGTGGTTCGAGCGCGTCGGCGCGCGGCCCGAGCCGAGGCGCGAGGCCGAGACCCAGAGCGAGCTTCCCGAGCGGGGCTCGACCAGCGCAGCGAGCGAGGTCGGCGCGCCGAGCGGCGGCTCGGAGCTCGGGGAGTCGACCCGAGCTTCCTCGCCTGAGCGAGGGCGCGCCGAGGGCGAGCACGGCGCCGAGCCTCGCATCGGCGCTGCGCACGCCGACGCCGAGCGGCGCGCACCGCACGCCACGACGCAGGCTTCGCCGAACGCTCCGAGCGGCGCGGCCTCTTCCGTCGCGCTCCAAGCCGGCGCGCTCTCGGGCTCGAGCGCGCCTCTGCGCGCGACCGACGGCCCCGCGACGCGGCCCTCGGTCGCGGCGCTTCAGACGACGAGCGACGCCGAGCTCGCCGCACGTGTGCGGCGCTGCCTCGTGGAGCGCGCGCCCCACCCGTCGACGCTCGACGAGGGGCTCGAGCGGCGCATCGAGTCGTCGCTGCGCGTCCGGGTGGAGCCCGACGGTGCCGTCGCGGCGGTGAGCTTCCATCCTCCGCTCCGCCCCGAGCTGCAGAGCTGTGCGCTCTTCGTCTTGTCGCTCCGCCTCGGTGCAGGCCCTCGCGAGCTCAGCGTGCCGATCCGGCTCGACTGAGCGCGAGGCCCGGCTGGGCGGTCGGCTCGCGCCTCGGCGCGGCGAGCTCAGCGCTGAGCGAGCAGGGCGAGCAGGGCGTGGGTCTCGCGCGCGCCCATCACGCCGAACTGCACGCCCATGCCGTCGTGCTGCGTCCACCTCACGGTGGCGTCGATGCGGCTCAGCCCGTCGAGCCCCGCGAAGTGGACCTCGAGCTGTAGCTTCGTCTCGTAGGGAGGCGCTTCGCTCGTGACGATGAAGCCTCCCCCGAGGCTCAGATCCCTGAAGCTCGATACGCGCTTCGAGCCGTCGGGCCCGACGAAGCTGACGGGCAGGTCGATGGACTTCCTCGGGTGCTGGCGCTGCTCGGTCACGGTGGGCTCCTCGCGGGTCGACTCGAGCGGGCTCGCTTCGCTCGAGGTTCCTTCCTTATCGCATCTCCGCGGGCCCGGAGCGCATAGGATTCCCCTCGTGAGTGCTCGGTTCGCAGGTGGAGAGCGCGCGCTGCTCAGGGAGCTCCGCCGGAGGGCGCCGCCCCCGACCGGTGGGCTCGCACGCCATCTGAAGGGCTGGCAGGCCGGCTTCTTGGCCGTCGCCGCCTCTTGGATCGCCGTGCTCTTGATCATCCCGCGGGGCGCGCCGCCCGACCACCTGCCGGTGCCACGGCTGAGCCCGCGCGAGCGCGCCGAGCTCGACGCGCGTCGCATGTCGCTCGCGCGGGAGGCGGAGACCAGCGAGCTGCACGGCACGGCCAGGGTGCTCGGCAGCACCATCCGCGAGCTCGGGCGGGCCGAGCACGCACAGGATCGGCTCGCGGTGCTCGCCGTGCAGCGGCGGCTCGAGGCCGACGCGCGCGACGCGCTGCGGGCAGCGCCGGCCGCGCTCCCGGTGCTACGCGCCTACCAGGCTCAGCGCTTCGTCGAGGCCGTGCGGCGCTGGGAGGCCTCCGGCGTCGAAGACGACGCTCTGATCGAGCTCGGTGGTGAGCTCACGAAGGTGCTGCGCGAGCACGGCTGGGTCGACGAGCGAGGGGGCGAGCGCCGCATCCTGCCCGACGACCTGGTGCTGGCCTTCCTCCACGAGCGACGTTTCAACGAGCTGCTCGAGACGCCCCACCCGCTGCTCGAGCTCGACCTCACGGCCCGGCGCGCCTGGCTCCGCTTCGCGATGGCGCACCCTCCACGCTTCGCCGAGCGCGGCCCCGAGGGCGCCGAGCGGGGCGGCGAGCCGGGGGCGCCATCGCGGGCGTTGACCGGCAGGCGCGACGCACCGGTGGGAGGCGACGCCTTCGTGCTGCGCAAGATCCCCGAGGTCGAGGCGCTCGATCCGAGCTACCCCGCCATGTACGCGCGCGGCATCCTCTGGATGCGCATGCAGCGCTGGGAGCCCGCGGCGGAGGCCTTCGCGATGCACCTCGAGTCGCACCGCGATGGACGGCTCGGCTTGCGTGCGCAGAACCACTTGCGCCACTGTCTCGACGAGATCGCCGCGGCTCGCTGAAGCGGCCCCGCCTGCGCTGCCCGCTCAGGGCAGCTTGTAGCCCTTGGGCAGCGCGATCATGCGCCGAGGTGCCATCAGATCGCGCGCGAGCTGGACCTCCATCAGATCGAGCGCGGGGCTTCTCGCGACGGCGGCGAGCTCGGCGTCGGCGTTCTCGCCGCGCGCTCGCTTCGCCATCGCCACGTAGAACGCCGCCTCGACCTCGAGCGCCTCGGTGTTCGCCGCAGCGCGCAGCTGCTCGTCGCCGAGGCGGCCGAGCCTCCACGCCGCGAGTCGGTTCGTCCAGGCGCTGCCCTGCGCCGCCGACTCGAGCACACGCGCCGCGGTCTCGTCGGGTCGGCCCTTCGTGCCCGCCTCGAGGAACCCGACCCAGAGCGCCGCGTAGACGAGGTCTTCCTCCGGAGCTCCCTCGCCGTTCGCGCGCGCGAGCGCGCGCCTGGCCGCGGCCGGGTTGGAGCGCACGAGCGCCGACGCCACCGCGTGGAGCGTGGTCGTGCCGAGCAGCGCGCGCTCGGCGCGCGCCTCGTCGAGGGC
>CALKVW010000080.1 GCA_938004785.1 uncultured Polyangiaceae bacterium
CCTCCTGGCAGGCGTCGGCGCCGCCGCCTGCGCCACCTGCGCCGCCTCCGCCGGCGCCGCCGCTGCCGTCGTCGACGGTGCTGCCGCAGGCGGCGAGCGCGAGCGCGGTGAGGAGCAGGAGCGGTGAAGAGGCGCGGGAAGCGAGCATGCGCCGAGTGTAGGCGCACGCTCGCGCGAGCGCGAGGGCTGCAGGAGCGCCGACGGGCGCCGCGCTCCGCGGGCTCGTCAGCGCGCGGGGTCGAGCGGCTCCCAGATCGCCGCTCCGAGCGGCTTGCCGGCGATCTTCTCCAGCAGCTTCACCATGGCGACGTCGGGATCGGCGTCGACGCTGGCGAGCGCTTGCTCGAGCGCAGGGGTCGCCAGGGGCGCGATGCTCATCACGTCGAGCCGCCAATGGCCCCGCTCACGCTCGAAGCGAAAGCCGCTCTCGGGCGGCACCTCTTGCCCACGCGATACGAGCCCGATGCGCGCCGTGTCACCCGCGACTACGACCGCGCCGGGCTCCAGCGAGAGCACGTCCTTGCCGACCATTCCCTCGTCGACGCCGAGCGTGAACAGGCCGCGACCGTCGAGCTTGCGCAGCACGGCGGCGTCGAAGCGCGCGCGCATCGTGAGCGCCATCAGGCGGTCCATCGTGGGTTGTTTGCGCAGCTCCGCCGCCGGCATCGACAAGGCCGCTCTGCGCATCGCGTCGAAGTATTCGATCGTGCGCGTCGCCGCGAAGGAGGCCGCGCGTTCACCGCTCTTCTCGTCGATCGCCTTGCGGTAGCCGAGGAACACTTGCCTCACGGCCGCCTCGTCGTCCGCCGCCGACGGCGCCGCGGGGGCTACGGCCGTATCGCTCGAGCGCGTCGCGCCGCTCTGCTCGGGCGACGCGGGCGTCGTCGACGAGCTCGCCGAAGGCGCGTCGACCGGAGCGGCCGAGCGCCCGGAGTCGCAGCCGAACGAGAGAGCCGCAACGAGCACGGCACACAGGGTGGTGGTGCGCATGTGCGGCAAGCTAGCCGAAGTGCGCCGTCGACGCGCGCAGGGATCGCGCCTCGGCGCTCGAGGCCGCCTCGCCTGCTCAGCTCTCGTCGTCTTCGCCGAGGTAGCGCTCGTAATGGGCGGGGTCGAGGATCGGCATGTCGGCGTCGCCGCCCACGATCGACATCCAATAGGGTCCGGCGAGCTTCATGAGGCGCTCGTAGGCGGCGGGCCGATTCTCCGCTGCGACATCGGCGCTGAGCTTGGAGAGCTTGTCGCCGATCATCTCGACCATCTTGTCGCGCGCCTCGGCGGGGAAGGAGCTGAACTCGCCCCAGAAGTGCCAGGCTCGGCCGAGCTTCACCAGGCGCCCGAGGTAGAGCTCTCCCGGCGCGCCCTGCTCGAAGGTCGCGGCGACGTCGATCTCACGCTCGGTGTAGAGCTCACGCAGACGCACCGCGGTGGGGCTGGTCGAGACCTCCTGATAGACACCGAGGCGCGTTGCACGAAGCTCGGCGACGAGCTCCGCCAGATCCTCGCGCCCGGCGCTGCGCGCGAAGTCTTCGTAGAGCTCGGCGGCGGTGCGACCCCCAGGCTCGGAGGGGAAATCGAGCAAGAGCCAGCTCGGTACGAAGTAGCCCAGGCGGAAGCTCGCGTCGCGGCCGAAGTAGCGCTCGAGCTCTCGCCAGGCGCGCTCCAGAGCTCGGGCCTCGCCGTCGGCCACACGCGCGAGCGCGTGCATCATCAGCACACGAAAGGCGCGCACACGCGCGCCGAGCTCCGGCGGCCCGGGGAAGGCCTCGCTGAGCAGCGGGTGCGAATCGTCGAGCTTCGCGAGCTGCTCGAGGCTCAGCGGCGGCAGACCTCGGCCTCCGGGTGTCATCGTCAACCACGCAGGTTTGACGCGCTTCTTCGTCGGCTTGGGCGTGCGTGTCTTGCTCTTCGCCATGGGCGCCGATCTCGCACGGCTCCGCGGGCCCGTCGACCCGCTTGGGTGCTCGCGCAGAGCTTCGTGCTTGGCGCCTCGGCTGCGATCGCCGACCATGGGGATCGTTGTTCGGGACCGTGACGCATCACCCCTCTCGCACGGCTCCGGCCTCTCGCGCGCTCTCTCTCGCGGCGCGCTTCGCCTGCGTGGCGGCGCTCTCCAGCGCGAGCTGCGCGGCTTGGCCGGGCCTCGGCGAGCTCGGCTCGCCGCCTGTGCGCCGCGCCGAGCTGCCGCCCGACGACGCGCTGCCCTACGACCGCTGGCGCCAGAAGTCGGTGCACAACGCCTACGACCGCAGGGAGTCGATCCACGCGCAGCTCGCCGAGCACGGCTTTCGCAGCGTCGAGCTCGACATCCACGAGAGCAGGCTCGGCATCGGCGCCAAGGCCCGAGACTGGTGGGTCTTCCACGTCGATCTGCCGGGCTTCGACGACAGCTCCTGCGACACGCTCTCGGAGTGCCTCGGCGAGATCGACGCCTTTCGCAGCGAGGCCCCGCAGCACGACGTGCTCACGCTCTTCATCGATCTGAAAGACGCCTTCGGGCGCGAGAGCCACGGGCCCCGCGAGCTCGACGCGCTCATGCGCGCCGCCTTCCCCGCAGGATCGCTCTACGAACCTCGAGACCTGCTCGCGCGCTGCCCCGAGGCCGCCGGTCTGCGCGAGGCCGTCACCGGCGACTGTGGCTGGCCCACGCTCGGCGAGCTGCGCGGCCGCGTGCTCGTGGTGCTCACCGGCGGCGATCTCTGCCGCCGTGGCTCGGCGCTCCGGGCTTACCTCGAAGGCACCACGAGCGAGCGCGCGGCCTTCGTCGCGCCCGAGCTCAGCGAGGCCTGCAGCTTGAAGACGCAATCGCGTGTGCACGGGTCGATCTTCTTCAATCTGCGCGGCGACGCCCACCACCACGCCCGCGAGATCGCGCAATCGGGGCTCGTGAGCCGCGGCTATGGCGGTGGATTGCAGGGCGGCATCAACGATCGCACAAAGTGGCGCGAGGCCCTCGAGGCCGGCGTGCAGATCCTCGCCACCGATCGCGTCGACGCCGAGCGCGATCCGTGGACGAACGTGCTCACCGTGCCGAGGCCCGCGCCGCGCCAGGTCGCGTCGCGCGAGGAGGCGCAGACGACGAGGTGAGGGCGCCTTGGCTGCGGCCGCCGTCCGAAGTCGTCGTCGCACCAGCTCGGGGCCGACGAATCCCTATGGCGCTTCGCGGTCGTCGCGGCAGGCGTGTACCGGCATCGCGCCGCTGAGCCGCGCCCCTCCCTCGCCGCGCACGTCGATGGTGGCGAGCGAGCTGCTCCCGGGACGCGGCCGGCCCGCGACCTCGATCCTCACGCCGCTCGCGGCGATCGTGTGGCCGGCTGTAGTCCAATGGACCAGCGAGGCGTCGTCGCCGAGGCGCGTGTCCGGCAATACCACGCGAAGCGATACCCCGACCTCGTCCCCCGAGCTTCCCGCGGGACAGACCTGCTCGGGGGCGAGGCTCGCCTCGAAGGCGTGCAGCTCGACGGGGCCCTCCACGTCGGGCGTGAGCAAGAACGCGGAGCCGAGCTTCACCTCGCGGCCCTCGACCAACCCCGTCACTCCGAGCGCAATCGTGGGCGTGCCCAGCCCGCGCCCCGACTGTGAGCCCACGGCGCCGAAGCCCTCGGCGCCCGTCGAATCGGAGCGAGCGGGCGGCGCCGGGCGCGTGTCGCTCGAAGGCGCCCGCGAGCTCGGGGCCGGGCCGCAGCCGAGCAGCAGCAGCGCTGCGGCCAGGGATCGCAGCGCAGCGGAGAGGCCTGTCGCCATTGGGTTCGTTCGGATCCACCGGGCTTTCGAGCGCATGGCCGCGCAGTGTCCCATGGAGTCGTGCGGTCGACGCATCCACCGCGAGACGGGGCAGCTCGTGCAGCGCGGGGGGCTTCGCCGCCGCGACGAGGCGGCCGCGACGAAACCGGGGGTGCTCGCCGCCAGCTCGGTCGGTTTCGTCGCGATCTCACGCGCTCGTCGGCTCGCAGGGCGCACGCGGCGACCCGGTTCTCGATGCTTTGGAGCCTGCGGCTGGCTCCTCGGCGCTCGGTATCGCGCGCGGGCCAGCTGGTGCTCAGCCTCAGCGCGACGAAACCGGGGGTGCTCGCCGCGAGCTCGCTCGGTTTCGTCGCAGAGCGTCGCGGCCCCGACAGCGTGCGGGTGCATGGCGGCGATGTGCCCGGGCGTCGTCGGTCTCGCGAGGCCGCCGCTCGGCCGCCGACGCCGCAGCGACACCGCGGCCCCGACAGCGTGCGTGTATGGCGGCGATGTCTCCCGGCGTCGTCGGTGCACTCCTTGAAGCCGCGAGCGCGGAGCGCCTCGACGAACGCGTAGTACTCGCCGGTCGTCGCGACGTTCACCACGCAGTCGACATCGATCGTGGGACGCACGTGCGCGCCGCCCTCGAGTGGGTAGAGGGCGACGACCGTGCCCCCGACGAAGACCACCTGCTCCGCGAGCTCGCCGAGCGCGGCTGCGACCGTCGCGATGGCGGTGAGTGAGTCGGCCCGGGCGCTCACGACGCTTCCAGGCGCTTCGCGAGCTCCTCGGTCGCGAGCGCTCGCTCGCGACCGCGCCCCACCCGCAGGGCGTCGACGAGCGCGAGCAGCTCGTGCAGCGCGGGGTCCTCCGCCGCCGCGCTCGGCGCCGTGCGGTAGAGCGGCTCGACGGCGTGACCGCGCACACGTGGGCTGGCTCCGCGCACGATCCAAACGACCTGGTCGTCGGGCCCGATGCGCAGCTTGTCGGCGAGCGGCTTGGCGCTGTGCGCGGTCACCATGCCCTCACCTCGCTCCCCGAGCTCTGCCGGGAAGACGTAGCGCAGGCCGTGCACCAAGAACTCCTTCAGGCTCGCACGCACGACCCGCCTCGCTTCGGCGTCGTAGAGGTGCGAGCTCGCCAGACGACGCAGCCCGTGGTTGACCTCGGAGGCGCTGATGTGGAGCGACTTGGCGAGCTCTGCCTGTTTCCACGGCGTGCGGCCCGTCCTCACGAGCTTCAGCGCGAGCACGACGTCTTGTGGCTCGAGGCGACCCACGAGACGGAGCAGAGCCGCCGATCTGCAAATCGCAAATCGGCGAGGCGGACCCTCGAAGACGCGCTCGGGCCCGCGTCGTCGCCGTGCCGAGTCGCTCCGTGGCGCCAGCGGTTGGCGAAGCCGCATCGAGGGCCCAGCTCCCGAGCGCGCGCGGGTACATGGCGGCGATGTGCCCGCGCGGCGTCGGTGTCGTCGCCGCGACCACGCGGGCGCCACGATGCGGGCGCGACGAAACCGGGGGTGCTCGCCGCCAGCTCGGTCGGTTTCGTCGCGTCACGGGTGCTCTCGGGGGCGCAGGGCGCACGCGGCGACCTGGGTTTCGACGGCTTGCAGCCCGCGGACCGCTCGGCGGACCTCGGCGTCGCGCTCAGGCCACCTCGCTCTCCGCCTCAGCGCGACGAAACCGGGGGTGCTCGCCGCGAGCTCGGTCGGTTTCGTCGCAGCGACACCGCGGCCCCGACAGCGCCCGCGCACATGGCGGCGATGTCCCCCGGCGGTGTCGGCCATGTGCGCCGATGTACGCATACCCGTGACGTCTTTTCCAGCACTTGGCGCCGCGTCGGGGCCTACAAACCACGCCGAAGCCGGGTCGACCCGGCCTTTGCGTGGTTCGAACCACAGGGACCCCCGGGTCGACCCGGCCCTTGCGTGGTTCGAACCACGCGTACCCCCGGGTCGACCCGGCCTGTGCGTGGTTCGAACCACGCGTACCCCCGGTTCGACCCGGCCCTCGCGTGTTTCGGTGGGCTCGTGGGCCGGTCCGGGGGGCCGCGCGTGTGCGCGACGGACTCAGACCGTCGGTTGGCCGTCGGGCCCGGGCGAGGGGCTCTTGCCCCCGCGTGCGCGCCCGCGGCGGTCGGCGTTGCGCTCGGCGATGCGCAGCGCCGCGAAGAGCTGCGTATCGGCCTCGCCTTCGACGCCGGCGAGCGCCGCGTTGGCGATGAGCACGTTGACGATGCGGATCCACTGGTTGCGCGCCGTGACCTCGCGCGCGCCCACGCTCGGCCCCGTGGGCCCGGAGAGCGCCGCGCGCTCGGCCTCGATCTCGCCGAGGCGCTGCCCGGTCGCGATCCACTCGGCGACGTAGGCCGAGAGCGGCGTGCCGCCCACGCTCTGCGCGTCGAGCTCGGCGCGCAGGCTCGCGTCGCTCTCGAGGCGCGCGCGCAATCGCTCCACGGCGCCGGCCTGCGCGCGGTAGGTGCGCTGCGTCGCCTCGATGCCCTCGGGCAGCAGCGCGTCGCGCGCGCGCAGGAGCGCCTCGGTGCGCGCCTCGTCGGTCGAGAGCATCGCGAGCGAGCTGAGGATCTCGTGGATGCCGCGCACCACCGCGTCGTGCCTCAGGTCGACCTCCGCCGCCTCCTTCGACAGCGCCGCCAGCCGAGGATCGTTCGGCAAAGGTTGTAGCCCAATCAACTCGTTGCGCGCAGCCTCGATGCGCGCCGCCAATGCCGAGAGCTCCGACTGCGCCGCGATCACCGCGTGCGCCGCCCCACCAGGGACCCACGCCCCAGAGAGCTGGATCATCTCATCCGTCGTCAGTCGCTTCAGCGCCATTGCGCCCTCCCTCGAATGCCGCGCCCCCCGTGGGCTTGGCGTGCTCCCGTGGTACGCGACCGCCGAGGCAGGCTTCAAGAGGCGCCTGTCCTTGGTGGAGAAATTGTTGCGGCAAGCACGATGCGGCGGGCGGCGCGGAGAGGGCGCGCGGAGCGGGCGCAGCGTGGGTGAGGTGTCTCCTGTAGAGGACACTCCGAGGCGGGTGGCGCGGAGAGGCCGGAGCGCGAGGGGGCTTCGCTCGGGGGAGGTCGTGGACGGGAAGCTGCTTGAGGCTCGAGGCCGTCGTCTCAAACGATGGCGCCTCCGGGAGTCCCGGTGCGGTTCGCTCCGACGACGCGGCTCACCTCCACGTGCGTGGGGACGACGACATGCGCGACGGCGAGCGCGCATCGACGCCCGGCTCACCCCCACGTGCGTGGGGACGACATGCTCACACCCGACGAGGGCGGCGCAGGGTGCGGCTCACCCCCACGTGCGTGGGGACGACGTACCCGAGAAGACGGAGATACGGGGTAAGCCCGGCTCACCCCCACGTGCGTGGGGACGACGTCGGTCGCTTGCATCGCGTTATGGATCTCTGGCGGCTCACCCCCACGTGCGTGGGGACGACGCGCCGAGGGGCGCCCCGTTGACGACGCCGGCGGCTCACCCCCACGTGCGTGGGGACGACGACGAGGACGACGCGATCGGAGAGGACCAGGGCGGCTCACCCCCACGTGCGTGGCGACGACCCGCCGGTGAGGAACATCGTCTGCGACGAGAGCGGCTCACCCCAGGGCGAGCGCATCTCAAGTCTCATCAAATCCATGGGTTAGGAGCTCGACCGC
>CALKVW010000081.1 GCA_938004785.1 uncultured Polyangiaceae bacterium
GAGCGACGGCGCGCGAGGCGAGCGGCGCGCCCCCCGCACGATGCGCGCCCCCGCCCAGCCCCAGCCGCCCCTGCTCAGCCCCAGCCGCCCCTGCTCAGCCCCAGCTGATCGCGTAGGAGAGGTCGTGCCCGATGCGCGCGGAGTACTTGCGCACCGAGGCGCTCGCCATCTTCTCGCTCAGCGCCACCGGGATGCGCGTCGTGAGCCAGCCGCCCACGCCCATCGGCTCGCCGACGGGCTCGCCGCTTCGCGGGGGCGTGTACTTCACGCGCGCCTCGAGCTTCTTGGCGCGCTCCAGCAGATCGTAGAGATCGCGCAGGAGTATGTACGAGGTGTCGTTCTGGTGCGTCGACCAGTTGGCCGCCGGCATGAAGTCGACGAGGTGGATGAGCTGGTAGTTGAGGGCGATCCACAGGTCCTCGCCGCTCATCGTGATGGGCGCGTCGTCGATCACACGCCGGAAGCGGATCTCGCGGAGCGCGTCGGGGCGGTGGAGGTTCTCGCGCAGCTCCTTGCGCAGCTCGCCCGCGTAGAGCAGCCGCAGCACCGAGGGGAAGGCCTCGATGTGCGTCCACTCGAAGGCCGAGACGAGCTGGCGCAGCGCGGGGATCTTCGATTTGTCCATCGCGAAGGTGTTCGTGCCCGTGCCGAGGATCGAGTGCAGGAGCAGCACGAGCGGCGATCGCTCCGGGTAGTGCCGCACGCCGTACTCGAAGCAGAAGTACAGGTGATCGAGGAAGGAGCCGTCGGCGTGCTCGACGTCGAAGTCGCACTCCTTCACGAGGAACTCGAGCAGCTCGGGGCTCACCTCGGGCAGTGGGCCCTTCGCGGAGATCGCCTCGTAGTCGGCCTCTACGCGCTTCGCGTCGTCGGCGAACCAGCGCACGTCCTTGGCGATGCGCTTCTGGATCACGTAGCGCGCGGCCTTGCCCTCGAGGGTCTGGAAGATCGTGCGCCCCAGATCGAAGTCGGGGATCGGCAGCACGGCGACCTCGCCGGTGTGCTCGACCGCGCCACCGTGGGCGATGGCGGCCTTGCGCTGGAAGTTCGGCTCGGGACGGACGGCGGCGGACTGCTTCACTCCTGCACCTCTCGAGGGTTGGCGCGCACCTCTCGGGCGCGCTCGCGTCGCGGCTAGCTTGCCCCTCGTGGCGCTCGCGCGTCCAGCCGCTCCGAACGCCCGGGGGTCTCGGGCCGTCGAGCGCGACCACGACGGTCGACCGCGCAGGGTGCTCTGGGTCAGGCCTCGTCGGCGCGCGGCGCGAAACGAGAGGAGCCCCGCCTCGCGAGGCTCCTCCGGTCGGCCGTGCGGCGCGCGCCTCAGCGCTTCGCGTTCTTCAGGTCGAACCTGTCGAGCTCCATCACCTTGGTCCACGCGGCGGCGAAGTCCTTCGCGAACTTCTCCTTCGCGTCGTCCGCCGCGTAGACCTCGGCGAGCGCGCGCAGCTGCGAGTTGGCGCCGAAGACGAGATCCACGGCGGTGCCGGTCCATTTCAGCGCGTTCGTCTTGCGGTCGCGGCCCTCGTAGACCTGCTCGCTGCCGGCCGACTTCTTCCACTCGACGTCCATGTCGAGCAGGTTCACGAAGAAGTCGTTGCTCAACGTGCCCGCGCGGCTCGTGAAGACGCCGTGCTTCGAGCCATCGAAGTTCGTGTCGAGCACGCGCATGCCGGCGACGAGTACGGTCATCTCCGGCGCGCTCAGCGAGAGCAGGTCGGCCTTCTCGACCAACAGCTCGGCGGCGGTGCGCGAGGCGCCGGGCTTCAGGTAGTTGCGGAAGCCGTCGGCCTCGGGCGCGAGGTTCTGGAAGGAGGCCACGTCGGTCATCTCCTGCGTGGCGTCGGTGCGGCCCGGCCGGAAGGGGATCTTCAGCGTGACGCCCGCCTTCTTCGCCGCCTCCTCGACGGCCGTGTTGCCCGCGAGCACGATGAGGTCCGCGAGCGAGATCTTCTTCCCGCCCGGCGCGGCTCCGTTGAACTTGGCCTGGATCTGCTCGAGCTTGGCGAGCGTCTGGGCGATCTCCGCCGGCTGGTTGACGAGCCAGTCCTTCTGCGGCGCGAGGCGGATGCGCGCGCCATTGGCGCCGCCGCGCATGTCGGTGTCGCGGTACGAGGAGGCCGCCGCCCAGGCGAGCTTCACGAGCCTCGCGTGGCTCAGGCCGCTGTCGAGGATCTGCTTCTTCAGCGGGGCGAGGTCGGCCTCGGCCACGAGCTTGTGGTCGACCGCGGGCACGGGATCCTGCCAGAGCTGCGCAGGCGGCAGGCTCTTGCCGAGCATGCGGGCACGCGGGCCCATGTCGCGGTGCGTGAGCTTGAACCAAGCGCGGGCGAAGGCGTCCTCGAACTCCTTCGGGTTCTTGTAGAAGCGCTCGGAGATCTTGCGGTACGCCGGGTCCTCGCGCAGCGAGAGATCCGTCGTGAGCATCATCGGCTTGTGGAACTTGTTCGGGACGTGCGCGTCGGGCACCGTCTCCTTCTCCGCGCCGCCCTTCGGCACCCATTGGTGCGCGCCGCCCGGGCTCTTCACGAGCTCCCACTCGTTCTCGAACAGGTTCTTGAAGTAGCTGTGCGACCACATCACCGGCGTGCTGGTCCACGCGCCCTCGAGGCCGCTCGTGATGGTGTCGGCGCCCTTGCCCGTGCCGCAGCGGTTCTTCCAGCCGAGGCCTTGCTCTTCGATCGACGCCCCCTCGGGCTCGGGCCCGATGCAGTCGGCCGGCTTGCGTGCGCCGTGCGCCTTGCCGAGCGTGTGCCCGCCCGCGATCAGCGCGACGGTCTCTTCGTCGTTCATCGCCATGCGCCCGAAGGTCTCGCGGATGTGGTGCGCGGCGGCCTTCGGGTCGGGCACACCGTTGGGGCCTTCGGGGTTCACGTAGATGAGGCCCATGTGCGTGGCGCCCACGGGGCCCTTCAGCTTACCGTCGCTGGTCATACGATCGCTGGCGAGCCACTCCACCTCGGGCCCCCAGTTGATGTCCGTGGGCTCGAAGACGTCCTCGCGGCCTCCGGCGAAGCCGAAAGTCTTGAAGCCCATCGACTCGAGCGCGACGTTGCCCGTGAGCACCATCAGGTCGGCCCACGAGAGGCTGCGGCCGTACTTCTTCTTGATCGGCCAGAGGATGCGGCGCGCCTTGTCGAGGTTGGCGTTGTCGGGCCAGCTGTTGAGCGGCGCGAAGCGGATCGTGCCGGAGCCCGCGCCACCTCGACCGTCGGTCACGCGGTAGGTGCCCGCGCTGTGCCACGCGAGGCGGATCATGAGGCCGCCGTAGTGGCCGTAGTCGGCGGGCCACCAGTCCTGCGAGGTCGTGAGCGCCTTCTCGATGTCCTTCTTCACCGCCGTGAGGTCGAGCTTCTCGAAGGCGGCCGCGTAATCGAAGGAGGGATCCATCGGGTCGTTCTTGAGCGCGTTCGCCTTGAGCGGCCGGAGATCGAGCTGGTTGGGCCACCAATCTTCGATGCCGTAGGGCTTCTGCGCCGCAGGCCTCGCGGCGGGAGGGGCCGGCTGGGCGGCCTGGGCCGGCGAGGCGGGCGGCGTCGGCTCGGCGGGTGTGCTCGCGCGGGCGCCCTGCGTCTCGGCCGGGCTGCAGCCAGCGCCGAAGGCCGACAGGCCCAAGGTGAGCGCGAGTCCCCAGACGTGGCGAGCTTCCCCGGGGCGAAATGGACGGGTTCGGTTCATGGCGTTCGGATCCCTTCTTCGTGGGTCGCGGCCTCGGGCGACCAGGGTGGTGGTGGAGCGGATTCGCGACCCGCTGCAGCAAACCCCAGGCCATCCACGATGAGGCGGAATTCATTGTGGATTCTGCCGTGCCCAGGGGATCTGCAACGTCATTTGGGTGAACGTCGCAACGACATATCGTTGCGCGACGACATCTCGTTGCTAGAGCGAGGCCATGTCGAACGTCGTCGACCTCGCCTCCGACCTGAAGGCGATCGCCTCGCTCTCCACGCAGCCTCAGGAGCTCGGGCGCACGCTCGGCACCGCGCTGCACGCGATCGGGCAGGTGATCCCCTTCGATCTGGCGGTGCTCTACAAGCTCGAGGGCGAAGCGCTCGTGCCGGCCGTGGCCGAGGGGCCGCTCGCTTCGGAGGTGATCCGTACCAGGCGCCTCGAGCTCGGCGCCTTCCCCACGATCTCGCGTGCGCTCGACCACGGGCGCCCGCTGGCATTGTCGGATCAGCACCACGCGAGCGCCGAGGGCGACCCTTACGACGGCGTGCTCGACCTGCCGCACGGCCACGCCTGCATGGTGATCCCGCTGCGCACGGGGCAGACCCCGGTGGGGCTCATCACGCTCGATCGCAGCGTGTGTCAGTCCTACTCGCAGGCGGAGGTCTCGCTCGCCGACGTCTACGCGCAGCTGGTGTCGTCGGCGCTCGTCTTCGCGCAGCAGGCCGAGCTGCTCGATCGTTACCGGCGCCAGCTCGAGCTGCAGAACCAGTCGCTGTCGAGCACGAGCGTCGTGGGCTCCGACTCGACGGCCAGCCTCGAGCGCAGCGCGAGCCCTGCGATGCTGCGCTTCGTCCAGCTCGCGAAGCAGGTCGCGCCGACCTCGCTGCCGGTCCTCTTGCGCGGCGAGACGGGCAGCGGCAAGGAGCTCGCGGCGCGTGCGCTCCACGAGTGGTCGGATCGCGCGGCGCGGCCCTTCGTCTCGATCAATTGCGCGGCGATCCCGGAGAGCCTCGTGGAGAGCGAGCTCTTCGGTCACCAGCGCGGCGCCTTCAGCGGCGCGGTGAGGGATCGCCCGGGGCGCCTCGTCGCCGCCAACGGCGGCACGCTCTTCCTCGACGAGATCGGCGACATGCCGCTCGTGGCGCAGGCGAAGCTGTTGCGTGCGCTGCAAGAGGGCGCCTTCGAGCCCGTCGGCTCGGACGAGACCGTGCGCGTCGACGTGCGCGTCGTGGCCGCGTCGCACGTCGATCTCGAGGCGGCGATCCGAGAGCGCCGCTTCCGCGAGGACCTCTACTTCCGCCTCGCGGCGGTGACGCTCGCGCTGCCGCCGCTGCGCGAGCGCGTCGAAGACGTGGTGCCGCTCGCGGAGGAGCGCCTGCGCGCGCTCAGGACCTCGCGCCGTGGCCCTTGGGTGCTCGAGCCCTGCGCGATCGAGCACCTGGAGCAGCAAGCGTGGCCCGGCAACGTGCGTGAGCTGCTCCACGCGATCGAGCGCGCGACGGTGCTCGTGCCGTCGGGCTCGATCCGACGCGAGCACCTGGCCGCCGAGCTCTTCGCCCCCGCCTCGCCCGAGAGCGGGCGCTCCGCAGAACAGCTGCTCTCCTTCGCAGAGGCCGAGCGGCGGCACCTCGAGCGCGCGCTCGCCGCGACCGGCGGCAAGATCTACGGGGCGGACGGCGCCGCAGCGCGCCTGGGGCTCAAGCCGACGACCCTACAGGCCAAGCTGAAGAAGCACGGGTTGGGGCGGCGCTGAGCGAGCCGGCGAGCGTGGCTCGCGGGCCCGCTCGGCGCAGGTGTTCGGGCGCACACGGAATTTCGTCGGACCCAGGAATGGGCTGGCGAGGAGGACGGTTGCACGCGCCGACCCCATGGCGACCGCAGGCACGAGACCGCCAAGCACGCAGCGCTGACGAGGGCGCACGCCGCGCGATCTGAGGGTCGAGGGCGTGGGGGCCGCAGCGCGATGCCGCCCCTACACCCGCGCCTCTCAGGTCCCTAGCGGGTGCGCTCCGAGCTGATCGACGAGCGCCGTGGATGCTCGGATCCGCGCGAGCTCCGTCACGCGCGGCTCCGGGCCTCGTTCCACGGCGAGCAGGGTGCCCTGCGTGATCTCGGTCCACGGCTCGTCGGTGAGCCGCTCGCTCGCCAGGGTGACGCTCGGCGTGCGCCGCGAGGCGCCGGCGCCCTGCGCGCGACGCTCGAGCAGGTGCAGTGTGCGGCCGAAGCGGAAGGCGTAGAGCGTGTCGCCGTCGGACAGCAGGAAGTTCACCGAGCCTGGGTCGCGCTCGGCGAGCAGCACGCGCACTGCGCGGCAGAGCCCCTCGGCCACGTCGCGCGCGGCGTCGACGAAGCTCATGAGGAAGGCGAAGAGCCGCTCGCTGTCGGTCTGACCGCGGAGCTCGGCGAGTCGTTCGGGCGAGCTGTGCGTCGCGAGCGTCGAGGCTGCATTCACGGTGCCGTTGTGCGCGAGCACGAAGCGCCCGCGCACGAAGGGGTGCGTATTCTCGAGCGCCGTCTCGCCGACGGTCTTCTGGCGCACGTGCGCGATCGCGAGGCTCGCGCGTGCTTCGCGCGCGACGCGCTCGTAGAGCTCGCAGGCGGCGGCGGCGCGCACGCTCCTGTGGAGGGTCCACGCTTCGCCGTCGGAGAGCGCGAGGCCCCAGCCGTCGGGGTGCTCACGCGAGAGCGCGCCGAGGCTGCGCGGCGCGTCGACGAGCAGGGCCCGTTGCGAGACCGGCCCAGCCGCCACGAGCCCGAACATCCTGCACATCGGAGGATGCCACTCTGCCCAAGCGCCCCGTGACGGCCAAGAATCCCGCGGGGTGGGGGCGGGGGCGGTGGGGATCAGGCCGCGCTCACTGGAAGGTCGTAGCTTCCCAGCTGCCTTCGCTCACGCTCACGAGGTGGGTCGGCTCGCCGGTGAGCGTGGCGTGGTAGCCGTAGATCCGTGCGCAGGAGAAGCTCAGCGCGATTCGCTCGTTCGGTGCGGCCGACGTGGGACCCTCGTCGACCGTGATCGTGCACTCCGCCGGAAGGCCGTTGGTCGTCGGGCCGAAGATGATGCTGTATCGATATTCGTCGTTGCCGTCGAAGCCGAAGGTGCCCCAGGCCTCGCTCTCGTCGATCGTGACCGACTGGCCCGGGCCCGCGTAGGCCTTGAGCTCGAAGCTCGCGACGATCTCCACGCCGTTGTCGAAGTCGCGCAGGCAGGTGCCGCGCAGCGTCGAACCGTCGAAGTAGAGCTCTGCCCGCTCCTCGACGAGGTCGTTCGTGTCGCCGCTGACGCGGAAGCGGCACACTCCGTCGTCGGGCCCGGTGGCGCCGCCGCCGGCGCCGTCGCTCGCCGAGTCACCGCAGGAGAGGGTCAGGAGGCCGAGCAAGAGCGGCAGCGCGCGTTTCATGGGACGGACGATTCCGCGGGCCACGAGGAGCGTCAAGCGTCGCTCAGGCCGCGAGCAGTGCGGCACCGCTCGCACGTTCCACGCGCGTACGTCGGCGAACGCTTCGGCGTAGACTCGTGCTCGATGCATCGACCCAGCGCAGCCGCCGTCGTGTCGCTCCTCCTCGTCGCGGCTTGCGGCGACGGCTCGAGCGACGGCTCCACCGGCGTGGGTGGCTCCGCCAGCAGCTCCTCGTCGACCGGCGCTGGCGGCTTGGTCTGCCCGGCCTCGGGCGCCCTGCACGGGCCCTGGGTGCAGAAGGTCACCGAGACCTCGGCCGTGATCCGCTGGGACGCCTGCGCAGCCGGCGAGGTGGCCGTCACGCTACGGCCTGAGGCAGGCGGCCCGGCGCGCACGCTCGGCGGCAAGCAGACCGAGGCGCAGGTCACCACCGAGTACCTCGGCTTCGACGGCGTGCCCCCCGACTACGCCGGCACCTATTGGCTCTCCGAGGTCGCCGCCACCGAGCTCGCGCCAGGCACCTGCTACACCTACGCCGTCGCGAACGACGCGGAGCGCGCGGGCCGCTTCTGCACCGCGCGCCCCGCGGGCAGCTCCTTCTCCTTCATGGCCATCGGCGATACGAACCCGGCGATCGGGCGGACCGAGGAGTTGCTCGCCACGGTGCTCGAAGACGAGCCCGACTTCGTCGTGCACCTCGGCGACATCCAGTACTACTCGTCGCTCATCGAGTCGTGGTCGCGCTGGTTCTCGCTGATGCAGCCGATGCTCTCGGCGGGCGCGTTCCAGCCCTGCATCGGCAACCACGAGTCGGAGAACGACCCCGAGTACGCCGACTACTACGACCGCCTCTTCGCCGACGCGGGCTTCGACGGCAACCGCCGCTGGTATCGCTTCAGCTCGGGCGGCGTGTGGTTCTTCTCCGTCGACACCGAGAGCGAGTTCGCCACCGGCACCGAGCAGGGTGCGTGGCTCGCGGCCTCGCTCGCCGACGCGCAGACGCAGCCGGGCTTCCGCGGCTCGGTCGTCTTCATGCATCGGCCGGTGATCTCGGTGGCCGACGGCGGCAACCACCCCGAGTGGCGCGCCGACTGGGAGCCCACCTTCCTGAGTCGCGGCGTGGTGCTCGTGCTCTCCGGGCACATGCACGGCTACGAGCGCTTCGTCACCGAGAACGAGCTCACCTACGTCGTCTCGGGCGGCGGAGGCGGCGTGATCGGAGACGTGAACGAGAACGTCGCCACCTACCCCGACGACGCCGCGCTGCGCGTGGCCTCGGCGAGCGACAACCACGCGCTGCGCATCGACGTGGGCACGGCATCGATCGAGGGCGCCGCGATCGACCCCGTGGGCCAGGTGCTCGACACCTTCTCGATCCCGCTGCCCTGATCCCTCTGCCCTGAGCTCTCTGCCCCGAGCGCAGCGCCCCACGCTCCCCGTAGCCAGGCGCGGCGACTCCGCTACGCTCGGCGGCGATGCGTCGCTCCTCCGCCGCCCTCGCGCTCGCGCCCGTGGCCTTCTCGCTCGGCGTGCTCGGCTCCTCCTTCACCTCGCCCTCGGTGGCCCTGGCGCAGACGCCCGCGGCGCCCGCCGAGGACCCGGAGCCCCCGCGTTCGCGGCGCGTGCGCGAGGCCGAGGAGGAGCCGTGGAGCGAGGAGCAGGTCGAAGCGAGGCGCCGTCGCCGCGGCCTCGTGCAGCGCGACGAACCCTCGGAAGAAGACGACGGCAGCTACTACGACGGTGGGCGCGATCAGGAGCCCTACGATCCGCAGGAGCGTGAGCGCGCGAGGCACACCGGGGGCAGCGGCGTGAGCGCGAGATCGGTCGGGCTCGCGCTGACGATCTCGGGGCTCGTGGTCGGGCTCACGGGCGCGGCGGTGGGCATCGCCGGCACCGCGGCCGAAGACAAGACGACCACGATCGTCGGCGCCTTCATCGGCCTCGGCGGCGGCGCGCTCTCGGTCACCGGGCTCATCATCAACCTCACCGCGAGCAGCGGAGCTCAGGCGTCGACCGATCCTGCGCTGGGCGTCGCCATCGGTCCGGGCTCGGCCTCGCTCTTCGGCTCCTTCTGACGGCGACCCACGGCGCGCGCGCTGCGTGCCTCGCCCACAGATCGCCGGAGCTGTCATGGAACGACGAAGGGCAGCGCCTCTCTCGAAGCGCTGCCCTCCCGAAGCGTCGTGACGGAGCCGCTCAGTCGGAGCAGGTCGTGTCGGTCGACTGGATGTGCGCGCAATGCGGGTCGGGCTGCGCGATGGCCACCGAGAGGTGGTACATGCGGCAGGCGAGGTTGTCGCCGGTGGTCACGCCCTGGTGGTAGACGACGTCGTTGTCGTTGAGCGCGCAGTCCGTGAGGCAGTCGGCGAGCGTCTCGTAGATGTTGCTGCACTCGGCCATCGCGATGGAGCAGAAGCCGTCGCAGGCGCCGTTGCTGCCCTCGCAGCCGCCGGTGCCGAGCGGGCCAGCGTGCACGCAGTGCGTGCCCGGCGCGTTCGCGGCGAAGTCGGCGTGGTACTGGCGACACTCGAGCGAGTTGCCGCTCGTCGCGCCGGGCGTGCCCTGCTCGAAGGCCGCGCAGGCCGCGAGGCACTGGGTGTTGTCGGCGTACTGGAGGTTGCCTGCGGTGCAGTTCGCGGTGATCGAAGCGCAATAGCTCGCGCACGTCGCGCCAGCGGTGCCGCCTCCCTCGCCGCCGCCGCTCGAGGTGGTCGTCGTCGTGCTGCCGCCCCCGGATCCACCACCTTGCCCGCCCCCGCCCGTGCCGCTCGTGTCGTCGCCACAGCCGACGAACGCCACCAAAGACAAGGCCCCGATCATCACGCCCAAGCTCTTCATGTGTCTCTTGCTCCCAGTGCTCGAAGTGTGTGGGCAGGCTAGCCACCGAGCGGCGCGGCGGGGAAGGTTTCAGCAGCACGCGCGATCGAAGGGAACACGGTTCGCGACACCCTGCGCCGATGAGCGAGAGTGGTTCGCTCACAAACCACGCTTCGGATCCTTGGCGGTCCTTGTGTCTAGGTGGGAGGCTGTTAGCGTTCGACGCTCGGGCGGACACATCGCGCAACTCTCGCGAAACCGCGCGCGGCCTCGCGCGTAGTGCGCACGGTGCCTCCGCTCTCCAAGGAGAACTTCATGAACCAGACAAGCTTGCGTGGGCGAAGGCCCCGCGCGCTCGGCATGCTCGCCGCAGCGGCTCTCACGACCTGCGCGGTCACGGCGCTCGCCGCCGACCACCTCGATGGGCCGGCTGCGGCCGCCGATCCCACCTCGGACATCAACGACGTCTACTCCTTCGTCAACGCCGAGGGGAAGGTCGTGCTCGCGATGACCGTCTCGCCCTTCGCGGGTGCGAACGCCCAGTTCTCCGACGCCGTGCAGTACGTGTTCCACGTGAACAAGCACGCCGCCTTCGGTGGCAACTCGGCCGGCACGAAGAACGTCATCTGCGAGTTCTCCGCGAGCCAGGCGATCTCGTGCTGGATCGGCACGACCGACTTCGTCACCGGCGACGCGAGCAACGCGGCCGGCATCACGAGCCAGAGCGGCGACGTGAAGGTCTTCGCGGGTCGCCGCGCCGACCCGTTCTATTTCTACCTCGCCGGCTTCAACGCCGCGCGCAACGCGGTGATCGCGGCGGTGCCGAGCCTCGCCTTGAACCCGAACGGCTGCCCGATCCTCGACGCAGGCACGAGCAGCGCGCTCATCGGCCTGCTCCAGGCGGACAGCCAGGCCGACAACGATTTCGACGCGGGCAGCAACGGCAACGTGCTCGCGATCGTGATCGAGGCCGAGCCCAGCGTCTTCTCCGATGCCACCAACAACCTCGTCAGCGTGTGGGCCAGCACCCACACCAAGCCCTGAGCAGGAGCCAGCCATGAACCAGAACGGCAAGCTCTACCTCGCGACTCTCCTCGGCCTCGGCGCGCTGCTCGCGGCCTGTGGCGACGACACCACCGGCACCGGCGGCGGCGGCCAGGGCGGCGACTCGACGACGACGACCACGACCACGACGACCTCGAGCGCCGGCGGTGGCGGTCAGGGCGGTGGCGGCGGCGGTGTACCGTCGGTGCCCGAGCTCGGTGCGCAGATCGACCGCATGGGGCGCCCCGCGATCAACACGGCGACGAACGACACGTTCATCTATCTGAACGGCAACACCGTCGCGCCGAGCGACAGCACCGTGCGCGGCGCGTCGCAGAACGCCTACAATGCCGACGCCAACGAGTCGGCGTGGGTGGCGAGCTACACGAGCAAGATCGCCCTGCAGCTCGGCGTGCTCGACTCGCTCGACACCAACTGCCAGAACCAGCTCCTCAGCTGCGGCAACGTGAACCAGGCCGACGCCTGCTACGGTGCGCTCGCCGGCGTGCTCGCCGACGACCGCCTCTGGGTGCGCGTCGATGGCACCGACTGCACGGCGACCACGGGCATCTACCTCGCGGTCGAAGGCAACGCGCTGGGCATCGCCAACGCCGACTGCGGCGGGCGCCGACCGATCGACGACGTCATCGAGCGGACCTACTCGGTGGTGGCCACGGGTGCGCTCACCGGCGTCGACGACGAGATCACCGCGCCGGTCGGGCTGCACCCGGCGACCTTCCCGTACATGGCGACGCCGCACATCAACTGAGCGACGCCCGCGCGAGGCCGAGAGGCCCCGCTGAGCCATCCCGAGAGAGACGATCGAGAGAGAGGCGTACCACTCCGGTGCGCCTCTTTTTCGTGGTGCGCCGCGGCACGATGACCGCCTCACGCGCTCTGCACCCATGACGAACTCGCTGCGTCTCGCCTTCTGTCTCTCCGCCTCGGTGGCGCTCCCGGCCTGCTCGGGCTGTGAGTCCGCGCCCTCCGGTGGCACGGCTCCGGCGGCGCTCAGCACAAGCTCCGTGGCACCGCACGCCTCATCGTCGGCAGCCAGCCCGGTCGTGCGCCCGGAGCGCAGGACCACGAGCGAGGGCATCGCGCTCGCCAACCTCGACGGTCAGATCGCGGAGCTCGAGCGTCACGTCGTCTCGCGGCCGGGCGATCTCTCGCTGCGCAGCGAGCTCGTCGGGCGTCTCCTGCTGCGAGCGCGGTGGCTCGGGCACGCGACGGACCTCGCGAGAGCGGTCGAGCTCGGTGAGCCCGCGCCGGACGCGCACGCCGACGCAGTCGAGGCGTGGCTCTTGCGTGCCCGCACACGCGCCGCTGCACATCGTTTCGCCGAGGCGCTCGCGGACCTCGACGTCGCGGCGACGAAGACGCGCGACGCGGGGCTCTGGCGCGCGCAGCGAGGCTCGGTGCTCGCCGCGCTCGGCCGTTGGGACGAGGCGCTCGTGCTGCTCGAAGAGGAGCGCAAGCTCTGGCCGAAGCCCGCGAACCTGATGATGGAAGCGGCGCTTCGCGCCGAGATGGGCGACGCAGCGACCGCCCAGCGGCTCTTCATGCACGCCGAGATCGAGCACCGCGACCCTTCACCGATCGAGCTCGTGACGATCCTCGAGGCGCGCGCCGCGGCGAGCGAGCGCGAGGGCGAGCTCGCGACCGCCTCCGCGCTCTACCGCGAGGCCTCGGCGCGTTTGCCCAGGCACGCGCACGTCGCCACGCACCTCGCCGCGCTGCTGCCGCCCAGCGAGGGCATCGCGCTGCTCGCGCCTCTGGCCGACGAACAGGCCGACCCGGATCTGCTCGCGACGCTCGGCTCGCTGAAGGAGCTCGTCGAGGCTGGCCGAGGCGCCGGCGAGCTCGCGCGCGCGAGCCGGCGCTTCGACGAGCTCACGGCGAAGCTGCCGCAGGCCTACGCCGACCACGCCGCGCACTTCTACCTCGGGGCAGGCAAGAACGGCGACAAGGCGCTCCGCCACGCGCTCGTGAACCTCGAGGCGCGCAAGACGCCCGAGGCCTACGAGCTCGCGTTGCGTGCGCTCGAGGTGAGCGGCATGAAGCCGCGCGCCTGCGAGCTCGCCGCCGAGGCCTCGACGCTGCGCTACGCGACGCCGAGCCTGCGCGAGCGCATCCGTGGTCTGGGTTGCGCCGGTGCACCTGCGTCGGCGCCGCCATCGGCCTCTCCCGCGTCGTCGGTGTCGGCGCACGCGCCTTCGTCGCCCCTGAGCGCTGCGCCGCGGTGAAGCTCTACGCTCGCTTCGTCGTCGCTCTCGCGGCGCTGCTCGTGCTCGTCACGCTCTCCGCGGGCGCCGGAGCGCACACGCTCGGTCTCTCGCGCAGCGAGTGGCGCCTCGAGAGCGCGAGCCTCGCCGTGCGCATCGAGCTCGCGCGCGCCGACGCGCTCGCGCTCGCGAGCTCGGCCGACGTCGACGCCGACGGTGTGCTCTCGGCGAGCGAGCTCGCCGCCGAAGGCGTCGCCCGCCGCGCCGTGGGCGAGCGCCTGCGCATCGGAGCTGCGGGAACGCCCTGCTTGCTCGAGAGCGCGACGCTCGCCCTCGAGGAGGAAGACGGCGTGCTCTTCGATGCACGTTATGCCTGCGGCGAGGGCGCGCGCACCGCCGAGCTCGGTGCCTTCTTCGCCGCGCTCGGCGCGGGGCACCGCCAGGCAGCCTTCGTGCACGAAGGCGAGGGCGCGCCGCGCGAGGCGCTGCTCCACGCGGGCGCGACCGAGCTCGAGCTCGGCGGCGGCGAGGCGCGCGCGGAGCCCGTGTCGCGGCTCGGGGTCGCACGCGACTACCTCGTGCTCGGCGTGGAACACATCTGGTTCGGTGTCGATCACGTGGTCTTCTTGCTCGGGCTCGTGCTGATCGGCGGGCGCCTGCGCGACGTCGTCGCGATGGCGACGGCCTTCACGATCGCGCACTCGATCACCCTGGCGCTCGCCGTGCTCGAGCTCGTCGTGCCCAGCGGCGCGCTCATCGAGCCGCTCATCGCGCTCTCGGTGGCCTACGTCGGCGTGGAGAACCTGCGCGGCACCGACCCCACGACACGCTGGCGCATCACGGCGGCCTTCGGGCTCGTGCACGGCTTCGGCTTCGCCGGCGCGCTCGCCGAGGTCGGCCTGCCGCAGGAGAGCGTGCCGCTCGCGCTCCTGAGCTTCAACGTCGGCGTCGAGCTCGGGCAGCTCGCGATCCTGCTCGTGGTCGTGCCTTTGCTCGCGCGCCTGCACGCGCAGCCGTGGTTCCGAGAGCGTGCGGTGCCGATCCTCAGCGCTGCGATCGTGCTCGTCGGGCTGGGGTGGTTCGTCGAGCGCGTCTTCTTCTGAGCCACGCCGCGGCGGCGAGCCCGAACCACGCCGCGTGCGGCGAGCCTGCGCCACCTCGGCCCGGGGTCGAGCAGGCGCAGGCGCCGCCGTCGGTCGCGGCCGTGGAGCCTCCGCTCGCCCCGGCGTTGGTGCTGCCTGCTCCGCCCGCGCCTCCGCCTGCGCCCGGCGTCACGGGCTCGGGGCAGGGGTGTTCGAGGCGCCAGGCCTCGAACTGTGTGCGCAGCTGACTGAGCGGGCTCTCGGGCGAGGTGGACTGCACGCTGAGGTGTAGATGCTCCGTTCCGTCTTCGAGCTCGACGTGGATGAAGCCGCTGTCGGCCGGCAATCCGTCGCCGGTGCAGCGGCTGTCGCCCTCGCCGTCCTGGGCGCCGGCTTCGATCGAGCGCATGAGGCGCTCGGCGAGATCGCAGCCCTCGGCGCGAAAGCCGGCCTCGGCGTTCTCGATGACCGCCGCGCTCGTGAGGATGTTGCCCTGCACCGAATACACGTAGGGCTCGAGCTCGCCCTGCGCGTCGGAGGCGTGATCTCCACATTGCGCGCCCGTGTAGCCGGCCGAGCGGCCCTCGAGATCCACGACGGCGTATTGGCGGGAGGCCGCGAGCTGGTCGAAGGTCGCGTCGGTCACGGCGGCGAGGATCTGCTCGGGCGCGACGCCCTCCTGGAGCAGCCGCACCGCCTCGTCGCGCCCCGCGAAGTAGAGCGCGGCCTGCGCGTGCACCGCGCCACGGCCGGGCGCCGAGCCGTAGATCACCGACACGTCGAGTGAGCCCACACAAGACACCCCTGCGCCGCCGACCTGGCGCGACGCGCGATCGACCGCGACCACCGAATAGGTCGCCTCCGCCCGGGCGGCCGCCACCAGGCAAACGAGCGCGAAGCCTGAAGAGAGAAGGCGCTTCATCGTGCGAGCGATCGTGCCTCGGCTTCGCTCATCGTGTCGATGGATCGGCGAAGCGCTCCGCGAACACTCGCCACTTCGCGTCGTTCATCGTCCAGTCGGCGTAGAGCGCGACCCCACGGTAGCTCGGCGGCACGCTCTCGAGCTCGTGCAGCGCCCCGTGCACGCCCGCGAGCGCATGCTCGAGGCACTCGACGTCGGGGTCGTGGTAGCCGACGCCACGATCGTCGAAAGCCGGCAGGCCGAGCAGCACCTCGCTGCCTTCACTCCAGGCGAGCACCTCCTTCGCCCAGCTCTTCACGAGGCCGCGGTAGGGCATCACGAAGTGGAGCGAGGTGTCGTAGAGCATCGGCACGAGCTGCTGAGCGCGCCTAGCGACCTCGCGGTAGTAGGCCTCGCTCCAGTGCACGTCGTCGAAGGGGTGCAAGAGGCTCGGCGGCGCGAAGGCCGCCACCGAGAGCAGCTTGCCCTCGGGGAGCGCGGCGCGCAGCTCGTCGAGCAGCGCGAGGTAGCCCGCGTGCCCGGAGGGGCAGGGCTCGATGTTGAGGTGCACGCCGGCGAACTCGGGGAAGCGCCGGAGCAGCGCGACCGCCGACGCGACGAAGCTCTTCCTCCAGCGCGCCTCGTGGGGCTGGGCGCTCGACCCGAGCACGCCACCGATCCAGGGCATGACGCGTTTGCCGGCCATGACCGACAAGAAGCGCTTCGTGGCCGCGCGGTCGACCGGCAAGAGGCTGCCGTCGGGCTGCGCCGGGCAGAGGTGGGGGAACACGTCGCGGATGCCGTGCTCGTCGAGCCTCGCGCGCAGCGCGACCACCGAGGCCTCGGCGCGCAGCTCGGCCTTCAGGTGCTCGCGATCGTTGAGCGAGAACCAGAGATCGTCGCCGAGCCAGCCGTGCTGCAGCCAGAGGCCGTTGTGCCTTCGATCGTGACGCCCGTCGCGCAGATCGAGCCCTCGCGGCCAGAACAGGGCGCCGCCGAGCGCCGCGACGGTGCCGCCGTAGAACGCCATGCGAAGCGAGACACGCCGCGAAATGGGCACCCGCGGAGTGAAGCGCGTGGGTGAGGGTGGGTCAACGAGGTGCAGGCTCGCGGCTCGGGCGCGCATCGGCTAGTTCGTCGAACCATGAAGCTCGACGGCGTGCGGCAGAGCGACAAGGTCGAGGATCGACGCGGCGGCGGTGGCCCGAAGCGCGGCGCCGTGGCGGTCTCGGGCGTCACGATCGTGATCGCGATCGCCTACGCGCTGATCACCGGCACGAGCCCGCTCGCACTGCTCGGCGAGGTGCAGAAGCAGCAGGCGCCCACGGCCGGCCAGAGCGCGCCGGTCGACCCGAACGATCCTGGCGCGGTGTTCACGCGCAAGGTGCTCGCCACCACCGAAGACACCTGGAAGCTCGCGCTGCCCACGCTCGGCAAACCCTACGTGGAGCCCACGCTGGTGCTCTTCCGCGACGGTGTCGAGAGCGCCTGCGGCTTCCAGGAGGCCGCCGTCGGACCCTTCTATTGCCCGGGCGACCGCATGGCTTACCTCGACCTCGACTTTCTCGGTGAGCTGCAGAAGAAGCTCGGCGCGCAGGGCGACTTCGCCGCCGGTTACGTCATCGCGCACGAGATCGGCCACCACGTGCAGACCTTGCTCGGCACCTCGGCGCGCGTGCGCGCGGAGGGCAAGGAGAAGGGCCCGACCGGCAACGCGGTGCGCATGGAGCTTCAGGCCGACTGCTACGCCGGCGTGTGGGCCGCGCACGTGAAGAGGCAGGGGCTGCTCGAGGTCGGCGACGTGGAGGAGGCGCTCGGCGCGGCCGCTGCGATCGGCGACGACACCTTGCAGAAGCGCGCGAAGGGCCGCGTGAGCCCCGAGAGCTTCTCGCATGGAACGAGCGAGCAGCGCGTGCGCTGGTTCAAGCGCGGCATGGACGGCGCCGACCCCAAGCAATGCGACACCTTCGCGGCGGCCGAGCTGTGACGGCCGCCGCTTCGCTTCCAGTGGCGCTCCCCGAGGGCGCGCGCACGCTGAGGCTCGAGCCGCTCAGCGCCGAGGGTTTCGCGCCCTTCGGCGACCTCTTGATGAGCGGCCTCGGCGCAAGCAAGGCCGCGAACCAGGGCACCGCCAAGCGCTGCGATTTCGCCGCGGGGCTCGAGAGCACACGCAGAGAGGCGCGCCCCAACCTCGCGGTGTTCACCTCGGAGGCGCAATCCTTGCCCTTCGCGCTGCGCCTGCTCGAGCGCCACCCCTGCTCCACGCAGGCCTTCTTGCCGCTGCGCACCGAGCGCTTCCTCGTCTGCGTCGCAGGCTCCTTGCCCGACGGCAGCCCCGATCTCGCGACCCTGCGCGCCTTCGTGGGCGTGGCGGGCCAGGCGATCAACTACCGCTGCGGCGTGTGGCACCACCCGATCATCGCGCTCGGCGCGCCGGCCGAGCTCGCGATGCTCGCCTGGGAAGATGGCAGCCCCGACGATTGCGTGGAGTCGTGGTTCGAGGAGCCGATCTGGGTGGTCGAATAGCGCGGAGCCGCGCCGCTCAGTTCTTCTGCACCAGCACGCGCACGTTGATGTTCTGGTTGCGGTCTCGGTACTGGATCTCGTCGACCACGTCGCCGGTCGCCATGTAGAAGTTGATGACCGGGCCGTCGTCGTCGGCGCCGTAGCTCACTTGGATGCGACGATCGAAGTCCTGGTTGCGGCGGTCGTAGCAGTCGGTGATCTCGCTCGCGCCGAAGAGGATGCCCGTGTCGAAGTCGACCGCGTAGTCGCTCGCGACGCTGACCGACTGGCGCTGGTGAGCGGCGGTGTTCTCTCCGCGCTGGGTGTCGCCGGTGGGCTCGCCGGTGACGGCGTAGCTGCCGACCAGGCCCGCGATGATGTTGCAGCTCGCGGGCGCTTCGACGTCGTTGCCACCCGAGCCCGAGCCGCCGGTGCCGCCTCCGCCGGAGCCTCCCGTGTCGTCGCTGCAGGCCGCGGTGGTGAGCAGGAAGAGCGCGCAGATCGGTGCGTAGAGGCGGGAGGCGTCGTTCATGGATCGTTCCTCGTGACGGTGAACTGGGTTCGCGCGCAACGCGCGCAGCTTGCCGCACCCTACACGGTGGAGCTCCAAGTGGATCCACGAAACGATCGCCGGCCTGGGCCGGGGCCGCTCAATGTCTGTCCGGAAAAGCCGAACCCAGGGGTTCGGCTTTTCCGACTTGTTGTTCGTCAGAAATCGAGAAAGTGCGGAGAAGTCGGGGAAGAATTCTCTGTCTTCGGCTGCCGCGCGCCGCGCTCGGGGCCCCGGCCCCAAGCGCTGCTTGGCACTTCTGGTCACGTCTTCAGCGCAGGTCGTACTCGACGTCGAGGATCTCGAGCTCGAGGTAGCTGAACTCACCCTCGGGCGCGGGCGCGTGGTAGCGGGCCTCGCCGCGTGTGCCGATGCGCCGGGCGCCGAAGGCGCGGTACTCGCTGATGGGCGTCGACCAGCGCTGCAGCTCGAAGCGTTTGCCGTCGTCGATGCTGCGGTAGCGATCGTCGGACACGAAGTCGACGAGCTGGCCGGCTTCGTCGAAGACGAGCTCGGCGCTCACCGTGTGCTGGCCGTTGGTGTAGCGCACGCGCGCCCGGGTGGCGTCGACCGGCTCCCACTCGAGCGCAGGGTCGATGAGCGCCGCGGGCGCGAAGATGCAGAGGTCGTTGAGCAGCGTGACGGTCTCGGATTGGTCCATCTCGGGGCCACGCGCCTCGACGATCTGGAAGATCGACAGGAGCCTCACGCGCATGGTGGCCGAGGGGCCGGCGTAGACGTGCAGCACGTCGGCCGGCAGGTGGTTCATGGTGGCCTCGATGAAGAAGACGCGGCTCGGGTCGGGGCCGAGGCGGTTCACCTGGCTGGCCTCGATCTCCATCCAAGGCGCGCTCGCGCTCGCGCGGATGCGACCGCGCATCTTCGCGCGGAAGTTGTAGACGCGCGGCTGACCGACCGAGCCCGTGAGGCGGAGGTAGCGCGCGACCGGCTCGGGCAGGTGCGCGAGGTCGGCCTCGCTGACGAGGCCCTCGACGGGAGGGCGAGCGAGCTCGGCGGCGACACGCGCGGCGTATTCGGCGCGCAGGCTCGTCGGCCCCTGCGAGTAGAAGCCGTGCACGGCGCCGAGCAAGAGCAGCACGTTGGCGAGCGTGCCGAACTTGGCGTCGCTCCACGACGAGACGATGACGATCTGCGACGCGATGAGCGCGACGAACCCAGCGGCCCACCACCAGCGCGGCAGGAGCGGGAGCATCGCTGCTGCCGCGAGCGTCGCGAGCCCGGCGACGAGCCACAGCACGCCCATGCCCCTGCTGATCGGCGTCGTGAGCTGAGGCAGCTCGGCGAAGCCGAAGGCCTTCGCGAAGCCCATGAAGTGAATGAGGCCGTGCACCACGAGGACGGCGAGGAAGACCCAGCGCATGGTGGGGATGCACTAACGCCGCTCGCGGGCAGCCGCCACGGTGGCCAGGTGCAGCGGCGCGCCCGTCGGCTCAGTACTTCGCGCGCAGGCCGAGCACGTCGCCGCGGCCGAGCGTGGCCTCGGCGTTCTGGCAGGCGCCGTTGATCTGCGGGCTCATCGTGAGGTTGCCGCTCTTGCTCTCGGTGACGTGGCCCAAGCCGAAGACGTGCCCGAACTCGTGCGTGGCGACGCCCTCGATGCTGAACCGACCCGAGCAGCTCGACGGTTTGTCGGCGTACCACTTGGCGTCGACCTTGTTGAAGCGCACGTCGGCTTCGACGGCCTTGCCGGTGCCGTCGTACCAGACGCACGCCAGGCCGAGCGTGCCGTCGGGCAGGTCGCCGAAGTCGACGACGTTGTTGCCGTCGGGGCTCGCGCCGCAGGCGGCCGCTGCGGTGATCTGCGCGGCTTGGGTGGTGCGCCCGAGGTAGGACTGCGTCGCGCCCACCTGGTCGGCCATGCTGCAGCTGTTGCGCGAGGCGGTGATGTTCGTCGCCGCACGCTTCAGCTTGGCCTCCGCGGCGTCGGCGCCGATGCCGGTGGGGGTGCTGCCCGCGCGGAAGCGCCAGTTCATGCGCTCGTGCCACTTGTAGGGCAGCGCTTCGTAGGCCTTGTCGGAGCAGGGCGCGGTCGAGCCGCTCGCGCTCGCTTCGCCTGCCGCTTCGCCCACCGCGTGCGTCACCTCTTCGTCGCCGTCGATCGCGTCTTCGATGAGGAACACCGTGCCGTCGACGTCGGTGCGCAGGTGCAGCGTGTGCGTGCGGCCGTCGTCGAACAGCAGCTCGGCGTACACACCGAGGTTGGCCTCGGGGGCGATCACGGTGAGCCCGTTGCGGAAGACGGGATCGCCAGGCTTCACCTCGAGCGCGTGCTCACCCTGGCCGACGACCTCGCCGCCGGGCGCGAGCTCGGCGCCATCGGGTGCGCAGGCCGCGAGCCCGACGGCGAACAGCGAGAGCAGCGACGCGGAGAGCAGCGGGCGGGAGACGGAGCGCATCGGGCGACGCAAAGCACCCGGCGTGCCACGCGGACCGAGCTTGGAGATTGGCTGATTTCGACGGATTTCGCGCGATCGTGGAGGAGTTTGTCGCACCTGTGCGAGCACCGAGCGGTGGAGAAAATGCCCATCTGCGTGCATGTGTGCCGCGCGCACGCGCTTCCGTTCATGCGCGAAGATCACCCTTCGGACGGAATGCGCCCGAGCCCGACCTCGCTCAGCGTTCGAGCGCGACGCTCACCGGCACGGCGCCGAGCTCGGCGACGAGCACACGCGGATCGATCGCGACGAGGAAGCCACGCCTGCCGCCGTTGATGAGGATGCGCGAGAGCTCGAGGATCGTGGCCTCGACGTGGATGGGCAGCGCCTTGCGTGTGCCGAAGGGGCTCGTGCCGCCGACCAGGTAGCCGGTGTGCTTCTCGGCGACCTCGGGTTTGCAGGGTTCGACCTTCTTGCGGCCGATCTGCCGCGCGAGCTCCTTCGTGGAGACGACGCGGTCGCCGTGCATGAGCACGATGAGCGGCTTCTTCGCTTCGTCTTCCATCACGAGCGTCTTCACGACGGCGTGCTCGTCGACGCCGAGCTTCGCCGACGAGACGCGTGTGCCGCCGTGCGCTTCGTAGTCGTAGAGCTGCGGCTCGAAGGCGACCCTGCGCTCGAGGAGGAAACGCGTCGCCGGCGTCTCGGGGTGGCGGCTCATGGATGACGCCGCTCAGCCTCGATGCTCGAGCCGCTTCGCCTGCATCTTGCGCACGAGCGGCGCGAGCAGGCGGTTCGGGAGCACCCGCGAGAGCGCGACGAGCGCGAGGTTCGCCTGCCCGGGCACGACGAGGAACCGCCCCGCGAGCAGGCCGTCGACCGCGGCGTCGGCGACGGCTTCGGCGCTCATGGCGACCTCGTCGCCGAGCTTGCCGCGCACGCCGGAGCTCTTCTGGAACTCGGTCGCGACCGGCCCGGGGCAGACGAGCGTGACGGTGACGCCGGTGCCCGCGAGCTCGTCGCGCAGCGCCTCGCTGTGGCTCACGACGAAGGCCTTCGAGGCGTAGTACACGGAGGCGAGTGGGCCGGGCAGGAAGCCCGCGACGGAGGCGATCTGCACGATTCGCCCGAAGCGACGCGCCTCCATGCCGGGCAAGAGACGGTGTGTGAGCTCGACGAGCGCGCGCACGTTGAGATCGACGATCTCGAGCTGGCGCGACAGCGGCGCCGCGTCGAAGCGACCGATCCAGCCACCGCCCGCGTTGTTCACGAGCACGTCGACGCCGCGTTCGCCGAGCGCCTCGGTGATGCGCGCGGGCGCGTCGCGGTCGCAGAGGTCGGTGGCGATCACCTCGACCGAGACGCTCGCGCCGATCTCCTTCGCGAGCTCCTCGAGCAGCGCCTCGCGGCGCGCGACGAGCACGAGATCGTGTCCCTCGCGCGCGAGCCTCTGCGCCATGGCTCGGCCGATGCCGCTCGAGGCTCCGGTGATCAGGGCTCGGCGGCGGCTGGGCTCGTTCATGCGCGTGACCGTAGCAGGCCTCGCCGCGTGCTAAGAGGCGCGCGTCGAATGGCGAGCCTCGGCGGAGACGCGATGGCCCTGGGGTGCGCGCTCGCTTGGGCGAGCTCGGTCCTCTTGTTCCGTCGCCTGAAGGACGTGAGCGCCCCGGCGCTCAACCTCTTCAAGAACACCATCGCCACGGTCTTGCTCGGGCTCACGATGCTCGCGCTGGGTCTGCGCATCGACACCGGGCGCTCGCTCGAGGACTGGCTCGCCTTGATCGGCAGCGGTGTGCTCGGGCTCGCCGTCGCCGACTCGCTCTTCTTCGCGGGCCTCAGGCGCATCGACGCCTCGGTCGCCGCCGTGACCGACTGTGCCTACTCGCCCACGGTGCTCTTGCTCTCGGCGCTGTGGCTGGGCGAGGCGATGAGCGGCAGCCTGATCGCCGGCGGATCGCTCGTCGTGCTCGGTCTGCTCGTCGTGTCGTGGCGCTCGAAGAATGCGCTCGTGCGTGTCGACGGCGGCGGCGTCTTGCTCGCGATCGCCGGTGTGACGCTGACCGCGGTGGGCGTCGTGCTCGCCAAGTCCGCGCTCGATCGGAGTGGGCTCATCGAGGCGACCACGGTGCGTCTCGTCGCAGGCACCACCTCGCTCGCGATCTTCCAGCTCGCCACGGGCAAGTGGCGCGAGAGCGTGGTGCTCTTCCGGCCGCAGCGGCTCTGGCGCTACGCGATCCCCGGCACCTTGCTCGGCACCTACCTGTCGATGATCCTGTGGCTCGGCGGCATGAAGTACGGCACCGCCTCGCGCGCCGCGCTGCTCAACCAGATGGGCGCGGTCTTCGCGCTGGTGCTCTCGCGCCTGAGCGGTGAGCAGGTGCCGCCGAGGCGGTGGATCGGCGCGGGGATCGCGGTGGCGGGTGTGCTCGTCGTGGTGGTGTCGAGGGAGTGAGGCGACTGCGCCGAGCGCGGCCGGGGCTGGCTCACTCGAGGGCGTAGCGGCGCAGCGTCGATCCGTCGAAAGGGTTTGGATCATGCGTGACGGTGTGCAAGCGATCCGCGGTGAGCGCGAGCATCGTCGGCGGGGCGACTGCGCCCAGATCGTAGGTGCCGCAAAGGGTCCTGGGGTCGGCGGACTGCTGTGCGAGCGAAGCGAACTGGGTGTCGACGTCGCACACCGCGAGGTGGGCGTGCTGGGTCGTGGGGTCGACGAACGAGAAGGCGATCTGCGCGCCGCGGACGGACAGCGCCGCGACCTCGTTACCCTCGAAGAGGTGCATGCCACCGGTCGGGTCCGAGCCGTGCAGCTCGAGCCCGGCCAGCGCGAAGACCGTGTCGGCCTGCTCGCTGTAGCCGAAGTCGTCGAGCGCCGGGGGCAGGAAGGCGCGTTGCTTCTCTGCGCCGCACTGCGGCGAGTTGATGCTCGCGCCCTCGAAGCTGCACCAGCGCACGCCCTCCCCGCCGCTGTCCACGGCGTCGTCCCACAGCACGTAGTAGCTCGTCGAGGAGCCCCCGAGCGAGACGCGCACCCGGCTGCGCTGCGGGTCTCCGACCGTGGCGACGATCTGGGGCCCGCCCCAGGCGAAGTTCGTGTCGACGGGCGCGGCGACGATCGAGTCGCCGCAGCGCGCGAACACGGCCCCGCTGGCGTGGGACGCGAGATCGCTGATCGGGGGGTCCGGGGAGGAACACGCAGACAAGGTCAGCGTGACGTCCGACTCGTCCTTACGTGCAAGGAAGAGCGTATCGAGCACCGCCGCGACGGCCGCGCTCTCGCCAGGCTGGTGGACCAGCGCGAGCCCGACCCCGGCGACGGAAGGGAAGGTGGTCGGGAGACCGTCGCGCTCGGGGTCGGCGAGGATGAACTCGAAGCCTGACGGGGCCGTTCCGCCGGCCCAGAGCAGGGGCAGGCCGCTCGAGAGCGGCGTGCGCGCGAAGCGTTCGATGGGGCCAGGGTCGAGGAGGACGTCGGAACCGACGGGCACGATCGTGGGGCCGGCGCCACCGCCGCCGCCGAGGCCGCCGCCACCGCCGCCTGCGCCGCCTGTGGAGCTGGTGGTCGTGCCACCGCCTCCGCTCGTGACCGAGGTCGCGGTCGAGGCTCCGCCCGCTCCTCCTGCCCCCGCCTCAGCCGCCTCGTCGACGAGAAAGATGCACGACGAAGCGCCGAGCGCAGCAAAGACGAGGGCGAGCGCGACGTGGGGCAGACGCACGCCGACAGCATAACGCAGCGGAAGCTCGCGGCGTGGCGCCGAGGGCCGCGGAACGGCGATCCGCTCGGCCGGGTTGCAGGAATCCGGCGGGTCTTCCGCGGCGTTCCCGCCCTGCGTAGGCTCCCGCCTCCTCAGGAGAACCCCCATGCACCGAGCTTCCCTTCGAGTCGCCCCCCTCGTCACGATCTTCGCCCTGGCCTGCGGTGGCTCGCCCAGCCCGACGACCAGCCCGACCCCTGCCGCCGAAGCCTCCGCGAAACCCGCGACCGATGCGCAGCTCGAGCTCGCGCACTTCACCACCGCCGACGGCATGGCCGGCTTCACGCTCGATCGTTCGACCAGCACGATCAAGCTCCAGATCGACGGCGAGAAGGACGTCATCGAGCTCACGCAGCAAGAGGAGCGCGACCCACGCGGGGAGCTCCTCGGCTACCGCTTCGTCGACCCGAGCGACGTGGTGCGCGTGAGCATCAGCACCTACGGCAGCGTGGTCTTCCACCGCGGCAAGGACAAGCTCCCGGCGAGCTCCGACAAGGCGGCCACCGCGCTCGGTGAGCCCACCGTGAAGGGCCCCCCGGTGAAGAAGGCCGAGCCGCCGCCCGCCTACGCCGAGCTCGCCGCGAAGCTCAGGGCCGCGAGCGTGCGCGTGAAGATGCCCGAGATGAGCGCGAAGGACGCAGCCGATCTCACGAAGATCGAGGCCGCGATCGCGAAGGCCGATGCGTCGATGTTCGTGCGCTACCGCAAGCCGGACGCGAACGGCTGGGGCGCCTAGGCCGAAGAGGTGCCGCGTGATTTCGGCGGCTTCGCCTACGGAGGCGGTGACTTCTCCACCGACGACGACGACGCGAAGCGCTTCACCAAGTACGCCGCGCACGGCGGCAAGCTCATCGGTGTGTCCACGCAGGAGCGCGATCTCGGCAACCACATCCTCTCGCGCCGCATCGACAAGCGGCACGAGCTCGCCGACAAGACGCCCGGCATCGTGTGGGAGGTCGACGACTCCTACGTCACCTTCGTGACGCTCGACGGCGCGCGCTACCTCGTGAACCTGAGCCAGGGCAGCTCCAACAACGTGATGATCTCGCTCGGCGCAGGCCCCGAGTCCGAGTGGCCGAAGCCGCTCGCCGACACCTACGTCGACGTGACGATCGTGAGCGGCTGGGCGAAGGCCGGCGCACACCCGCAGAAGGCCGTCGACGAGCTGAGCGCCATCGACGATGCGTGGAACCAGTGCGTGGCGAAGGCCTGGAAGCCGACGCGCATCCGGAACGACGTGAACGTGCGCGCGAAGGCCGTCGACGTGCACAAGGGCTGCCGCAAACACATGGACGATCTCGAGAAGGCGCTCGTGAAGATCGCCGACGAGCGCGCGAAGGCGCGCAAGGCGCTCTTCGACAAGGCGGCCGCGCGCGCGAAGGAGGTCGGCGCCGCGAAGTGACGGGGTCTGGAAGCGGTCAGCCTTGCTCGAACGCTTCCATCTCCTCGCGCGCACGCTTGCGCCTCCGGTGCAGCATCACGCCGCCCACCGCGAGCACCGCGAAGCCCGACAGACCGAAGAACCACGCGGGCGGGGCGTCGCTCTCGTCGCCCTCGAGCTCCATCGCGGCGAAGTCGGCGATGTCGAGCGAGGTGCCGCCGGCGTCGACCGCGTGCTCCCAGGCGCCGGTCTCGCTCTTCGTGCTCTTCACCAGGTGGGGTTTCGCTTCGGCGTCGAGCACGTAGAGGCGCTGGCCAGGTGCGGGCGGAGGGATCGTGCCCGGTACGCGGGCCGCGCTCAGGTCGACGTAGACGTCGACACCCACGCGGCCTTGCTCGGCCGCGAGCGTGCTCAAGGAGCGCGCGGCGTCGTCGGCCGGGAGCGTGCTCTGGCCGCCTCCTCGAACGACGGTGCGCAGCAGGCCGTCGGGCTCGCGCGCCACGTAGGCGGCGGCGCGCGCGGCGTCGTCACCGAGGCCGGCGAATACGAGCCCGGCGCGCTCGGCGGCCAGCACCGAGCCACCCGCGAGCAGCGCTTTGCCCGCGGCGCCGATCTTGGCGGTGCCCGACGCGGCTTTGCCGACCGCGCCCGCAGCTTTGGCGCCCTTGCCGACCGCACCCGCGCCTTTGGCGACCTGACCGGCCTTCGATGCGGCGCGCAAGATCGCGAAGGGGCTCGCCTTCACCGGCGACGCCACGGCGATCGACGCGGCAACGGCGAGCGCGGCGAGACCATGAGCGAGCAAGGAGCGGCGCATGGGCGCATCGTACGTCGGCCGAGGGGAAGACGTTCCTCGTCGGAGCCGAAGCGCCGCGCGGGTCCGGCGGGCGACACGGCCCGGTTCAGATCCTGCCGTCGATGATGCGCTTCACGATCGTGCGGTACGCGGTCGCGAGGATGCGGTCGCGCTGCTTCCAGGTCGAGCCGCCGGTCTCGAGCTGCGCCGAGATGAGGAACTCGCGGCCCCAGCCGGGCACGGGCTCGCCCTCGTCGTCGAGCACCGGGAAACACGCGTAGCCGGTGTCGAGGAACTGCCCGGCCGAGCCCAGGCCGAGCTTGGAGTAGACGCGGAAGCGACCGTGCGAGCGCGCCTCGAGGTAGTCGATGTCGTGGCCGGTCTGCAGGTAGATCGCCGGATCGGCCGAGAGGCCGCCGAAGGGGCCCTTCGCCGAGCCCTCGGCGCCTTGGAGCAGGACCTCGATATCCTTCCATTGGATGCCTGGCAGCCGACCGGCTGCGTCCTCGCGGTGCAGCACGAGCCGCTTGAGCGCCTCGGCGGTCGTGAAGGTCGACAGGTGGTTCGCCGGGCCCGAGGTGGCGTCGGGCGTGAGGCTCAGCGAGGCGCCGCCTTCGTCGGTGAAGCTGTAGCCCAGCGCGGGCGCGGCCTCGCCGTAGTTGCCGCCGAAGGTCTCGACGCTCGGTCTACCCAGCCATGCCTCGTGGATCATCGCGTTGGCGGCGGCGCGACCGCCGATGTCGTGGAAGTAGCGGCCGAGCGAATTCGACGAATGGGGGTCGTAGCTGTAGTCGACGAGCGCCGTGACCAGATCGCCGAGCATGAGGCTGCCGACCTTGCCGGTGAGCCCGACCTCGTAGCCGCTCGCGACGCGCAGCCTCACGGCCGCGTTCGCGGCGGCGAGGAACTTGGTGCTGCTCCAGGGCTGGAAGGTCTCGAAGTGCGTGCCGTTCGACAGGTAGCGGTAGTGCGGCACGCCGTTCACGCGCCGGACGAGGATCACCGTCACGCGCAGGCCCGCGGGAAGGAGCCCGGCGAGCGCGGCCGTGTCGAACACGGGCGCCTCGCCCGGGGGCTGGTAGGTCGCGGTGCCGCCCCCGGCGAGGTCGATCGTCGCGCCGAGGTCGTTCGTCGGGCAGGCGAAGTCACGCGCTTCGTCGGTGGGCCAACGTTTGTCGCCGCAGACGCCATCGAGGAACTGGAACTCGTACACCGAGTCGATCGCGGCCTGGCAGGGCTCCGGCACTTCGTCGGGGATCTCCGGGATCGGCTCCGGCACGAAGGGCGCGGGTCCGCCGCCTTCGCCGCCCTCGCCCCCGCGGCCTCCGGTGTCGCCGCCGCCCGAGGCCTCGCCGCCGGCACCCGAGGTGCTGCTCGAGCCGCCGGCACCCGAGCCGCCGGCGCCTTCGTCGGGGCCGTCGTCGCCACAGGCCGACAGCGCCAGCAGCGACGCGAGCAGAGCCGCCACGGTGAGTGGGATTCTCGAACGCATGGGTCGAGCCTAGCCCACCCTCCCGGCCGATGGATCGAGGGGGCGCGCGCGGCGCCGCGCAGGGTGGCGCCCCTCTGGAGTGTGTGGGTACCCTGAGTGGCGGTGCCCGACTCCGAGGAACGCGCGATCTTCATCCGGGGGCCCGTCGTGGTCTTCAAGTGGAGGAACGCGCCGGGCTGGCCGGTCGAGTACGCCTCGCCGAACGTGCGCGAGGTCTTCGGCTACTCCGCCGAGGAATTCGTGCGTGGCGACGTCTCCTACGGGAGCCTGATCCACGCCGACGACGCGGAGCGCGTAGCGCACGAGGTCTCGAGCAACTCCGAGATCGGCGCGAGCTCCTTCGTGCACGAGCCCTACCGTGTGCAGAGCCGCACCGGCGAGGTGCGCTGGCTCTACGACTTCACGAACATCCTGCGCGATGCCGAGGGCCACGCGACGCACTACCTCGGCTACGTCGTGGACATCAGCGAGCGCATCCGCGCCGAGGAGGCTGCGCGCGAGCTCGATCGGCGCCTCCTGCACGCGCAGAAGCTCGAGAGCCTCGGCCTGCTCGCGGGCGGCGTCGCGCACGACTTCAACAACCTGCTCGCAGGCATCCTCGGGCAGGTGGGCCTCGCGCGCAGGCGCCTCCAGACCGATCCCGCCCAGGCCGACGAGGCGCTCGTGCAGATCGAGCTGCTCGTGAGGCGCGCGGCCGACTTCACGAGGCAGCTGCTCACCTACGCCGGGCGCGGCAAGGCGGAGGTCGAGCCGGTCGACCTCGGGCAGCTCGTCGAGGAGCTGCGCGGCATGATCGAGGTCATGCTGCCGGCGGGCGCCGAGCTCGTGGTCGAGCGCAGCGCGGATCTGCCGGTGGTGCGTGGCGATCGCTCGCTGCTCCAGCAGGTGGTGATGAACCTGCTCACCAACGCCGTCGAGGCGCTCGGCGCGGAGGGAGGGGTCGTGCGCCTCCGACTCTCCAAGCTCGAGCTGGGTCGCGAGGAGCTGCTCGAACGCTACGGGCGCGCGGACCTACCGCACGGCAGCTACGTGGAGCTGCAAGTACAAGACGACGGCGAGGGCATGGATGACGCCGTGCTCGCGAGGCTCTTCGACCCCTTCTTCACCACGAAGGCGACCGGGCGAGGGCTCGGCATGAGCGCCGTGCAGGGCATCGTGCGCAGCCACGAGGGGCACATCCACGTGGAGTCGAGGCCCGGGGAGGGCACGAGCTTCCGCGTGCTCCTGCCGGTCGTCGCGAGCGCGCGCTGAGCGGCCCCGGCGTCAACTCTCCCGAGGCGAAGCCCGCGGAGCCTCGCCGAGCAGCTTCGCCATCGAACGATCGTGCGCGCCTCCGAGCACGGCGAGCGCGACGATCGCGCCCACCATCGCGAGGAACATGTCCCACTGCGCGTCCCAGACGTCGCCCTGCGAGCCCAGGAAGGCGTCGCCGACGTCGCCCGCGACGACGAGGGTCGTCCACCACTCGAGCAGCTCCCAGAAGGCGCCGATCGCGAGCGCCACGTTGACCACGAGGAAGCTCAGCCAGCCGCCCGGTACGAGCGGGGTGCGCCGCAGGAGCACCTCGCGGATCACGAAGGCCGGGAAGAAGCCCAGCGCCACGTGCCCCACGCGATCGTAATGGTTGCGCGCGAAGCCGAAGGCCTCCTTCGCCCAGTTCCCGAGCGGGGTGAGCGCGTAGGTGTAGTAGCCGCCGTAGACGAGGATGAGCACGTGCAGGAAGACGCACACGTAGACGAAGTGCGTCATCGGGAAGCGCCTGTAGACGCCGAGCAGCACCGCCACGCCGACCAGGCCCGGGCCTACCTCGAGCGCCCAGTTGAGCCTGCCCGAAGGTGGCGCCCAGGCCGTGGCGAGACAGATCGCGAGCAAGATGCCGAGGAGCACGAGCGGCAGGCGCGCGTATTCGCGGGTGCCCGAGACGGCGCGGTGGTGGTCGATCACCGGCGCGAGCTTACACCGCGCCGCCACCCGGGCGCCCGGCTAGCATCGCGCTCGTGAGCGCTTCCGAGCTGCGCATCGGCGTCGATTTGGGTGGCACGAAGATCGAGCTCGTCGCGCTCGACCGCTCGGGCGAGGTGCGCTTGCGCGAGCGCCGCCCGACGCCCGCGAGCGAGGGCTACGAGGCGATCGTCGCGGCGGTGCGTGCCCTCGTGCTCGGCGCCGAGGCCGAGCTCGGCGCGCGCTGCACGGTGGGTGTCGGCACGCCCGGGGCGATCTCGCCCGCGACCGGGCTCCTGCGCAACGCCAACACGGTGTGTCTCAATGGTCGACCGCTCGCGCAGGATCTCTCGGCGGCGCTCGCGCGCGAGGTGCGCCTCGCCAACGACGCGAACTGCTTCGCGCTCTCGGAGGCGCACGACGGCGCCGCCGCGGGCGCCGAGGTGGTGTTCGGGGTGATCCTCGGCACGGGCACGGGCGGAGGCGTGGTCGTTCACGGGCGGGTGCTCGGCGGGGCCAATGCGATCGCCGGTGAGTGGGGCCACACGCCGCTGCCTTGGCCCGAAGACGACGAGCGCCCCGGGCCGGCGTGTTACTGCGGTCGGCGCGGCTGCGTGGAGACCTGGGTGTCGGGGCCCGGCCTCGCGGCCGACCACCTGCGAGTGACGGGGCAGGCGCGCTCGGCCGAGGCGATCGCCGAAGCCGCCGCGCGCGGCGACGAGGCCTCTGCCGCGACGCTCGAGCGCCACCTGGGCAGGCTCGCGCGATCGCTCGCGGTGGTGCTCGACGTGCTCGATCCCGAGGTGGTCGTGCTCGGCGGCGGCGTCTCGCAGCTCTCCGGTCTCTGTGAGGGGCTGCTCGCGCGCCTGCCGCGCCACGTGTTCAGCGACGTGCTGCGCACGCGCGTCGTGCTGCCGATGCACGGCGACTCGAGCGGTGTGCGCGGCGCGGCCTGGCTCTGGCCCTGAGCGCCGCCGACCCGTGGCTGCGCTCAGCGAGGCAGCTCACCCGTCGCGCCTCGCACCCAGCGGTGCGCGCGGTGCACGAAGCCGGCCGGCTCGGCGAACATGAGGATGCACTCGCCGTGCACGACGTCGATGCCGTGCTCGCGGCAGAAGGCGATCGCGTCCTTCGACTCGGCCCCCTGCTGCATCCACACGCGGGGGATGCCGAGCTCTGCGGCCTCGCGCACGAGCTTCTCGGTCTCCGCGGGTGGGGTGATGAGCACCATGCCGCTCACCTGGCTCGCCACCTCCGCGAGGCTCTTGGCGCAGGGCTCACCGCCGATCGACTCGGCGCTCGGGTGCACGACGTGCACCTCGTAGCCTTTCTTGCGCAGGTCTTTGCGTACGGTGTTGCCGAAGCCTCCGCCGCTGCGCGAAACCCCCACGACGGCGAGGCATTTCTGAGCGAGGAACTCGTCGATCACGCTTCGAGGGACCATGGCCCGGAGATCGTGCATCAAGCGTGCCGGCTCCGTCGAGCGCGTCTCGCGCTGCCTCTACGCCTGGCGCTCGAGCTGGGTATGCTGCGATCGTGGGCGGGGCAGACGAGCAAGTCACCGCGATCGACGCGAAGCGGCAGGGCTCGATCCACGACACCGAGGTCGCCTCGGGCGGCACCTCGAGCACGCTCGGCCTCTCGCACTCGCTCGGCGCGCTCCCGGAGGACGCGCTCGAGCTGCCCAAACCGGAGACGGTGCTGCGCCGCGCCGCCTACGAGCAGACGCGGCGCACGGCGGCGACGGGCCTGCTCTTCAACGTCGCCGGCCTCGTGATCGGCCCGATGGTCGGCGGTGACCCGATCGCGCTGCGCACCTTCATGGCCTCGGTCGTCGTGGGCACGCTCTCGAACGGCGCGCTGCTCTACGCCTGTCGGCGCGAAGCGAGCTACCGGCAGCGCTACGCCGTCGCCTACTTCGCGCTCGCGCCGCTGACCAACCTGGGCGCGATCTACCACGTGGGCACCTTCGGCCCGGTGATCGCGATGTTCGTGCTCAACGTCTACACCGCGTGCCTCGCCTACAACCGGCGCGTCGCGCAGCTCGTGCTGCTCGGGAGCACCGCGCCCGTGGTGCTGCTCGGCACGGCGATGGCGCTCGGGCTGCGCGACCCTGGCCTCATGAGCGTCACCGAGATGCTCGGCTCGGGCGGGCGCATGACCATCGTGGTGATGTTCGCGGTCTTCATGGTGCTCGCCTACGAGCAGGCGCGGAAGACGCGCGAGCACATGGTCGCTTCGCTCGTCGAGCGCGACGCCGCCGTGCGGCTCGCGTCGCACCGCGAGGCGCTCGTCTGGGAGGCGCGGCAGGATCTGGAGCGCGCGCTCAAGGCCGGTGGGCTCGGGCGCTTCTCGGATCGCACGCTCGGCTCCTACAGGCTCGGCGCGGTGCTCGGGCGAGGTGGCATGGGCGAGGTCTACGCGGCGCAGCACCTCGAGACGGGCGAGCCCGCCGCCGTGAAGATGCTCCTGCCCGAGGTGCTCGGCCGTCCGAGCTACGTGCGCCGCTTCCTGCGCGAGCTGCGCGTCGCGGCCTCGATCGACTCGCCGCACGTCGTGCGTGTGTACGAGCTGGGCGACGAGTCGGCGCCCATGCCCTACCTCGCGATGGAGCTCCTGAAGGGCGAGGACCTCGCGCAGATCCTGCGGGCGGAGCCTCGCCTCGCGGCGGCCGAGGTCGTGGAGATGGTGCGGCAGGTGGGGCTGGGGCTCGCGGCCGCCGCCGAACGAGGCATCGTGCACCGCGACCTCAAGCCGCAGAACCTCTTCCGCGTCGAGGGCGCGCACCCGACCTGGAAGATCCTCGACTTCGGCGTCTCGAAGCTCGCCGACTCGGCGATGGGGCTCACGCGCGGCGAGGCCATCGGCACGCCGCGCTACATGGCGCCCGAGCAAGCCCGCGGCGAAGACGTCGACGCTCGCGCCGACGTCTACTCGCTCGCGGTCGTCGCCTACCGCGCGCTGACCGGGCACCCTCCCTTCAAGGGCGACGACCTGCCGGTGCTCATGGAAGTGCTCGCGCGCATGCCCGCGCGGCCCGGCGCGCTCGCGGAGCTCGACCCCGACGTCGACGCCTTCTTCGCCGTCGCGCTCGCGAAGCAGCCTGCTCAGCGCTTCCAGTCGGCGGCCGAGCTCTGCGAGGCGCTCGCCGCCGCGCTCGAGGGCAAGCTCGACCCGGCCCTGCGCGAGCGCGCAGCGGCGCTGCTCGCCGAGCTGTCGTGGTGCGAGGCTGTCTGAACGAGGGCGCCTCGAGCTGCGCCGGTGCGGCTTGCGGTAGCCGCGAGGGGCCCTCAAGATCGCTGCACCATGAACCCGCTCGTCGCCCTCGCTGGAGTCGCCGCCGCCGGCGCCGTCGCCGTGCGCTCCATCCGCCTCGACGCGCGCCGCCGCCACGAGGCCTCCGCCGCGCTCGAGCGTGCGCTCGCCGAGGCGGGCTACACCTCGCTGGGTGCCGACCTGTCCTGGTTGCCGGTCGGCCCCTTCGCGTCGGAGATCTTGCGGCACGAAGCCGTCTTCCGCGTCGTCGCGAGCGACGCGCAAGGCGTGCGCCGATCGGGCTGGGCCCATTGCCCCGAAGGCAAACCGGCCGAGCTCGTCTGGGAGGCCTGAAGCCGCCCGAAGAGCGGACCCCCAGGATCACGCCGCCTTCGAGGGCTTGTTGCGCGCCGGAGGCGCGCCTAACCATGCCGGCATGTCGGTCGACGTCGCGCTGCTCGAGGGCATCCCCGCGTTCCACGGAACGAACCCCACGACGCGCGCCGCCGTCGCACGGCTCGCCGAGCGCGTCGAAGCGAAGGCCGGCTCGGTGCTCTTCCACGAGGGCGATCCGGCGACCGAGGTCTACTTCCTGCTCTCGGGTCGAATCTCTCTCGGCATGAGGGTCGCGCAGCGAGAGCTGCTCGTGCTCACGCTCCACGCTGGGGAGATGACCGGCTGGTCGGGCCTCTTGCCGCATGGCCGCGTGGCGACCGCGCGCGTGCTCGACGACGCCGCGCTCTTGCGCTTCGACGGCCAGGCATTGCTCGACGCCTGCGAGGCCGACCACGAGCTCGGCTACCGCGTGATGCGCCACCTCTTCGGCGATCTGGCGCGCCGCCTGCACGATACGCGCCTCCAGCTCATGGATGTCTTCGGCCCCGCGAGGAAGGCGTGATCCGCGCCTTCGAGCGCGCGCGCCTGCCCGAGCTCTACGCGGCGCTCAGCGCGGCCTGCGATCGTGTGATCGGGCCCACGGCGAGAGATGGCGCGATCGTGCTCGCCGAGCTCGCTTCGCTCGACGAGCTGCCCGTGGGGCTGCGCGACCAGCAAGCGCCGGGGCGCTATCGATTGGGCGAAGCGAAGCGCGCCGAGGGCGAGCCGCCGCCGGTCTTCGGCTATGTGAATGGCCCGCGCTCGGCGAAAGAGTGGCTCTTCCCCTCCCAGGAGAAGCTCTACACCGCCGAGCGCCGCCCCGACGGGCGCATCGGCTTCAGCGCCGTTCCTACCCACGCTCCCTCGACGGCTTTGCTCGGCGTGCGCGCGTGTGACGTCGCCTCCGTGCGCAAACAAGACCGCATCTTGCTCGAGGGCCAGCACGCCGACGCGCGTTATGCGGCGCGCCGCGAGCGCGCGCTGCTCGTCGCCGTGAGCTGCCTCGAGCCCGGGGAGCTCTGCTTCTGCGCGTCGACGGGCTCGGGCCCGAAGCCCGGCGAAGGCGCCGATCTGGTGCTCTCGGAGCTCGGCGAACGATTCCTCATCGAGGCGCGCACGCCGGAGGGCGAGGCGGTGCTCTCGCGGCTCACGACACGCGAAGCGAGTGAGGAGGAGACCGCCGAGCTCGAGCGAGGGCTCGCACTCGCCGAGGCCTCGATGGGGCGCAGCATCGACATCGCGGGGCTGCCCGAGAAGCTCTACGCGAGGCTCGACCACCCTCGCTGGGCCGAGGTCGCCGAGCGCTGCCTCTCCTGCGGCAATTGCACCTCGGTCTGCCCCACCTGCTTCTGCACCGACGTCGTCGACGAGTCGGACCTCGACGCCACGACGAGCGCCCGCACCCGCGAATGGCTCTCTTGCTTCTCGGCCGATCACGGCAAGGTGCACGGCTTCGACCCTCGCCCGCACACGCTCGATCGTTATCGTCAGTGGCTCACGCACAAGCTCGGCGGCTGGGTCGCCCAGTTCGGCGAGACGGGCTGCACGGGCTGTGGGCGCTGCATTGCGTGGTGTCCGGTGGGTATCGACATCACCGAAGAGGTGAAGGCCATCGTGGCAGAGCCCGCGCCGGCCTCGCGGCACGCCCCACTACCGATGCAGGTTGCGCCTCCGCCGGTCGCCCAGCCTGCGCTCGAGCAGCTCCTGCCGCGTGAGGCGCGCGTCGTGGAGGTCGTGCGCGAGACCGACGACGTGGTCACGCTCGTGGTCGACGACCCCGAGGGCGCGGGCATCGAGCCGGGCCAGTTCCAGATGTTGTCGCTGCCTGGCCTCGGCGAGAGCGCGATCAGCTGCTCCGGGCGCGCCCCGGGCGGCGAGCTGCTCCACACCGTGCGCGGCGTGGGGCCGACCAGCCGCGCCATCGAGGCGCTCGCCGCTGGCGCGTCGATCGGCGTGCGTGGACCCTATGGCAAGCGCTGGCCGATCGAGCTCGCGCGCGGGCGCGTCGTCACCGTCGTCGCAGGTGGGCTCGGTATCGCGCCCTTGCGAGGCGCGATCCGCGCGCTGATGGTTCCTGCCGCCGGTGTGCACGAGCTGCGCCTCTTGCTCGGCGCGCGCTCCCCGGAGGATCTGCCCTTCGCCGAGGAGATCGAGGCCTGGCGAGAGCACGCGCGGGTCGAGCTCACGGTCGATCGCGCCGGCCCGGATTGGCCGCATCACGTCGGCGTCGTCACGCGCCTCTTGCCGCTCATCACGCTGCCGCCGGAAGGCCTCTATCTGAGCTGCGGCCCCGAGGTGATGATGCGTTTCGTCGCCAATGGGCTCGTCGCCGCCGGTGTGCCCCGCGAGCACGTCTACGTATCGACCGAGCGACACATGAAGTGCGGCGCCGGGTTATGCGGCCGATGCCAGCACGGGCCGAGCATCATCTGCCGCGACGGGCCGGTGTTCTCGTACGACCGCGTCGAAGCCTTGATGGCGCGGGAGGGGTTCTGAGCCGAGGTTGACAACGGGGTGCGGAGTGAGGCCCACTGCTCGGCGGGGGGAGTCGTGCGGGTTGCCGCGAACTCCGGCCGCTGCCCAACCGAGGTCGAGCACCATGCGTACGTCGAATCACGGGACCATTGGACTGGCACTCGCATCGGTCCTCATGTCGTGTACGTCAGACACCGACTCGGCGAGCCTCGACATTCCGGGGGTCTGCCTGTATGGAAACCCATTCGTCTCAGCGCCCTGTGGTGCTGCTCTGCGCAAGCTGTGCAACAGCTTGGCGAACGAACGTGACTGTTCTGCCCAGGAGCCGTTCTCGTTCAACGACGACAACAACGTGTTCGCCTGCGGCTGGGCCAAAGTCGTCACGTTCAGCGACTCTTTGAGCTGCACGGTAGGCTCGGTGGAGGGTCGCTGTGAGCTCGGCTTCATCACCGGCGCAGCCTGCGGGGGAGATCCGTGCGGAGGGCAGCCGACGACACTCTATCGAAGCCATTACGCGGTAGTGAGCGAGGCCGAGCTCGTCGAGATGCCCTGCATTGGTGGCAGCGCGCTGGTCGGACCTGCGGGGGAGTGGCTCGCGACCATGGAGCTGGGCGAGAATCAGCACGTGTACACCTGCGGCGCAGACATTCCGACGCCCCCGAGCATCTGCGTGTGCGCTCAGGCCGCCTGCGAAGCGGGCGAGGGGCCGTGACGGGCGGCACACGACGGAACCTGCTTGGGCGCGGCCGGGCTGGGCTTCGGCTGGTGACCGGCGAGCTCCTGACGATGGCGGCCTGCCTGTCCGAGCCCGTGCGAGCCGCTGGTCGTCGTCAGGCCCGCCGCACGGTCGAAACATGGCGCGGGTTCCGTGGGCGCTGCTGATTGATGGCTCAGCAACGGTGGTACTGTCCGCGCTTGACAAGGGGCTGGCTCGTGAGGATTACTGCTCGGCGGGGGAGTTGCGCGGCTTGGCGCGGCATCGGGCGAAGGGCTCGCTCCCAAGCTTCCAGCGGAGGATCCATGTCGTCTGTCTCGTCTCGTCTCGTCTCGTCCTCGCATTCAGCGGAGTGACGAGAGCTGGACGATGAACGCCTCGAGTCGACGACTCGTCTGGGCTCTGGGGGGCCTGTTGGTCGCTGCTTGCTCTTGGGCCTGCGACTCGGGGGAGAGCCCGAGCTCGAGCTCGAGCTCGGGCTCCGGCAGCACAGAGCTGCCGGCTGCCTGCGT
>CALKVW010000082.1 GCA_938004785.1 uncultured Polyangiaceae bacterium
GGGGGCGGCGGCGGCGCAACCTGCGGCGGCGCGGCGTTCGGAGGTGCGGCGTGGACTTGCGGGGGCGGCGCCACGGGGCCCGGGGTGACGGGCGCAGGCGGGACCGGCGCGGGAGCGACGGGCACGGGCGGCGGCGGCGCAGGGGCGGGCGGGGGCACCGAAGGCGCCATGGGCGACATGAGCGCGGGCGGCGCTTCGGTGGGCGCGCCCAGCGCGGGTGCGGCCGCACCCGTGCCGAGGGTCGTGGAATGAACCGGAGCGGGGGGCGGCAAGCCGCCGGGCAAAGGCGAGGCCGTCGCGGGCTGCGCGCCCATGCCGGCCGGCACGCGGGGAGGCATCGGCACGGCCGGGGGAGCTGCGGCCGCCGGCGCCGCAGCGCGGGGCGCGCCCGTGGGGGCTCCGCCGGTGCTCGGGTCGGAGAGCTCCTCGCCACCGGGAGGCGTGGCGTGCGAGGCGCCTTCGGCGCCTGCGACCTCGATGCGGATGACGAAGTCGCCGATGTAGATCTTGTCGCCCTCGCGGACGATCGTGGCCTGCGTGATCTTGCGACCGTTGACGTAGGTCCCGTTGGTGCTCTTGAGATCGGTGACGATGAAGCGTCCGTCGCGGAAGAGCAGCCTCGCGTGCCGCTTCGAGACGTTGCCCTTCGGCAGCATCAAGTCGTTGCCCTGCACGCGGCCGACGTTGATCTCGGTCTTGTCGTAGGATTCGCGGCGTTCCGCGCCTCCCTTTTCGCTGATGATGATGGAGAACATGTCGTCGGCCGGTCGCAGATACTAACCAACTTTGGTCGCAGGCGAACAGAACTGGGACATCGGGGCGCCGATCGCCCTCGCCGCAGCCGCCGAGCGCCGGTTCCGAGCCGGAAACGCGAAGAGGGGATGACCGCGGGTCCCCCCCTCCTCAGCGCGTGCTGCGAGCGGCCGAGCCGCTCCTGAGCGTCGATGCCCAACGCTCAGGCCGAGGCCGCCTTCAGGCGGGCTGGCGCATGACGTTGACGGCCTGCAGACCCTTCGGACCTTCCTTGATCTCGAACTCCACGGTCTCGTCTTCCGTCAGGCGACGGCGACCCTCCCCGACGATCTGCGAGTAGTGCACGAAGACGTCGGGGCCGGTGTCCTGCTTGATGAAGCCCCAGCCCTTCTCGTCGTTGAACCACTTGACCTTGCCAACTGCCATGAGATTCCTCCACTTCGTTCTCGGCGATCGAGCTGGCCACGCTCCGCCGACGAACGCCGAGGCCACCCGTCGTGGGCGCCGTGCGGCGGGTCGGTCGCGATGTGGATCCCCCTCGAGGCGTCTCGGCGCGTCCTTCCGGTGAGTTCATGCTTCACGGGAGGACTGCCGCGACGTTCTCTGCTCTCTGCGGGCGTCTGCCCGTCACGAAAACCCGATGATGCGCCGCTCCAGACGGAGGCAGCGGGGAGAGCGCGCCGACGGCTCGCGTTCGCCCTTCGGAGGGGGCTCACCAAGAATCGGTGTGCTCCCTCGCCGAGGGCGCGGAACGTAGACGCGCGGGGGCGAGCCGGTCAAGCGCGGAGGCGCTCGGCTCAATCGACGAGCGGGATCGAGGCGGGCTCGAAGCCCTGGCCGTCGTAGCGGCGCGCGCTGAGCTCGAGGATCTCGCCGTCGTCCCCGATCTCGTAGAGGTTGAAGCCGGCCATGCGGTCGGGGTCGTCGTGGAGCAGCGAGGCGCTGGTGGAGCCGACGGCGTGCAGCGATCCGCTGGCGGTGCGCAGCTCGCGCCGGAGGCGACGGTGGAGGTGGCCGTGGAGCACCAGCCCGCGCTCGAGCCGGTCGAGCACCCTGCGCTCGCTCGAGGCGTCGGTGAGCCCCTCGAGCAGGGTCTTCGCGAGGCTCGTCGGGTTGTGGATGGGATGGTGCTGCAAGAGCACCGGCGTGCGCTCGCGCACGCTCGGGTGGGCCAGCGCGCGGCCGAGCGCGGCGAGCTGCTCCGAGCCGAGCGTGCCGGAGGCGACGAGCGGAGGCCGTGGGCGCGCCGTGGAGAGGCCGATGATCGCGACCGGGCCACGCAGGCGCACGAAGGGGAAGCCGCTCTCCGTCGCGATGCCGTCGAGGTCGCTCGTCGTGTAGCGCGCGAACCAGGTCGCGAAGCGGCGTGCTCGGTGGGCTCCGCGTGTGTAGGCGTCGTGGTTGCCGGGCACGAGGCTGATGTCGTCCGCGCCGAGGCCGAGCTCGACCTCGAGCACCTCGAGCACACGGTCGAACTCGCGCTCGAGCGCGAGGTTCGACACGTCGCCGGTGACGACCAGATGATCGATGCCGAGCCCGGCGAGCTCGGCGATGGCGGCGCGCACCGGCTCCGGCTTGTGCGCGTGCTCGCGCTTGAGCTTGAGGTTGGCGTAGCCGGTGATGCGCTTGTTGAAGAGGCGCATGGGCACGGCGCCCGTGAGATCGAGCAGATGCAGGTCGGAGAGGTGAGCGATGCGCACGCGGGGAGTCGTACACCGCGCGCCCCGGCTCCGCGAGCGCCGACGCGCGGGGAGCCGTGCAGCGCGCGCGCTCAGCGTGCCTCTGCCTCGTAGGCGCAGCGGAAGCCACGCCACGCGCGTCGGGCGGAGGGCACGTCCTTGGAGCGCGAGGCTCCGCGCACCCAGGCGGCGCCGTGCCCGAAGCCACCGCCGCGTACGACCTTCTCGTCGCCGCCGATCGGACCCTGGGGGTCGATCTCCGTCGCCTCCGGGTACTCGGGCGCGTACCAGTCCGCGACCCACTCCTCGACGTTGCCCGCCAGATCGTGGATGCCGTCGGGGGTTGCGCCGGCGAGGAAGCTGCCCACCGGCGCGAGCTCCACGTAGCCGTCGCGGGCCTCGAAGGGATCGAGCGCGAAGCGCCCCCCGTTCAAGCGATGTCGATCGTAGACCTCGCCCCAGGGGTAGCGGCGGCCTGCGGGGCCGCGGGCCGCCCGCTCCCACTCTGCCTCGGTGGGCAAACGACCACCTCGGAACCTGCAGTAGGCGAGCGCCTCGTTCCAGCTCACGAGCACCTGAGGCAGCTCCGGGCTCGCGAAGCGACGGCCGCCCGCTTCGATCGGGGGCGGCGCACAGCGACCGAGCGCCACGCAGCGGCCGTAGTCGGCCACCGTGACCTCGGTGCGGTCGATCGCGTAGTCGCGGAGCAGCACCGGGTGAGGCGCGTATTCGTCGGCGAAACCCTCGCTCCGGCACTCCTCGCCCGCGGGCTCGCTACGGCAGAGCTCGAGCGCGAGCGCGATCTCTTCGGGCGAGGATCCCATCGTGTAGACGCCCGCGCGGATGAGCACGCGTCCCGAGACCGGCGGTCGAAGCACGGCGATCGGCTCGCTGGAGCGCTGCGCGACGGGGCGGGGCTGGAAGAGCCAGCGCGGCAGATGTCTGGCGGAGCGTGCTCGGCCGAGCGCCTCGGAGGTCGGGGGCGCCGAGTGGACCGCGGCGGCGAGCGAGAGCGCGAGCAGCCAGCGCGCGAGCGCCCTTCCCGTCGCAGGCCCGCCGGCCCGCGGCTCCGCTGGGCGTGCGGAGCGAGGTCGGTCGGGCGAGCGCAGGGGAGGGTGCACCTCAGTAGAGGAGGATCTGCGAAGGATGCTCGAGCAGCTTGCGCAGCTCGGCGAGGAAGGCGGCGCCGACGGCTCCGTCGATCACGCGGTGATCGCACGACAGCGTCATCGCCATGCGGCGACCGGGCACGATCGCCTCGCCGCGTACGACGGGCTCGCGGCGCATCTGGCCCACGGCGAGGATCGCTCCCTCCGGCGGGTTGATGACGGCGGAGAACTCGTCGATGCCGAACATGCCCAGGTTCGACACGCTGAAGGTGCCGCCGGCCATCTCCTCGGGGCGGAGCTTCTTGTCGCGCGCGCGCTTCGCGAGGTCCCGCACCTCACGAGCGATCTCGAGCACGCTCTTGTGGTCGGCGTCGCGCACGACCGGTGTGACGAGGCCGTCTTCGACCGCGACGGCGACCGACAGATCGACGCGCCTGTGGAAGAGCAGGGCATCCGCCGAGAACGAGGCATTGCAGCTGGGCACCCGTACGAGCGCGATCGCCACCGCCTTGAGCAGCAGATCGTTGAAGCTCAACTTGGGCGCGCCCTCGCCGAGCGAGGCGCCGAGGTCCTCGAGCAGCTTCTGCCGCAGCTCGTGGAGCGGATCGCCGTCGATGTCGATCGTCAGGTAGAAGTGCGGGACGGTCTGCTTCGACTCGGTGAGTCGGCGCGCGATCGTCTTGCGCATCATGCTGAGCGGGCGGCTCTCGGTGCTGCGATCGCCGTGCGCAGGGTCGCGCGGGACGGAGCCGCGTGGCGCGGCGTGCGCGGGGCTCGAGGCGCCCAGCGAGTCGAGATCGCGCGCCACGATGCGGCCGCCCGGCCCGGAGCCCTCGACGCCACCGAGCGCGAGGCCGCGCTCTCGGGCGAGCTTGCGTACGTAGGGAGAGGCCTTCGGGCGGCCCGAGTCCGAGGTGCTCGCCGCGGGCGACGGCGCAGGGGCAGGGGCCGCCGTCGCGACATGCGCAGCGGAGCTGGTCGTCGCAGCCGGAGCCGGGGCGGCTTCGGCGGGCTTCGCCGAGGCCGCGCCGGCCTGTGCGACGAGGGCCGAGACGTCTTCGCCGGCTGCGCCGACGATCGCCACGGGCTGCCCCAGCTTCACGACGCTGCCGTCGGGCACGAGGATCGCGAGCAAGGTGCCCTTGTCGAAGGAGCGGAACTCCATCGTGGCCTTGTCGGTCTCGACCTCGGCCAGCAGGTCGTCGACGCCGACGCTGTCTCCCACCTTCTTGTGCCAGGCGCTGATCTGACCCTCCTCCATCGTGGGGGAGAGCTTGGGCATGTCGAGGATCTTGGCCATGTCTCAGCCTCGGTAGGCGACGCGCTTGACGGCCTCGACGATGCGCGAGGCCTGGGGGATGACGAGCTGCTCGAGCTTCGCGTTGTACGGCATCGGCACGTCGAGCGTGGTCACGCGCTCGATGGGGGCGTCGAGCTCGTCGAAGGCGAGGCGCTGGATGCGATCGACCACCTCGGCGCCCACGCCGCCGTAGGGCCAGCCCTCGTAGGCGACGACCGCGCGGTGGGTCTTGGCGACGCTCGCGACGAGCGCCTCCTCGTCGAGCGGCCGGAGGCTGCGCAGATCGATGACCTGGACCTCGAGCCCCTGCTTCGAGAGCTCCTCGGCCGCCTCGAGCGCGACGTGCACGATGCGGCTCCAGGAGATGATGGTCGCGTCGGATCCTTCGCGAGCGATGCGAGCCTTGCCGAAGGGCACGGTGAAGTCGGTGTCTTCGGGGCAGAGCCCCTTCAGGTTGTAGAGCGTCTCGCTCTCCATGAAGAGCACGGGGTCGTCGTCGCGGATGGCCGTCTTCAGCATGCCCTTGGCGTCGGCGCAGGTCGCGGGGGCGACGACCTTGAGGCCCGGGACGTGGGCGTAGAAGTGCTCCATCGCGTGCGAGTGCTGTGAGCCGACCTGCTTGGCGGAGCCGTTGGGCGCGCGGAAGACCACGGGCACGTGCAGCTGCCCGCCGGACATCTGGCGCATCTTCGCCGCGTTGTTCAGGATCTGATCGAAGGCGACCGCGGAGAAGTTCCACGTCATGTACTCGACGATCGGACGGAGCCCGACCATCGCGGCGCCGATGGCGATCCCGCTGAAGCCGCTCTCGGTGATGGGCGTGTCGATCACGCGCTTCTCTCCGAAGCGCTCGAGCAGGCCCTCGGTCACCTTGTAGGCGCCCTGGTAGTGGCCGACCTCTTCCCCGAGGATGAAGACCTTCTCGTCGCGGTCCATCTCCTCGGCCATGCCCATGCGCAGCGCCTCTCGGAAGCGGACCTCCCTCACGGGCCCGTCGTAGCTGCCGAGCTCTCGGTTCGACGTGTCGCTCATCGCGCGAACTCTCCCTTGTAAGTCGTGGCCTCGAGGATCGACGCGTCGGGCTCGGGGCTCTCGTCGGCGAAGCGAAGAGCGTCCTGGACCTCGTCTTCGACGCTCTGGTCGACACCCTCGAGCGCGCTCGTCTGACCGCGGCTCGCGAGCTCGTCACGCAGACGGAGCAAGGGGTCTTGGCGCTTGCGCTCCTCGACCTCCTCGGCGGTTCGGTACTTGCCGGGATCGCTCATCGAGTGCCCTCGAAATCGGTAGGTGCGCATCTCGAGCAGGCTCGGCCCTTCGCCTCGGCGCGCCCGCTCGATCGCCACCGAGATCCGCTCGACGACCTGCGCGACGCTCTCGACCCGGAAGCGATCGCTCGGCATGCCGTAGCCGGGTGCGCGGGCGGTGACGTCTTCGACGGCGAGCGTGCGCGAGAGCGGCGTGCCCATCGAGTACTCGTTGTTCTCGCACACGAACACGACGGGGAGCTTCCACAGCGCGGCGAGCGCCATGGCCTCGTGGCAGTCGCCGATGCTCGCGGCGCCATCGCCGAAGAAGACCACCGTCACGCGGTCTTCGCCGCGGTACTTGGACGCGAAGGCGGTGCCGGCCGCGATCGGGAGGTGCCCTCCGATGATGCCGTAGCCGCCGAGCATGTGGTGCTCGACGTCGAAGAAGTGCATCGAGCCGCCGAGCCCTCGTGAGCAGCCCGTCGCTTTGCCGTAGAGCTCCGCCATCGCGGAGCGCGCGCTCATGCCTCGAGCGAGCGCGAGGCCGTGATCACGGTAGGTCGTGAGCACGTAGTCGTCGGATCTCAGCGCCTCCACCGTGCCCACCGCGATGGCTTCCTGGCCGATGTAGAGGTGGAGGAAGCCGCCGATCTTTCCCTGCGCGTAGGCGCGCGCGGCCTCCTCCTCGAAGCGGCGGATGAGCTGCATCGCTCGATAGCGCCCGAGCTGGAGCTCGAGCTGCTCGTCGGGTTTCGGCGTCGCGGTGCGGATTTGGTGGCTCGTTTGGCTCTGGCTCATGGTGGAAAGCGCGCGGTGTGGCGCCGAGGCGACGGAGGTTCGTCGGCGGGGCCGCTGCGTGGGACCGGGAGGGTAGTGTCGGCTGGGGTTCGGGGGAAGTCTCGGGACGAGCGCGCGCGGAGTGTAGGCCGCACGTGCAGCGGTTCAGGGCTGTGGGGTGGCGTGCCGTGCAGCCGCCGAGGACGAGCTCGGCGCCGCCAAGGGAGCGCTCGGAGTGGGAGCGGCGCTCGCCGAGCTGCTGAGCGCCGGCGCGAAGGGAGCGCCCGAGGGCAGCGGCTCGCCCTCGAGCGGCGCTTCGCTCGAGGCGGCCGCGGAAGGCCGTGCAGAGGTCGTGTGGCTCGGCGGCTGTCGCGGGGGAGTCGGCCGTGGGCGCGCGGGCACGGGGGGCTTGGCCGAAGCCGCCACCGGCTCGCTCGAGACGCTCGGCGCGAGCAGCTCGGCATCGGCGGGCTGGTTCAGGGTGCGCACGAGCCAGGCCGCGAGCGCGACGACCGCGAGCCCTCCGAGCGCGACCCGCCAGGTCTTGCGCTCGGCCGGCACCGCCTCGGGCGCGGTCGAGATCCTCGCGAGCGCCAGCGCGGAGCCCGCGTCTTCGCGTTCGGGCAGCGTGGCCTGGGAGGGCACGAGACACTCGACGATCGCGAGCCCGAGCTCGCGGCAGCTCGGGTAGCGATCCGAGGGAGACTTCGCCATGCCCCGCGCGAGCACGGCGTCGAGCTCGGGACGCAGCCCTCGCGCATCGGCGAAGGGACGAGGCTCGTCGGTGGAGATCTTCGCCGCCACGCTCACCGCATCGTCGCCGGGGAAAGCGCGCTCACCGCTGATCGCCTCGTAGAGCGTCGCCGCGAGCGAGAACTGATCGCTCGCGTGCGAAAAGCGCCCTTCTCGGAAGGTCTCCGGAGCGCTGTAGGCGGGCGTTCCGAGCAACCCCCCCGAGTGCGTGAGCGTGGAGTCGGGGATGCGCGCGATGCCGAAGTCGGTGAGCTTCGTGCCGGAGGGCGTGAGCATCACGTTCTCCGGCTTCACGTCGCGGTGCAGCACACCACGCTCGTGCGCGAAGCTCAGCGCGGCGCCCAGATCCTTCGCGACCCTGGCCGCCTGGCGCGGCGAGAGGCGTCCCTCCACGAGGCGTTGCTTGAGCGTCGGGCCCTCGAGCCACTCGAAGACCAGGTACAGCCCGAGGGTCGGGTCCTCGCCCATGTCGTGGATCGTGACGAGGTTCGGGTGCGCCACACGCGCAGCCGCGCGCGCCTCGTGCCGCATGCGCACCAAGAGGCCGTCGCGCACCTCCTCGGGGATCTGCAGATCGTCGCGCAGGACCTTGATCGCCACCTGGCGCTCGAGCACGGGATCTCGCGCGAGCAGGACGCGCCCCATCGCGCCGGTGCCGAGCGGACGCACCACCTCGTAGCGACCGATCGCTCGTGGGAGATCTCGCCGCGCAGGACCCGCCATGAGAGGCGGTCTAGCCTCGACGGCAGCGCGCGGCCAGCGCGAGGGAGGATTCTCTCCGCGCCGAGCTCGGCCGAGCTCAGGGCGGCGCGCTGCAGGCGGGGCAGCGCTCGCGGACACGGGCCTCGGCGCGCGCGACGCGTGAACGTGCCGACTCGCAGCGGGAGGCCTCGGCGGCGTCGCCGATCTCGCAGAGCTTGAGCAGAGAGCGCTGCATCGAGCCGAGTGCGCGGCAGGCCGTGCTGCACTCGTCGGTGGCGAGCGGCGTCGACCGCTGAGCGGCGCCGCTCAGCAGGGCCTCGAGATCGCGTTCGGCGCGGTCGAGCTCGGCCTGCGCAGCGGACACCGAGCCGGAGCCGGCCCCGTCGGCCGAGCCGGCGCTCAGCGCGGGCTGCTCCGGCGCGCTGGGGGCCGCGAGGGGAGAGGCGTCACCCGCCGAGCTCGGCGCCGCTTCTTGGGCGGGAGCGCCGGGCTTCGAGCTCGCTGCGCATCCCACGGCGACGAGGCCCAGGAGTGCGGCGATCGCGGGTGCCGGCCTTGCCGGACCGCGACGCTCGACGGGGTTCTGCTTCGGCGCTCGACTCGCTGGTTTCATGCTGTTCGGACCCACTCGAAGATCGTTGGTGTTCAAGGCGAACAACTCGGGCACTGACGCGCGAGACGAGCGCGTGCCTCGTCGAGCCTGGTCTTGGCGCGCTCGCAGCGGGCCCCCTCGGGACCATCGAGCTCACAGATGCGCTCGACGGCGCGCGCGATCGCCGCGCCTGCGTCGCAGGCCGCGCTGCACGCATCGCGCGCGGTCGATGGCTCGGCCTTCGACGCCGACTCCAGGTCGTTTGCAGCCTCGGCGACCGGCTCGGAGGGCGGAGCAGGGGAGGGCGCCGCCGGGCGAGGGGGCTCTCGGGGTGCGTCGGCGCCGGCGGGAGCAGAGGCGTAGCTCGAGACCTGCTCGGCGTGCTTCGGCGCGCGATCGAGCAGCGCGGCGAGCTCCCGTTCGGCCTCCGCCAGCTCGCCTGAGTAGCAGTGCATGACGCCGACCGGTCGATCACCCGGCCAGCCGCCACGGTGCAAGCCGTCGGCCCAACGGGTCAGCATGCGCTCGCAGTCGCCGTGGGCCTCGCGGCAGTGGATGACCACCGGCAGGCCCAGGGAAGCGGCCAGATCCAGTTGGTCCTGAAAGACGGCCTGCTGCCGTTCGGGTGGGCTCACCATCCAATGGTAGTCCAAGCCGATCTCGCCGATGGCCAGGACCTTGGGATGGGTGGCCAGCCGGGCCAGTTCGGCCCGCGCCGCGGCATCGTAGGATGCGGTCTCACCGGGGTCCAGGCCCACGGTGGCGAAGACCGGTGCATGGGCCGTCGCGAGCTCCACGGCGGCCCGGCTGGTGGCCAGGCTGGTGCCGATGCTCAGGCAGCGCGCCACCCCCGCCGCTGCCGCGCGGGACAGGAGCTCCGCCGTCGGTTCCCCGGCGAACTGCTCCGCGTCCAGGTGGCAATGGCTGTCGACCAGGAAGGGGGAGGGCATGGCGCCGCCTCAGGCCTCCACGCCGGCCAGCCGCAGCCCGGCGGCCAGAAAGGCCTCCACGGCCTCGGCGCGGGGTGTCTCGGTGTAGACCCGCATCAGGGGCTCGGTGCCGGAGAAGCGGATGAGCAGCCAGCCCTGGTCGGGAAACCAGAACTTGTAGCCGTCGCGCCGGTCGATGCGGCTGACCGGCACCCCGGCCAGCTCCGCCGGCCGGGCCTCGTCCAGGCGGGCGCGCACGGCGGCGCGGTCGGCCTCCTTGAAGCGCAGGTCCCGACGTTGGTAATGCCAGACCCCGCCCACCTCGGCGTAGTAGTCGGCGAGCAGCTGCGAGGGCTTGCGGCCAGTCTGGATCATGAGGTCCAGGAGGGCCAGAGCCACCAGGAGGCCGTCGCGCTCCGGCAGGCCCCGGAAGGCGAAGCCGCCGCTCTCCTCGCCGCCCAGCATGGCGCCCGTCTCCAGCATCTTGGGCCCCACGTACTTGAAGCCCACGCCGGTCTCGTGCACCGGAACGCCGTAGCGCTGGCCCAGCACCTCCAGGGTGGAGGTGGTGGAGAGGGTCTTGACGATGGCCCCGCGCTCGCCGCGCACCTTGAGCAGGTAGTAGGCCAGGAGGCCGTAGACCTGCAGCTGGTTGACGAAGCGCCCGGCTTCGTCCATGACCCCGATGCGGTCGGCGTCGCCGTCGTTGGCGATGCCGATGTCGGCCCCGGTGGCCAGTACCTGGCGGGCCAGGGCATCGGTGTTGGGCGGGATGGGCTCCGGCCGGCTCATCTCCGGGAAGCAGGGGTTGCGCTCGCCGTGGATGGTCAGGAGGCGGGTGCGGGCCCCGGGGCCCAGGAGCCATTCCAGCCAGCCGATGCCGGCGCCCCACATGGGATCGTAGGCCACGCGCAGGCCGGCGGCGGCGATGCGGTCCAGGTCCACCCGGGCGGCCACGTAGGCCCGGTAGTCGGGCGCCGGGTCGAAGAGGCGGACGCTGCCGTCGCCCAAGGCCTCGGCAAGGTCCCGGCTGGCCACGGCCGCGCCGGGGGCGGGGATGCGGGCCTCCAGCAGCTTCAGGGCCTCGGGAGCCAGGGCGCCCCCAGAGGCGTCGCGCACCTTGAAGCCCAGGTCCTCCGGCGGGTTGTGGCTGGCGGTCAGGTTGATGGCCCCGGCCGCGCCCCGCGCCAGCACGGCCTGGCTGATCACGGGCGTGGGGGTGGCGCCCTTGGTCAGCCAGACCGGCACGCCGTGGGTGGCCACCACCTCGGCCGCGGCCTCGGCCATCTCGCGGGCCAGGAAGCGCTGGTCATGCCCGATGACCAGGCCGCGCGCGGCGCCGTCGGCGTGTTCGCGGTAGTAGAGGGCGGCGGCCGCCGCCACCCGCCGAAGGTTGGCGAAGGTGTAGCCCTCGCCGATCCTGGCCCGCCAGCCGTCGGTCCCGAATTGAATGTCGTCCGTGTTCATGCCAGCTCCCGCTCCTCGCGCAGCAGGCGGAGGTCGTTGTCCACCATCAGCCGTACCATCTCCGGGAAGCTGACCGTCGGCGCCCAGCCCAGTTGCTCGCGCGCCTTGCCGGGGTCGCCGATGAGCAGGTCCACCTCGGCCGGGCGTACGAAGCGATCGTCCAGCTTGACGTGGCGCTCCCAGTCCAGTCCCAGGTGCTGGAAGGCGATCTGGCAGAACTCGCGCACCGAATGGGTCTCGCCGGTGGCGATGACGAAGTCGTCCGGCTGTGGCTGCTGCAGCATCAGCCACATGGCCCGGACGTAGTCGGGCGCGTAGCCCCAATCGCGCTGGGCGTCGAGGTTGCCCAGGAGCAGCTGATCCTGCAGCCCCAGGTGGATCCGGGCCACGGCGTCGGTGATCTTGCGGGTCACGAACTCCACGCC
>CALKVW010000083.1 GCA_938004785.1 uncultured Polyangiaceae bacterium
CAAGGCGGGCGTCGCTCGCCTCGGCCGCCGTCACGCCTTCGGCGCGCAGGTCGGCAACCGAGGCGTACACGTCACTCTCGCTCGCGCTTGCCGCGCCTGGGGCCGTCGTCGTCCTTCGTCGGCGGCGTCGGCGTGGTGGACTTCGGCGGCAGGTCCTCGGTGGTCACCGCCGCGCGCGCGGGCACGACCTTCAGGTCGTCCGTCGCGCTGCGCTTGACCTTGGCGACCTCGCTCTCGTTGGCGTCGAGCGCCTTGGCCTCGGCCTCGGTGCAGACGTCGAACGCGAGCGGGGCGTAGCGATCCGAGGGCACCTCGCGCACGGCGCGCAGGTACTCGGCCACCGGCCTCTCGACGCGGTACCAGCCGCGCTCCTCCTGGAACTTGATGCCGGCGTAGGTGTAGCGCCGCAGCACGTGGCCACGGCGCGGGTCGTAGGGCTTCAGACGAACGAGCAGCGTTTCGGTCATGGTAGAGGCCTCCTCAGAGCTGCACGTTGATGGCCTTGGCCACGCCGGTCTCCTCGGCGAACTTCACGTCGAAGCGGAGCGTGGCGACGATCTTCAGCGTGCCCTCGGAGATGTCTCGCGCCGACTCGATGCGGATCTGCCGCCAGATGCCGACGTGGATGTTCTTCGGGTTGCAGAGCAGGATGACTGTCTGGTCGCTGCCGGCGCCGAGGTTCTCGGGGAACAGGGGGATCGGCTGCACCGGCACGCCGGAGTAGAGGACCGGCGCGTCGCCCTCGAGGAACTTGTCGCCCACCGCGGTGGCTCGCTCGGCGAGCGTGTTGCGGTAGTCGAGGTCCGCGTCGACGCTGGTGAGGTACCGCATCGCGCTCTTGTCGCGCAGGTACTCGCTGGGCAGCGTCTTCACGAGATCGCGCAGCAGGTCCTTCGAGATCGGCGCAGCAGCCGCGTCGACGACGTGGCTCGTGGCCTGCTTGAGCACGCCGTCCATCGTGGCGAGGAACGGGTCGGCCGACGCAGTGTCGCCGCTGACCAGCACCTCCTCCATGTCGCGCGAGATGGCGTCGGCGATCATCTCCATCATCGTCTGGCGCAGCTCGCCGCGCTCGATGGAGTCCTCGAGCACCTCGTCAGAGAGGCGCACCTCGGCCTTAAAGAGCTTGGCGTCGAGCTCGACCTGGGAGAGGTCGGGGGCGGCGCGCTGCGCGGGCGGGAGCGCCGTGGCTTCCTGGCCGGGGCGCAGGATGCGGCTGCCGAACTTGATCTTCGAGATCTGCTGCTTCGGCGAGGCCATCGGGACGACCGTGGCCTGCTGCATGAGGACGGACTGCTTGATGAGCAGGCGCATGAACTTCTGCGCCTGCGCGGGCTTGAGGATGCCGCCTCCCGCCGTCAGGTCGGCGAGCGCGAGATCGGCCTTCTCCAGGATGGTGCGATTGTCGAGGTACGTCATGGGCGCGGGCTCCTTCCGGCGGGGTTCAGAGGTCGTGGAAGGAGATCGCCTTGTCGACGCTCTCCCGGTCCTTGGGCTTGTTGAGATCGAGCGGCCATCCCACGTCCTCGACGGTGGCCTTCGACATGCGCTCCGCGGGCGCGGCGCTGTTCGGCAGTCCGAACTGCTTCTCGACGCGGCCGAGCCGCTGCTGCTGCTCCTTCACGGTCTCCGACAGCGCGCGGAACGAGTCGGCGAGCTTCGCGAGCGAGTCGGTCACGCTCGGCGTCGCCGTCGCGGACGAGTCCTTCGCGGCGACCGCAGGCTCCGGCAGTGCCGGCGTCTCGGTCTTTGCCGTGGGCACCTTGGCGGCGAGCTCGGCGAGACGCGCGAGCGCCTGCTTGGCAGCGGTGACGTTGCCGGCGAAGTCGCTCGATGGGGCGGGCTTGGCGCCGTCGGTCTTGGCGCGGGCCTCGATGTCCTCGTCGGCTCCGGCACTGCGGGCGAGGAGCTGCTCAGCGACGGAGCGCAGCTCCTCTGCCAGCTCGGCGAGGCGGGCATCGGCCTGGTCGGCGCCGAGCGAGCCGAGCAGCTCGACGAGCCCGGTCAGGCTCTCGAGCGCGGTCAGCGCTGCGCCGAGCGCGGTGCCGTCGTCGAGCTTCGCCGTGGGCGCAGCGGACGGCGACGGCTCGTTGGTCTGGGTGTCGGTGGTGTTGTCGTCGTCCATGGCGTCATCCCTCTTCACGATCAGGAAGCGGTGCTTGTTGGCGGCGCGGTCGACGAGCGACACCTCCTCGACGACCATGTCGACGAGGCGATGCACGCCGTCGTCCGCCTTGTTCATTGGCGTCGTCATGCGGCGGCCTCCGAGGCGGGCTGGTTGTTGGTCGGTTGTTCCGATGTCGGAACGGGCGCGGGCTCGGGCACTCGACGCGCCGAGCCGCCGATGGAGAAGCCCGTGAGGTCGCCCGTCTTCACGCGCTCCCACAGCTCATCGGAGAGCACGCGCACGGCGAGGAGCCACGTGCCCTTGCGGACCGCGAGCTCCCCGATCGTGAAGTCGGTGGGCGCGAGATAGCTCTCCAGCACCTTCACCTGCCCGTTTACGCGCAGGCGGTGCATCAGCCCGAGGCCGCCGAAGTCCTCCATGAAGCGGTGAGCGGCGGCGCGGATCTCCTCGGCCGAGTAGATGTCGCCCTGCGCGTCGACCACCTCGGGCTCGAGCACGATGCCCAGCACGAAGCGCTCGTCGTTCGGGTCGATGCCCTTCACGAGGCGCGAGGGCTTGTCGAACACCAGCTCCCCCGGTCTCGCCGCTTCGGCGAGGCCGAAGTCGGGCGGGCTCGGATCGAGCGGCAGGTGCTCGCACTTGGCGACGAGCTCGAAGTCCGCGGCCTTGCGCACCGGGAAGTTGGCGACGAAGAGGCGCATGGCCTGCTTGGCGCCGCCGCGCCCCGAGGCCTCGCGCACCTTGAGTCGGAAGACGTGCCCGACCTTCTTGAAGGCGGCGACGTTCTCCGGGGTCGGGTTGAGGACCGCGATGAACTTGCCCTCGACCTTCGCGAGCGCGTCGATGAACTCGTTGAGGTCGATGACCTTGTCTTTGTCGAACCACTCGCCGGGGTACGGCGGGTCGATGAAGAAGAAGGTGTCCTTGCTGTCGAAGGCCTCGATGGTCTTGCGGTAGTCCTGCCGCAGGATGCTCACGCCCTTCAGGCGCTCGGCGGCCCGGAGGTACTTCTCCGGGTTGGTGGTCGAGCCGAGGTGCTGCGCCGCCGGGTGCGTGCCGTCGGGACGGCAGTCGCGCGCATGCGTGCGAACGAAGACAAGCTTGTAGAAACGGGCGACGTCGTCCTTCGGCGTCATGTCGCGCGCCTTGGCGAAGCTCTCCTGCGTGACGGTCCACTCGAAGCGGCGGCGTAGCTCCTCGACGCGCTCGGGCGTCATCGCCTTGATGCTGCGGTGGAGGAACACCACGTCGTCGTCGAGGTCCGCGATGACCTCCTTGTTGCTCGGGTCCTTCGCGTGCAGCACCGCCGCCGCGCCCGCGAAGGGCTCGACGTAGGTCCTGTGCGCCGGGATGAGCGGGACGATGCGCTTCGCGTAGTGGAACGAGCCGCCGAACGTGCCGAAGGGCTGCGCCTTCTCGACGTCGTCAGCGCCGTCGTCGAGTACGCCGTCCCACGCGTCGAGGACAAACTCGTCGTCGAGCGCCTTGGTGGTCGGCTCGTAGTTCGCGACCAGGAGCTGCGTCAGCACCGAGCTGCCGCCGACGCCGCGCATGTGCGCGATCGAGCGCCGCGTGCGGATGCGCTTCGTCCAGAAGTCGCTGTCCTTCACCAGCTCCGGGAACTTGCCCCGGATGCCGTAGGTGATGAGGAAGCGGCCCTTGAGCGACTTGAGCAGCTTGAAGAACCGCTCTTCGTCGAACTCGCTCTCGCCGACGTCGACGTTGTAGCCGGGGTACGGCGGGTCGAGAAAGAAGACCGTGTCTTTGCCGTCGTACTTGCGGACGACCTTCTCGTAGTCGCCGCCGTAGACCTTCACCTTCTTCAGGCGCGGCGCGAACTTCTCGATGCGCTTGATGGTCGTCGCCTCGACGCCGACGACCGTCGGGCTGAAGCTCTTGCCGCGCATCTTCCCGTAGGAGAAGTGCGTCAGGTACAGGAAGCGGTGCAGCCGCTCGACGTCGTCCTCGGGCTCGACGTCGAGGAGCCGCTTGAAGGTCTTCTCGTCGCCGACCCACGGCAGCTTCTTCAGCTTCGCGAGCCCCTCGGGCGAGAGCTTCTTGATGAGCCGGTAGGCGTCGGCGATCTCCAGGTCGGCGTCGTTGATGACCTCGACCTCCGCGGGCTCCTTGGCGAACAGCACCGCCGCGCTGCCGGCAAACGGCTCGACGTAGGTCTTGTGCGCCGGGAGCATCCCCACGAGGCGGTCCGCCAGGCGCTTCTTGCCCGCGGGCGAGCCCCAGATGGTCTTCTCGACCTCGGTGCCGTGCGGGCGCGCCCCCTCGTTGGCCGCGAGGATCCGGCGCGCGTGGGCGACGGCGGCTTCGCGTCGGTCAGGCATCGCGCAGCGCCTCCGGGTCGGTGCCCCACTCGGGGCGGTCGCTGGAGGGAGCGTTCAGGTCGCGCGGCCAGACGAAGGGCGCGTCCTGCTTCGCCGTCTTGTCCCCGGTCCGCCCGGGCGCAGACGGAGGCGGCCCATCCCCGGTGGTCGGGGCGGTCGTCTCGGGCTCGCGCGGCTTGGTCTCGGGCATGCGACGTCCTCCGCAGAGGCAAAGCCGCCGACTTCGCGCGGAGGGGACACGTCCTCGCGAATCACGCGACCGCGAGCGTCGTGGACCGGCAGAGGCCGTGGTACGGCGGGAAGCCGATGCCCACCTCGTTCAGCGCGGTGTCGCTGGCGAGCGCGCGGAAGTCGCCGCGATCGTCCCGCGTGCCCATCGCCGAGCGTGTGATCTCGGCGAGGTCGGTCCGACCGGCGCCGCCGTCCACGTAGAGCCGGCTGCGGCCGGTCTCGCGGTCCTGGGCCTCACGAACCCACGGCATGGCCTGCTTGATGGCCTCCGGGTCCTCGACCTGCTCGATGCGGTCGAAGCGCCTGAGGGCGTCAGCCACCGAGAAGGTCTTGCCGTGCAGGTAGCGGCAGATGTTCGTCGTCTGCTCGTCGAGCACCGCCTCGATGCGGTACTGCCGGATGCCCGCCTCGGCGTAGCTGCTCATCTGCGCGTAGGAGCGGCCCTGCGCGATGAACGAGGCGGCAACCGTCTCCCAGTAGAACGGGGCGCGGTCGACGAGTGCCGCGCGAGCTGCCTGTTCGAGCGCCTGGGCGATGTCGTCACGCCCGAGCCCTTCCTCGAGTCCGGTGGCAACGATGCGCCGGGCCTCCTCGCCGAAGCCCTCGACGCGCCGGCCGTACTCGTCGCGGACGAAGTTGCCCTGGGAGCTGGTCACGTGGGCGATGGCGCGGCGGTCGATGGCGTTGAACTCGGCCCCGATCGCGAGCCGCTGGCTGCGCCGGGCGTCGGTACGCGTGGCGGCGACCACCTCTTGCGCGGCGTCGTTGAGCGGGGCCTCGATGCGCGCGGGCACGAGCGCCGTGGCCCGCCCGGCAGCGGCCATCGCCTCGGCGACCAGGCGGCGCCGCTCGGCGGCCGTGGTGCGAGCCCAGTCGATGTCGAGGACGGAGAACGCCTCGCGCACAGCATCGGCGTCGGCACGCCCGGTGGCGCGCCGGAGCTGGGCGGCAAGAAGTGCCACGGCACGATCGAACCCGGCGCGGGTGCCGAGGTTCATGGCCTTGCCGACGGGAAGCCGAAGGAAACGCTCGACGAGCTCGTCGGCCGCGACTCGGGCTTCGTGAACGACGAGGAGTCGATCAGCGGAAGCGGATGTGCCGCACATCGGCGTCCTCCTCGAGCCGCAGCTCGCCGTGGCTCACGTGCATCAGGACGCGGCAGAAGGTGCAGCGCAGCGCCTTCGAGAACGTCAGGTCGTCGGGCGCGTCACCCTCGTCGATGTCGAGCCCATCGGTGCCGGCGAGCGCGGGCGTGTTGAACCCGCAGCGCAGGCAGCAGACGTGGTAGCCGACGAGGAGGTTCGAGCGGTCCTGCGGGACGCGGCGGATCTCGCCGCGCTCGAGGCGGCACGGGCGCTTGGTCGAGGGGACCAGCTTCACGTCCCGCCTCCGATGACGAGCGGACCTCGCCGCCTGGCGCGCACCTCGACGCCCGCCTCCGTCGGCGAGAACGCGACGTCGTGGCAGGAGGCGCAGCGGTCGCAGAGCGCGAAGACCAGGTGGCCGTTGCGCCAGAGCGTCGTGGTCTCGTCCAGCCCCGCGTGGCGCTGGCACATGCGGCAGGCGATGACGCCGCGCTCGGCGTCGAGCTGGGCCTGCTGCACCCACGCACGGTGATGCTCAGGGCGCATCGCGCACCTCGCCGAACCACGCGTCGAACTCCTCGCGCGGGACCTTCACACGCTCGGTCTCCAGGTACCGTCGCGCGAGGTCGAGTCGTCCGGTGGCGAGCCGGTCCTCCTCCGCACGGAGGTCTTCGCGCAGCGCGAGGAGCTGCTTCGCGCTCGGCAACAGCGCCTCGGGGTTCACGGCCTTGGGCTTCAAGTCCTCCACGCCCGTCTGGATGCCCGCGAGCGTCAGGGTGATGGGGCGCTTGGTCCAGTCGTCGCCGATCTTCCTGAACTCGCGGTTGAAGATGTCGCCGGCGAGCAGTCGCCCTTCCTCGGGGGTGAGCACGCCGACGCGCACGAGCCGCTCGACCATCTCGGTCATGCGCTCCGGGTCGCGCGTCACTGGCGTCTGCGAGCGGAAGCGCCAGAAGCGGATACCCATGTCCGCGAGGAGCTTCCGGTTCATCAGGAAGTCGAACTCGTCGCGCTCGGGCTGAAAGACCTGGTCCTCGGCGAAGCGCAGCGCGCTCTCGGCGGTCGCGCGGTTGAAGTCCTTGCTCTCGCCGCGCAAGAGGCGCGGCAGACGGAAGGCGCTGCCGACCTTGTCGATATTGCGCTCGTCGTAGACCTGAAAGAGGGCGTCCTGCTGCTGGGCGTCGGTGAGCGGGCGCAGCTCGATCTTCGCGCGGCCGCCGTCGCCGGTGCCCGCGCCGTCGGCCTCGAGGATGAGAATCTTGTGGAAGTTCGCCTTCCCCTTGAGGTTCTCCTCGATGAAGCGCTCGATGCGCGGCACCGACGCCTCGGAGATGCGTCCGCCCGACACGAGGAGCGCCATCGGCGGCACCGACTTGTTCTCGAAGTAGAGGAAGTTGACCTCCTCCATCTGCCGCGAGCCGAG
>CALKVW010000084.1 GCA_938004785.1 uncultured Polyangiaceae bacterium
GGCGACCTACACGGCCTACGAGGCCCCGGCCACCCACGACACCGGCGTGCCCGCGGCGGGCGGGGTCGGTTGGTCCACCGACGACATCGTCGACGGGGACACCGCCTATCGCGCGCTGAGCGAGCTCGTGCCGCTGATCCATCGAGCAGGCGACGTGATGCTCGGCATGAACCCCGCCTCGGCCGACGGCTTCCGCCTCAACCGCGTCGCGAGCTGGCTGCTCATCGCGGGCGCGCCCTACAACGAGGGCGGGCAGACTCAGGTCGAGGGGCCACGCGAGCACATCGTGTCGGGGCTCGCCGAGATGGCGGCCGGCGGCGACTGGATGGGGCTCATGAACACGGCGCTGCAGGTCGGCGCCGAATATCCGCTCTGGCTCGATCACGCGCGATACCTCGCCACGGCACTCGAGAACCTCGGCGGCGACTTCGAGCCCGCCGCGCGGGTGGTGGTCGCCGAGCTCGGCGCCTTGCTCGCGCGCGCTCCCGAGCTCCTGGGGCTGAGCTTCATCGACGGCACGCCCTTCGCGAACGAGGAGACGCGCGCGTGGGCAGCGAGCGCGTCGGCGAAGCCAGGCGGTGGTGGTGCGGCTCGCAGCTCCGGCGGCGGCGGAGGCCGATCGCCCGTCGACAAGGCCGTGGCCGACGCGGAGGCCGCGGTGGCGGAGGGCGACGTCGCCAAGGCGATCCAGATCCTTTCGCGCGCCGTGACGCAGGCGCAGGCCCCGGCGCACCGATTCCGTGCGAGGCTCGAGCTCGGCAAGCTCTGCTTGCGCAGCAGCCTCTTCGACATCGCGCGCGCCCAGCTCGAGGGGCTCGAGCGGCTCGCCGAAGACCACCGGCTCGCCGCGTGGGACCCCGAGCTCTGCGTCGAGATGTACGCGAACCTGTACCGGGTGAGAAAAGCGCAGAGCGCGCAGAGCTACGAAGACCTCGAGCTGCAGAAGCGGGTCGCGCAGTCCTTCGAGAGGCTGTGCGAGCTCGACGCCGCCCAGGCCTACGCGGTCATGCAAGAGCAGTGAAGCAAGAGATGTGACTTTGGTGCGAGCGGGCCGCTGCCCGCTCGCACGTGTGAGCTACCCCTGGATCCCGACTTCTAGGGCTGTGTATCCTCGGCTGCACTCGGGTCGAGCCTGTCGGGCAAGCAAATCGGGAAAGGAGCCGTCCAGCGATGAAAGAGGGAAGTGTCGCGCCGAAGGAACGCGTGAACATCACGTACAAGCCGTCCGTCGGCGATGCGAAGGAAGAGGTCGAGCTTCCGCTCAAGCTGCTCATGCTGGGCGACTACACGATGCGGCCTGATCCGCGGCCGCTCGAGGACCGCAAGCCGATCAACATCGACAAGGACAACTTCCAGAAGGTCATGGCTGAGCAGAAGCTCAACCTGTCCTACAACGTGAAGAACGCCTTGAGTGATGCGCCCGACGAGGAGCTCACGGTCAACCTCAAGTTCCGTCGTCTCTCGGACATGGAGCCCGAGGCGGTCGCTCAGCAGGTGCCGGAGCTCAAGAAGCTCCTCGACCTGCGCGCGGCGCTCACGGCGCTCAAGGGCCCGCTCGGCAACGAGAAGGCCTTCCGCAACAAGATCCAGCAGATCCTCGGCGACCCCGGCCAGCGCAACAAGCTCATCAACGAGCTGGGCCTCGCGAAGGAAGGGGAGTGATCGATGGCTACTGAAACGCAGTCCCAGGGCCAGGCCCAGTCCCTCGAGGGGACGAGCCTGCTCGACGAGATCCTCTCCGAGACCAAGATGGCCCCCGGCAACGAGGGCTACGAGGTCGCGAAGCAGGGCGTCCAGGCGCTCATCGCCGAGCTCATCCAGCCGAAGCGTGAGGGCGAGAAGGTCGACAAGGCCTTCGTCGACGCGCTCATCGCCGAGATCGACGTGAAGCTCTCGCGTCAGCTCGACGAGATCATCCACAACCCGGCCTTCCAGAAGCTCGAGTCCGCCTGGCGGGGCCTCAAGTTCCTCGTCGATCGCGTCGACTTCCGCGAGAACACGAAGGTCGAGCTGCTCAACTGCTCCAAGGAAGACCTCCAGGCGGACTTCGAAGACGCCCCCGAGGTGCCGAAGAGCGGCCTCTACAAGCTCGTGTACTCGGCCGAATACGGTCAGTTCGGTGGCCGCCCCTACGGCGCGATCATCTCGAACTACGACTTCGGCCCCGGCCCGCAGGACATCGCGCTCCTCCAGAAGTGCGCCTCGGTCGCCGCGATGTCGCACGCGCCCTTCTTCGCGGCGGCCGGCCCGCAGTTCTTCGGTCTGAAGGACTACCTCGGTCTGCCCAACCTCAAGGACCTGCGCGCCATCTTCGAGGGCCCGCAGTACACGAAGTGGCAGAGCTTCCGCGAGACGGAGGACGCCCGCTACGTGGGGCTGCTCCTCCCGCGCTTCCTGCTGCGTCTGCCCTACGGCTCCAACACCGTCCCGGTGAAGGCCTTCAACTACGAGGAGGACGTCGTCGGAAGGCACGACGGCTACCTCTGGGGCAACGCCACCTACGCGATGGCCTCGCGCATCGCCGACAGCTTCGCCAAGTTCCGTTGGTGCCCCAACATCATCGGTCCGCAGGCGGGCGGCACGGTGGAGAACCTCCCCCTCCACCAGTACGAAGCCATGGGCGAGATCCAGACGAAGATCCCGACCGAGGTCCTGCTCACGGAGCGTCGCGAGTACGAGCTCAGCGAAGAGGGCTTCATCGGCCTCGTCTACCGCAAGGACTCCGACAACGCCTGCTTCTTCTCGGCCAACTCGGTCCAGAAGCCGAAGTACTTCGGGCAGAGCGAAGAGGGTCGTGCGGCGGAGCTCAACTACAGGCTCGGAACGCAGCTGCCGTACATGTTCATCATGTGCCGCATCTCGCACTACCTGAAGGTCCTGCAGCGCGAGCAGATCGGCACCTGGAAGGAGCGCGCCGATCTCGAGCACGAGCTCAACGAGTGGATCAACCAGTACGTCGCCGATCAGGACGTCGTGAGCCCCGCCATCCGCAGCCGTCGTCCGCTCCGCAAGGCGCAGATCACGGTCACGGACGTCGAGGGCAACGCTGGTTGGTACAAGGTCGACATGAAGGTGCGCCCGCACTTCAAGTACATGGGCGCGTTCTTCACGCTGAGCTTGGTCGGCAAACTCGACAAGGAGTGATCGTCCGCGCAGCAGCCTGCTGCGCGCCCCGATGCTTCGGTTGACGGCTCTCAGCGTACGGAGAGTACGCTTCGAGCCGTCGCCCTAGCCTCGGGGCGCTCGCGACGGCTGCTGCACGAACGATGGCGTGCTCGTCGGAGGGGCGCTCGCTACGGCTCCTCGACCCATCGTGGCGTCGTCGTGAGCGGGAGCTCCTTCGACGCCGGCCTCGGAGAAGGCTGGGCCCTCGCACCTCGGTGCGGGGGCTTCGTCGTTCCATCGGGGAGGCTAGAGCAGGTGGCGCGCCTTGATGTCGAGGTAGCGGCGCACGAGCTGGGGGCTGAGCTCGCCGGGGGCGACGTCGAGCACGAGCGCGCCGCGCTGACGTAGCTCGCGCAGCAGCCGGTTGCGCTCGACGAGCAGCTCCGCCGCCGCCGCTCGCTCGTAGAGGCCAGCGCCCGCCGCCGTCGCGCTCGAGCTGCCGAGGGCGAGCCCCTCGAGCCCGAGGTCGCGCATCATCACCACGAGCGGCAGATGGCGCGCGCCGAGGCCGCGGACGAGCCTGAGGAGCGAGGCCGCGGCGACCTCGTCGACCACGCTGGTGAAGAGCACGATGAGCGAGCGCTTGCGCAGCCTCACCCCCACGGTGCGCCCGAGCTCGTCGAAGTCGGACTCCACCAGCGAAGGGAGCAGCGCGTAGGAGGCCTGCACGACCTTGCGAGCGGCGCGAGGGCCGCCTCCTGGAGGCACGAAGCCGAGCAGCTCGTCGGAGAAGGCGACGAGGCCCACGTGGTCGCCGGCTCGCGAGGCGACGTGGGTGAGCATGAGCGTCGCGTTGAGCGCGTGATCGAAGGAGGAGAGCCCGCCGAGCTCCGCGGTCATCATGCGGCCAGCGTCGAGCGCGAAGACGACGCTCTGGTTGCTCTCGAGCTGGTACTCGCGGGCGACGAGCTTGCGCGTGCGCGCGCTCGCCCTCCAGTCGATGCTCCGGTACTCGTCGCCCTGCCGATACTCGCGCAGGCGCTCGAACTCGGTCTCGCCCCCGCGTTTGTTGGAGCTGCGCACGCCAGCGAGTCGATCGGTCTTGGCGAGCAGCTCGTAGGCGCGCACGGCCTCCACGTCGGGGTAGACGCGCAGCTCGTGCCTCGCGTCGATGCGGAGCTGGCGCGTCCACAGGCCGAGCCTCGAGGGTATGCGCAGGTGGTGGGGGCCGAGCACGAAGCTGCCACGCACCTTCGGGGTCAGGTGGTAGCGGGCTTCGGCGCGCCCGCGAGGCTCGAGCTCGACGCGCACCGGGAGCCCATCGGCCTGGGCTTCGTCGAAGAGCTCGTCGACGAGCTCCACCGTCACGCGACGGGCGAGCGTCGAGCGGAGCCCGAGCGTGATCAGGTTGGGCCGACCCACCGAGAAGACCTCCGGCGCGCGGCGCTCGACGGCGATCGCGCCGCGCCGCGAGATCAGCGCGTCGACGAGCGCGAGCAGCACGACGAGGGCGTCGAGCGAGAGCGTCGGGACGAGCCACGAGCGCTCCACGAGCGTGCCGAGCGAGACCAGGAGCGGCACGCTGGCGAGCAGCACGAGGGAGCGCGTCGGCAGGAGCATCAGGCGGCCGTCTTCGGTACCTTCGCCTCGCGCAGGATGTCCTCGAGGCAGTCGTCGGCGCTCCGACCCTCGAGCTCCGCGTCGGGGTGCAGGAGCAGTCGGTGACGCAGCACGCTCTTCGCGAGCGCCTTCACGTCGTCGGGTACGGCGTAGTCGCGGCCCTCGCTCGCCGCGCGGACCCGCGCCGCCGCGAGCAGACCGATCGAGCCGCGGGGCGAGGCGCCGACGTACACCGAGCGATGCGTGCGCGTGCGCACGACGAGATCGGCGATGTACTCGAGCAGCGCGTCGTCGATGCGTACGCGGCCGGCGGCGGCGCGCATCTCGACGAGCTCCTCGGCGCCGAGCACCCGCTCGAGGCCGGAGCGTTCGAGCCTCGCAGCGTCGAAGCCCTCGGCGACGCGGCGCAGGAGCGTGCGCTCCACGGCGACGCTCGGGTAGCCGACGTAGAGCTTCATGAGGAAACGATCGAGCTGCGCCTCCGGGAGCGGGTAGGTGCCCTGTGACTCCACCGGGTTCTGCGTCGCGATGACGAAGAAGGGGTCGGGGAGCGCGCGGGTGACGCCGTCGGTCGTGACCGAGAGCTCCTGCATCGCTTCGAGCAAGGAAGACTGCGTCTTCGCCGGAGCGCGGTTGATCTCGTCGGCGAGCAAGAGCTGCGTGAAGACCGGGCCGGGGCGGAAGACGAAGGCGTCCTGCTTCTGGTCGAAGACGTTCCCACCGGTGACGTCGCTCGGCATGAGATCGGGGGTGAACTGGATGCGCTTGAAGCTCGCGCCCAGCACGGCGCCCAGGGTGCGCACCAATAGCGTCTTGCCGAGCCCTGGCACGCCTTCGATGAGCACGTGCCCTCCCGCGAGCACCGCGACCAGCACGTGCTCGACGAGCTCCTCCTGCCCGAGCAGGACCTTCTGTGCTTCGTCGCGTGCGCGCTCGAAGCGCGCGCGGAAATCCTCGCTGTTCATCGTCGTTCCTCGGTGACTCGGGGGGGGCGTGTGCTGGCGGGAGGCGCGTCTCGCGCGGCGTCGGTGGGGGCTCGATCGCGCGGCTCTCTGCGCGCGTCGAGCTCGAGGTACGCGTCGAGCTCTCGCAAGAGGCGCTCGGCCTCGCGCTCGTCGTCGCCGCTCGGTCGCGTCGGCCTCGCGGCGTGGCGATCGCGGGGCAGGCGCGAGGCAAGCACCGCTTCGGCGAGCTCTGCGCGCGCGCGGTGGGCGCGCTCGAGCACGTCGACCACCTCGCCGAGCGGGCGCTTCGTGCGGGCGGCGACGCGCTCCGCCAGATCGACGAGGCCTCTCTGCTCCGGCGAAGCGACGCGCTCGCGCAGCCTGTCGAGCGCGTAGCTCGAGACGAGCCCCGAGGCGCGCGGAGCGGCGCGCGCCCGCCCGTAGAGCGCGCCGAGCGCGAGCGCGTGCTCGACGTAGGCTCGCCGCGAGCCCGACGGGAGCCCCTTCGGCTTGCCGAAGCGCGCGCCTCGCCAGGCCGAGTAGAGGGCGAACACGAAGAGGAGCTGGAGCAGAACCGGCAGGAGCTCGGCGCGCCGGACCGCCTCGAGCGGCGAGGTGGCGCCGAGGCCCGTCATGCCGTCGACGAGCTCGACGGGCCCCTCGCCGAGCGAGGCGAGGTAGCGCACGGTGAAGGCGGCGTTGTCGCCCACGGCGAGGCCCAGGTTGCTGAACAACGCCTCGTCGGCGAAGAGCGCGATGCGCCCGCCCGCGTCTCCGCGCGCGAGCTCGAGCGCGTAGGGCAGGCCATCGCGGCGGAGCACGTCGCGCTCGCTGGGCTGGGTGTCGAGCGCCCAGCGTGGCGCGACGATGGGACCGTGCGCGCCGAGCCGGGCGCGCGCGTCGCCGCGGAGCTCGAGCAGGGTGCTGCTCGAGTCGACGCCGCGCGTGCCGACGCCCGCGCGAGCGCGCGTGGGGCCGCCGACGTACACCACCTGGCCGCCGCGTTCGGCGAAGCCCTCGAGCTCGCGCCGCTGAGCGTCGTCGATATCGGTGCCCGGCAGCACGAGCAGCGTGCCTGCCTTGCCCAGGTCCGCGAGCGGTCGCGTGCGGCGCGCGGCGTGCACGCCGGCCTCGTCGAGCAGCGCGAGCAGCGCCTCGTGGCCGGAGGCCTGCGTCGCGCGGGGCTCGGAGGCCTGCCGTTCGGGGGCCTCGCAGCCCTCGAGGGCGCCGAGGCTCGCGACGAGCAAGGCGACGGCGAGCGCGCGCTCGAAGAAGGGACGGGTGAGCTCGAAGAAGCGGCTCGAGCGCGCCGCGCCCACCGGCTCGTCGCCGAACTGCACGCGCTCCACCTCGCGGACCACGGCGACGAGCTCGCGCCGCAGCTCCTGCCGAGCGCGCAGGCGCTCGAGGTAGTCACCGTTCGTCCTCGAGGGGTGCAGCTCGACGAGCCCCGCGCCCTCGAGCCTGCGCAGGAGCGCGGCGTAGACGTCTTCGATCGCGCCCCGGTGATCTCCCGCGGAGGCGCGAGCGCGGGCGCGCGCGAGCAAGCGTTCTACGTCGGTCTCGAGCACGCGCGGCGCTTCGCCGGGGCGAGGCCTCTCGGCAGGCTCGGCCTCGTCGTCCGGCGGTGCGGGCGCCTCGTCGCGGGCCGACGCGAAGTGGCGCCAGAGCATGCGCGCGACGACGAGCAGCATCGCGGCGATGGCGGCGTAGAAGGCGAGCGAGGCGAGCTGACGCAGCCAGAGCGGGAGCTCGAGCTTGCGGTCCTCGTCGTCGTCGGGCGTGGGCTCCTCCGGCTCGCGCTCCTCCGGTGCGGGCGCCGCGTCGCTCTTGGCGTCGTCACGCCTCCGGCGCTGCTCGCGTAGCGCTCGCCGCACGTCGGGGCGGGGCTCGGCCCCGGCGTGCGCGCCGCTCTCCGCGTCGCCGTCTCGGGGGTCGGGGCGCCCAGCTTCGTCCGTGGAGTGCGCCTCACCCGCGCGCCGCCCTGCGCCGCCGAGTCCCGAGCTGCGAGGCCCGCGCGCGCAGGCCTCGGCGAGGGCGCGGCAGCGCGGCGCGTGCTCCGCCACGGGGCAGTAGAGCGCATGCTCCTCGGGATCGAGCTCGAGCGCGTCGTCTTCGCACAGGCTCGTGGGATCGGCGTAGAGCGCGCGGGCTCGCTCGCGCACCTCGCCGCTCTCGGGTAGCGCGAGCGCCGCGACGAGCAGGAGCGCCCTCACGACGCCGCGTCCTTCGCCGCGAGGGCCATGAAGCGTAGCTGGACGTCCCAGGCGTCGGTGCGCGTGCGCAGGTCGAGGTAGGCGAGCAGACGCGCGCAGGCGACGTAGGGCGTGGAGACGAAGAGGCCCACGAGCGCGTAGGCCGAGCCGCCGTCGCGCCAGAGTGAGCCGGTGGGCTGCCCGAGCTGGAGCAGATCGTCGACGATGCCCTGCCCGAGCGCCTCCGCGAGCATCACCGAGGCGAGGCGCGCGACGAGCAAGGAGAGCGCGAGCGAGAAGACGGGTGCACCCGGGCTCCGCGCGAGGGCCGAAGCGCGCGCCCAGGCGCGCCCGCCCGCGTAGCCCTCGAGCAGCGTGGCCTCCTTCAGGAAAGCGAGCCGCATCATCGCCCACGGCGACATCACGAAGCCCGTGAGCGCGGTGAGCGAGAGCATGAAGGCGCCGTGGAGCGAGGAGCGGAGATGGCGCGACAGGCTCTCCGCGACGGCGCGACCGAGCTCGCCGATCGTGGGCTCTTCGTGGAAGAGCCTGCGGCTCACGAAGAGCGTGAAGGGCGCGTCGACCAGGCTCGCGAGCAGCACGCCCGCGATCCACACCCAGACCCAGCCGAGCCCCGAGGCGTAGCGCGCGACGAGCAGCAGCGCGCAAGGAGGCGTGAGGTAGACGAGCGAGAGGCGCAAGAGCGAGCTCGGCGAGAGTGTAGCGAGGGCGCGCAACGCGAGGTCGAGCGTCTCGGTGACGCTTCGTGGTCGGAGCACGATGGCTGCGCGGCCGAGGTCCATCGCCGAGCTCAGCGCTCCGCCGCGCGCGGCGCGCCGGGCTCGGAGGTGCGCCATCGCCTGCCGCCGAGGAGGATCCACAGCGCGACGAGCGCGCTGCCCACCGCGCTCACGGCCCACTTGGCCTCGGGGGCGAACGCCGACGGCGACCAGAAGCCCTCGACGAGCGCGGCGACGAGCAGCATGAAGGCCGCGCCGGAGATCTGCGCGACGATGCTCGGCGCAGCCAGCGCGAGCGAAGCGGTGCGTGTGAGGCCCCGGGTGACGAGCATCGCGTGCCCCAGCTGGAGGCCGGCGCCGCCGGCGATCCAGATCGCGGTGAGCTCGAAGGGCGCGTGCCCGCACATGAAGGTCCAGATGTTCGCGCCCGCGCCGCTCGCCATCACGTGCCCCGCCACGGCGCCGGTCACGAGCCCGTTGTAGACGAGGAAGAAGATGCTGCCCGCGCCGAAGAGCGCGCCCGTCGCGAAGCAGCGGAAGGCGATCGAGACGTTGTTGTAGACGTAGAAGCCCGTCATCGTCGCGTCCTGGCCCTCGCTGCGCCCGCCGCCGAAGCCTTCGGCGTAGGCGCGGGCCATGCCCTCGAGCACCTCGGGCGGCAGGATGCGCTCGGCGAACTCGAGCGAGCCGTAGGAGCCGACGAGGCCGAAGGCGAAGGGCAAGACGAAGAGCGCGGTCGAGAGCGCGAAGAGGCGGGCGTTCTCGCGCAGCGCGCGGGGGAAATCGGTCCAGAGCAGGCGCGCGAGCCGCCAGACGCTCAGCGGGCGCGCGCCGTAGAGCGCGTTGTGTGCACGGCTCGTGAGCTGATCGAGGTGAGCCGTGAGCTCGGGCGAGTAGCGCCTGCTGCGCGCGCGCACCAGATCGGTGGCGAGCGAGCGGTACAGCGAGGCGACGCGCCCGATCGTGGCGCCGTCGTGCTCGTGGAGCTGGGCGCGGGCGTCGAGCGCGGCCTCGAGCTCCTCCCAGTCACGCCGGCGGGCGGCGACGAAGGCGTCCTCGCGGCTCACTCAGGCCGCCCTCGCCGCACTGGCGCGCTCCCGCTCGCCTGCCGCTTCGCCATCGCGCGCCCTCGCGTAGACGGCAGCGAGGAAGCGGCTCGGCTGGAGGTAGCGCGCGCCCAGCCGCGCCGCGATGCGCGGCGCCAGCATCGCGGCGAGCTCCTCCGCGCGTGCAGGCGAAAGGCTCGAGGCGCGGCGCAGGAAGAGCTCGATGGCGTCGAGCTCTTCGTTCGAGACGGGCAGGCGCGACGGCAGCGCGTAGAGCTCCGCCCGCGTGGGCGGGGGGTCGATCAGGATCGGGGCGCGGACACGGCTCGTGTCCTCGAGCACGACCATCGTGCCCGCGACGCGATCGCCGATCCTCCGGAAGCGTGGGTCGCGCGCCATCACGAGCACGCCGAGCGCGTAGCCCATCGGCAGCACGTCGGCGGCGCGCAGCAGGTTGCGCAAGAGGCTCTGGCCGAGGCGCAACGGGTGCCCCGACGCATCGACCACACGCAGGCCCATCGCGCGCCTGCCCGGGCTGCGGCCGCTCCAGGCGATGTCGAAGACGAGGTAGTACGCCCACTCGGTCAGGAACACGATGACGAGCAAGAGGCCGGTGGTGGTGCCGGATACGAGCTCGCCGAGCGAGGCCCCGGCGAGCACCGCGAAGAAGGCGAAGACGGCCACGATCACGCCTCGCACGCCGAGGTCGAGCGCGTAGGCGACGGCGCGTCGCGCGGGGCCAGCGACGCGGAAGCGGAAGCGCACGTGCTCCGGCGTCTCGACCTCGGTGGTCGTGTCGATGGGCTCGGCGGTCGGGGCGACTCCCACGGCGCCGAAGGGTAGCAAAGTCGCCCGGCCGGGCGCGTGCGCTCACCGTGTAGGCTGGTATAGACTCCGCGCTGGCCGATGTGCCCCCGACGAGGGCGACCCGTACCGGGCCACGACAAGACGGGTCGCGACGCGCAGCGAGCGCGAGAAGGAGCACGTCCATGGCTTGGCTCACGTTGTTCGTCGCGGGTGCGCTCGAGATCGGGTGGTCACTCGGGCTGAAGCTCTCCGACGGTCTGAAACGGCCGCTGCCGGCGGTGTTCACGATCGCGGCCATGGTCGCGAGCATGGTGCTGCTCGCGCGTGCGGCGAGGGAGCTGCCGATCGGCACGGCCTACGCGGTGTGGGTCGGCATCGGCGCGGTGGGTGCCGCGATCGGTGGCGTGGTGCTCTTCGACGAGCCCGTGACCACCACGCGCGTCGTCTGCACGGTGCTGCTCGTGGGCGCGATCATCGGACTGAAGCTCAGCGCGCCGGCCTGACCCGGGGCGGCGGTCGGGAGACCGAGCGGCGCGTGGGCGAGCGGCGCAGCGAGCGCGCGCCGACGCAGGGCTTGCGCCCGCTCCTCCAGACTTCGCGCGTCTTTCGGCGCGCGACGCGGCGCTCGCGCTGGAACGGGGCGTGCTAAGCAGCTCCGCATCATGAGCAAACCCATCCCGACCATCCAGCGCTACATGACCACCTCGCCGTACTCGATCGGCAAGGATCAGCGCATCGACAGCGCACGCAAGCTGATGGAGGAGCACGACATCCGCCACCTGCCGGTGCTGCACGGCGGCAAGCTCGTCGGCATGGTCACCCACCGCGACATCTCTCTCATCGAGGCGCTGCGCGAGGTCGACCCGGGCAAGCTCAGCGTCGAAGAGGCGATGTCGACGAACGTCTACTCGGTCTCGCCCGAGACGAGCTTGGACGAGGTCGCGAACGAGATGGCCGAGAAGAAGTACGGCTCGGCCGTCGTGCTCCAGAACGCGAAGGTCGTGGGCATCTTCACGACGGTCGACGCATGTCGGGCGCTCGCGGAGCTCCTGAGCACGCGCCTCGCCAAGTAGCTCGGCGCACCCGCTGCCTCAGGCTGGCGCGGCCTCAGGCCGGCGCCGTCTCGGGGGGCTCGCTCCCGGCCGAGATGCGCGCGTCGAGCTCGCTCCAGCGCGCGTCGAGCCACGCGAGGCGCGCGCCCGCCTCGGTCGGGATCTCGGCGCGCTCGTGACGACTGAGCTCGATGCGCACGCGCCTGCCGACCATGCCGCCCCGCCAGATGTCGGCGAGCTCGGCGAAGCCCTCGAAGCCCGTGTGCGCCACGAAGACGACGTCGGCCTCGGGCGCAGCCTCGAGCAGCGCGAGCGGCCCGCCAGGGCGCACGGGGAGCAAGGAGCGAAGCGCACGGACCCGCTCGAAACGCGGTGGGTCGGCGAGCTCGAGCTTCGCGAGCGCGCGGGCGCGCTTCGCGTCGGTGGCGCGTGTGCCCTCCGGGTAGATCACCACGCCGTCGCGCGCGCCCAGCCCCTCACCGAGCGCGCGCACCTTGGCGATCTCTCGCGCCGAGTCGGCGCCGTCGCGCCCGACGAAGGCGTTCGGGAGGCGGTTGCCCGCGACGTCGAGGCAAGGAAGCGCGAGCAGCTCGCGTTTGAGCACGAAGCGCAGGCGCATCCGCTGAGGCCAGCCGATGAGCGCCGTGGGCAAGAGCGTGTCGACGATGCTGGCGTGCCGCACGAAGAGCAGCACCGGCCCTGGCGCGCACAGCTCTCCGCCCACGAGCTCGAAGCGCACGTCGAACAAGACCCGGATCGCCCACAGCAGCGCGCCCGCCCACGCGGCCTGGATCGCGTAGGTGGGCTCGAGCAGCGCCTCGCGACGCCCGAGGCGACGGAGCCAGGACAGCCCCAGCACCGTGAGCCCGACGAGCTCGGCCGCGAAGTAGTACAGGCCGAACAGATAGAGGCGCGAGCTCGTCATCGGCGTACCGCGCAGCGCGAGGCGCGCGAGGTCGAAGCCGAGCGCCGCGGGCAACAGCACCGGCGCGAGCGCGAGCGCCAGCACGAAGAGCAGGGCGGTGCGCGTGATGCTGAGGGCGCGTCGGCCGAGGCTGCTCATGGAACCGCCATGCCCGTCGTGTCGATGAGCAGGCGCTCGAGCGCCGCGGCCTGCTCTGCGCTCGTGCCGGTGAAGGGAACCGGGGCGGTGGCGCGGCGCGCGCGATCGAAGTAGAGGCCGCCCGTCTCGCCCTCCACCTCGGGCGAAGCGGCGAGGTAAGCGATGGTGTCGGCGCCTTCGCGTGCGTCGCGCAGCCACGAGCCGAGCAGGCGCTCGAAGCGTGGCAAGGAGTGGCTCACGCCCGGCGTCGCGGCCCACCCCGGGTGCATCGCGTTCACCGTGATGCCACGCGGCGCGAGGCGAGGCGCGAGCCGCTCGGTGAGCACCACCATCGCGCGCTTCGTCTGTGCGTAGGCGCGCACGCCGTCGTATTGCGCCACTTTGCCCACCAGCTCGTCGAGGTCGAGCTTCGTGAGGTACATGCCGCCCGAGCTGACGAAGACGACGCGCGAGGGCGCGGAGGCCGCCAGTCGCTCGACCAGCATCGCCGTGAGCAGGTAGGGCGCCACGAGGTTGGTCGCGAAGGCGAGCTCGAGGCCCTCGCTGGTCGTCTCGCGCGACAGCGGCAACAGGCCCGCGTTGTGGACGAGCGCGTCGATGCGCCCCCGCCGGTCGAGCCGCTCACCGAGGGCCTTCGTCGCGGCGAGGTTCGACAGATCGCAGAGCTCGAGCTCCATGCGGCCGCCACGCGTCGCGCCGCGCTCTACCTGGGACTTCGCCTCGAGTCCGCGCGCCTCGCTGCGCACCACACCCACCACGGTCGCGCCGCGCTCGACGAGCATCGCGCTCGTGGCGAGGCCGAGCCCCGCGCTCGCGCCGGTGACGACGATCGTGCGGCCCGAGAGGTCGAGCTCGAGCTCCGGATCGCGAAAGCCTCCGCGACGGAGCCGGTAGCCAGGGCGCCCGAAGGACAGCACGACCGAGAGGTCGGCGAGGCGGTCGAGCGTCGCGCGCGCGAGAGGGTGCATCGACTCCGAGTGATAGGGGAGGGATCGCGGCGGGAGAAGTGGCGGCGCTCGGGGCCCCGGCCCCAAGCGCTGTTCGGCATTTCTGGTCACGTCTTCAGAGGTCGATCGCCACGACCTCGCTCACGTGGTGCCCGAGGAAGCGCTCGGCCACCTCGGCGAAGCTCTTGGGCAGATCCGTGACGAAGAGCTGGAGGGTGCCGTCCTGCTCGCGCGTGGTGTCGAGCCCCCGCTCCTTCAGGAACTCCGCGACGTCCTTCGCCGTCTCGGCCGCGCTGTCGACGACGCGCACCGGCTCGCCGGCCATGGCCTCGGCCTCGTGGAGGATCGTGTCGTAGAGCAGCGGGAAGTGGGTGCAGCCGAGCACCACCGTACGCGCGCCGCGCGCGAGCACAGGCTCGAGGTAGCGACGCACGGCGAGGCGCGGGACCTCTCCCTCGAGCCAGCCCTCCTCGACGAGCGGCACGAGCAGCGGCGCTGGTTGGCCGACCACCTCGGCGCGCGTGCTCTGCGCGGAGATGGCGCGTGGGTAGGCGCCCGAGGCGATGGTGCCCGCGGTGCCGAGCACGCCGATGGGTTTGCCGCGCGCGGCCGAGACCGCAGCCCGCGCGCCCGGCACGATCACCCCGAGCACGGGCAGATCCAGCTCGATGCGCAGCATGTCGAGCGCCACGGCGCTCACGGTGTTGCAGGCGACGACGATCGCCTTCACGCCGCGGCGCGTGAGCTGATCGGCGCAGCCGAGCGCGTAGCGGATGATCGTCTCGGGCGAGCGCGTGCCGTAGGGCACACGCGCCGTGTCGCCGAGGTACACGATCGACTCGTTCGGGCAGCGCTCGCGGAGCGCGCGCACGACGGTCAGCCCGCCGAGGCCGGAGTCGAAGACGCCGAGCGGCGCGTTGCGGTCGACCGCCATGCTCAGTCTCCCTCGATGCGCAGCACGACCGGCGTGGTCGCGAGCCATGCCTCGCCCGCGAGCGCGTCGAAGGCCGTGCGCAGATCTCCCTCGCGCGCCTCGTGCGTGAGCAGCACGATCTCCGCCCGACCGGACTCGAGCGGCGTCTGCAAGAGCTCGGCGACGCTCACGCCACGCTCGCCCATGGCGCTCGCGATGCGTGCGAGCACGCCGGGCGTGTCGTCGACGCGCAGCCGCACGTAGTAGCGCGAGCGCAGCTCGGCGATGGGCACGAGCGCGCGAGGCGCGAGCGGCCTCTTCGAGCTCGCGAGGCCCGGCACACCCGCGACGAGCGCGCGCGCGGCGTCGAGCACGTCGGCGACGACGCTCACCGCCGTGGGCAGCCCACCCGCGCCTCGGCCCGAGAGCAAGCAGGGCCCGACGGCCTCTCCCTCGAGCCGCACGGCGTTGAGCACGCCGGACACGTTGGCGAGCACGCTCGACTTCTTCACCAGCGAGGTGTGCGCCCTGAGCTCGATCGCCTCGCCGCGATCGCGGCCGATCACGAGGTGCTTGGGGACGAAGCCGAAGCGTGCGGCCTGCGCCACGTCGGCGCGATCGAGGCCGCGGATGCCTTCGACCATCATCTCCCCCGGTTGGGGCGGCGCCGCGCCGAAGGCCAGCATCGCGAGCACGACGAGCTTCTGAGCGGCGTCGTGTCCTTCGACGTCGAGCGTCGGGTCGGCTTCCGCGTAGCCCTTCGCCTGGGCCTCTCCGAGCGCATCCTCGAAGGATGCGCCTTCGTCGGTCATTCGGCTCAGGATGTAGTTGCTCGTACCGTTCAGGATGCCGACGATCTCGGTGACGCGGTCGCTCGCGAAGGCGTCGCGCAGCGAGCGCACGACCGGGATGCCTCCGCCGACGGCCGCCTCGAAGCTGAGGTCCACCTTCGCGCGAGCTGCCCGCTCGAAGAGCTCCGGTCCACGCGCGGCGAGCAGGGCCTTGTTCGCGGTGACGACGCTGCGCCCGGTGTCGAGCGCACGCTCGACGTACGCGCCGGCCGGGTCGAGGCCTCCCATGAGCTCGACGACGAGCTCGACCTCCGGATCCCCGAAGACCTCCTCGGGGTCGGTGCAGAGCTTCGCGCCCGGGACGGCGGCCTCGCGCGGCTTGCTCCGATCGCGCACGAGCACCTTGCGCACCTCGAGCGGCACGCCCACGCGCCGCTCGAAATCCTCGGCGTGCGACGCGAAGAGCCGCAGCACGCTGCTGCCCACGACACCACAGCCGAGCAGCGCGACGCCCACGGGCGCGCCACCGTGGGGGCGGCGACGCTCGGGCATGCCAGGGGGAGGGACACTACGTGCGGGGCGCATCGGGGGCGGAGCTTACACCCGCGAGCCGGGGGCTGCCCCGAAGGTCGGCGGAGCCCCGCGACGCTTCGCGGGTTCCGGGCTGCTTCCGCGCGTGTATCCTCCCCGGCCATGGCGGACAGAGGCTTCATCGCGGGCACCATGAAGTTCGACGTGAGCGACGACGAGGCGGCGCTCGAGCAAGACGAGGGGCCGGTCCTGCCGCTCCGCCTCGTCATCGTCTCGAGGCTCACGCCGGGCGCCGACGAGAGCCTCGGCGCCACGCCGCCGACGACGCCGCTGCGCCTCGACCCGAGCGAGCCCGAGGGCCTCTTCGCCAAGCTCCGCCCGCGCCTGTCGATCGAGGTGCCGAGCGTGCTCGAGGGCGGGCGCATGATCCGGCTCGAGCTCGCGCCCACGAGCCTGAAGAGCTTCCGCCCCGATGGGCTGCTCGCCGAGGTCCCGCTCCTGCGCTCCTTGCTCGACGGCAAGCTCGTGCTCGACCGCCTTCGCGCGGCCGAGATCAGCGACGAGCAGGCCTTCGCGCAGCTCGACCGCCTGTGGAAGGGCGCGCCGCTCGCCTCGGAGGTGCTCGGTCGCGCGCCCGCCACCGCCTCGGCTTCGGCCCCCGCGCCCGCGCGCGCCGCCGCGCCCGCGGCTCCGTCGGGTGAAGGTGGTGGGCTCGACAGCCTGCTCTCGATGGTCGAGGTCCCCGGCGGCTCGTCGAGCGAGGCCTCGAGCGCAGCCGAAGCGCCCGCCGGCGACGGCCGCGAGGACCGCATCGCGCGCATCATCGCCGAGGTCGCGAGCGGCGGGCGCAAGGCCGGCCGCGGCAAGAGCGGCATCCCCCGCGTCGAGGAGGCGATCGGCATGCAGCTCGGCGCGATCCTCCAGCACCCCGCGGTCCGCCAGCTCGAGCAGAGCTACCGCAGCCTGCGCTTCTTGCTCGAGCGCGCCGGCAAGACGCCCGGCGTGATCCTCGAGGCCGTCGCCATCGGCGACGACGGCGCCGCCGCAGCGCTCGCCCGCACCCTCAAGCACGCGGATCCTCCGGTCACGCTCGCGATCGTCGACGTCGACGTCGACGGCTCCTCGCGTTCCTTCGCCGAGCTCGAGGCGCTCGCTGAGCTCGGCGAGGCCCACACCTGCCCCGTGATCGTCAACGGCACCTCGAAGCTGCTCGGCGTCGGCGACCTGGCGCGCGTCGATCGGCTCGACTCGAAGCAGAACCTCTTCACCGCTCCGCATCGCGCTCCCTGGCGCTCGACCGCGAACAAACCCATGCTGCGCTGGGTCGCCATCGCGATGAACCCGATGCTCGCGCGCCTGCCCTACGACAAGCAGAGCTCGCGCGTGCGCGAGGCGGTCGTCGTGGAGCAGCCGAACGATCACGAGGCGATCGTGTGGATCCCGCCCGCCTACGCCGTGGGCGCCACGGCGCTCGCGAGCTTCAAGGACACGGGTTGGCCGGGCCGCATCACCGGGGCGCGCCACGGCGTCATCGAGAACCTGCCCGTGCAGCACCTCGACGACGACGGCGCCGAGATCGCGATCCCGACCCAGGCCTTCGTCTCGACCGAGTCGCAGCGCGAGCTCGCGCGCATCGGCGTGCTCATGCTCGCCTCCGCCGCGAACAGCGACGCCGCCTACATCCACGCCGCGCCGACGGCCTACGTGCAGCCCGACAAGAAGACCTACGACGGCTCGACCGCTGGCCCGGAGGATCGCCCGCCGCCGCTGTCGCTCGTCGATCAGCTCTTCGTCGGCAGGCTCGTGCAGTTCGCGCGCGCGATCTGCGGGAAGATCCCGCCCGACAGCGATCCGAAGGAGCTGCAACAAGTCCTGCAGGCGGCGACCTGGTCGCTGTTCGACAAGGCACCTCCTTCGGGGCCCGAGCTCGAGGTCGGCGTGCGCCAGGCCGACGGCGGGCTCGTCGCGAGCTTCTCGGTGAGGCCGCGCCGCTTCCTCGGCGTGTCGCTCGACGAGTTCGGCTTCGAGATGCCGGTGGGCTGAGGCCAAGAGAAGCGAGAGGGCGCGCGCCGTGAAGATCGTCTGTGTCGGCGGTGGCCCCGCGGGGCTCTATTTCGCGCTGCTCACGAAGAAGCGCGACCCCTCGGCGGAGGTGGTCGTGCACGAGCGGCACCAGCCGAGCGACACCTTCGGCTTCGGCGTCGTCTTCAGCGACAAGACGCTCGACGGCCTCGCGGCGACCGACGCCGAGAGCCACGCTGCGATCACCTCTCGCTTCTTCCACTGGGACGCGATCGACGTCTTCGTCGGCGGGGAGAAGTTCACCTCCGGCGGTCATGGCTTCAGCGGCATCGCGCGCTCGGCGCTGCTCGAGATCCTCGAAGACCGCGCCAAGGAGCTCGGCGTCGTCGTCGTGCGTGGCTCGGAGCTCGACGTCGACGGCCGCGATGCGAGCGGCAAGAACCACTTCGAGGGTGCGGACCTCGTCGTCGCCTGCGACGGCGTGAACTCCGCCCTGCGCAGCCACCACGCGGCAGCGCTCGAGCCGAGCGTCGAGCTGCGCAAGTGCCGCTTCAGCTGGCTCGGCACGACCTACCCCTTCGACGCCTTCACCTTCTACTTCAAGAACACCGACGCCGGGCTCTTCCAGGTGCACGCCTACCGCTACGAGGCGGAGAAGAGCACCTTCATCGTCGAGTGCAGCGAGGAGACCTTCCAGCGGAGCGGCCTGCCCGAGGCCGACGACGACGCGACGAAGGCCTACATGGAGAAGCTCTTCGCCGAGGAGCTCCGCGGCCACCCGCTGCTCACGAACCGCAGCCTCTGGAGGCGCTTCCCGGTGGTGCGCAGCAAACGCTGGCACACCGGCAACATCGTCTGGCTCGGCGATGCCGTACACACGGCGCACTTCTCGATCGGCTCGGGCACGAAGCTCGCCATCGAAGACGCGATCGCGCTGCGCGAGGCGCTCGACAGGCACGCGAGCGTGCCCGAGGCGCTCGCCGCCTTCGAGGCCGAGCGCCGCCCGGTCGCCGACTCGATCCAGCGCGCCGCGCAGGTGAGCCTCGAGTGGTTCGAGAGCACCGATCGGCACCTCCGGCACGACCCGCTCACCTTCAGCTTCTCCTTGCTCACACGCAGCCTGCGCGTGACGCACGAGAACCTCGCGCTGCGCGACCCCGACTTCGTCGCCCGGGTCGATCGCGCCTTCGAGCGCGAGGCCGAGCAGATGCTCGGCGCACCGCTCTCGCCACGCGTCGACGGCAAGGCGGCTCCGCGCCCGCCGATGTTCGTGCCGCTCAGGCTGCGCGACCTCGTGATCCCCAACCGCGTCGGCCTCTCGCCGATGTGCATGTACAGCGCCGACGGAGGCGTACCCGACGATTTTCACCTCGTGCACCTCGGGAGCCGCGCCATGGGCGGCGTCGGCCTCGTGATGACCGAGATGACGAACGTCGCCGCCGACGGGCGCATCACGCCGGGCTGCACCGGACTGTGGAATGCAGCGCAGGCGGCGAGCTTCGAGCGCATCACGAAGTTCGTGCACGCCGAGACGCCGGCGAAGATCGGTGTGCAGATCGGTCACGCGGGTCGCAAGGGCGCCACGCTCGAACCCTGGCACGGCCAAGACGTGCCCATGCGCGAGGGCGCCTGGGAGCTCATCGCGCCCTCGGCGATCCCCTACTCGCCTGGGCACGTGGTGCCCCGCGCGATGACCTCCGCCGACCTGGAGCGCGTGAAGGCCGAGCACGTGCGCGCGACCGAGCTCGCCCTCGCCGCGGGCTTCGATCTGGTCGAGCTGCACTGCGCGCACGGCTACCTGCTCGCCGAGTTCCTCTCGCCGCTCACGAACCGTCGCGAAGATCGCTACGGCGGCTCGGCCGAGGCGCGCGCGAGCTACCCGGTCGAGGTCTTCCGCGCGATGCGCGCCGTGTGGCCCGCGCACCTGCCGATGAGCGTGCGCCTCACGGCGAGCGACTGGGCCCCGGGCGGCATGAGCGAGGAGGATCTCGTCGTCGCGGCGACGATGTTCCGCGACGCAGGGGTCGACCTCATCGACGTCTCGAGCGCGGGCCTCGTGCCCGAGCAGGAGCCTCGTTATGGTCGGCTCTGGCAGGTTCCCTTCGCCGACGTCGTGCGCGCGGCCACCGGTCTGCCGGTCTCGGCGGTGGGCAACATCTCGAGCTACGCCGACGTGAACAGCGTGCTGGCGTCGAGGCGCGCCGATCTCTGCTTCGTCGCGCGCGCGCACCTCTACGATCCGTATTGGGTTCGCCACGCGGCGCAGGCCCAGGGCTACGAGCTCGAATGGCCCAAGGCCTACGGCGTGATGAAGTTCTACAACCCGCGCTTCGCCTGAGCGCGGCGACGACTCCCGGAGACCACGATGGCAGGCACCAGCCTACTCACGCTCATCGACGATATCGCCACGCTGCTCGACGACGTCGCGGTACTCACCAAGGTCGCGACCAAGAAGACCGCGGGCGTGCTCGGCGACGACCTCGCGCTGAACGCCGAGCAGGTCACGGGCGTGAGCGCGAGTCGAGAGCTGCCCGTCGTGTGGGCGGTCGCCAAGGGCAGCGCGGTCAACAAGGTCATCCTGGTGCCCTCGGGGCTGCTCATCAGCGCCGTCGCGCCCTGGGCGATCACACCGCTGCTCATGCTCGGCGGAGGCTTCCTCTGCTTCGAGGGCTTCGAGAAGGTCGCGCACAAGCTGCTCCACTCGAAGGAAGAGGACGCCGCGGCGCGTGCGCAGCTGGTCCAGGCCGTCGCGAACCCCGAGGTGGACCTCGTCGCGATGGAGAAGGAGAAGATCAAGGGCGCGATCCGCACCGACTTCATCCTCTCGGCCGAGATCATCGTGATCTCCCTCGGGGCGATCGCCCACGCAGGGCTCGGCACCCGGGTCGCTTCGCTCGTCGCCATCGCCGTGCTGATGACGGTGGGCGTCTACGGTCTCGTCGCCGCGATCGTGAAGCTCGACGACGCCGGGCTCTGGCTCAAGGCACGTGGAGGAGGCGCCGCGGCGCTCGGTAAGGGGCTCTTGCTCGGTGCGCCGCTGCTCATGAAGCTGCTCGGCATCGCGGGCACGGCCGCGATGTTCCTCGTCGGCGGGGGCATCCTGGTGCACGGCATCCCCGGCCTCGAGGCCTGGGCGCATCGAACGGCCGAGTCGGGATTGTTCCCCGGGGCGAGCTTCGTCGTGCCGACGCTCGTGAACGGCCTCGTGGGCGTGGTGGCAGGAGGGCTGATCCTCGCCGTCGTGAGCGGCGTGAAGCGCGCCCTGCCGAAGAAGCCCGAGCCGCCACCCGCGCCCGCGGCCTGAACGCGGGCCGGCGGCGCGAGCGCGCACCGCCGGCGACGCCTCAGAGCCCTGCGATCTGCACGAAGGCCTCTTCGAGCTCGGCCATCGTCTTCTTCGCGCGCAACTCGGCGTCGGCGAGCGGCTCGCCTTCGCCGACCGTCTCGCGCACGTCGAAGTAGATCTTGAGCTTGGGCTCGGTGCCGCTCGGGCGCGCGATGATCCGGCTCTCACCCGCGAGCTCGTAGATGAGCACGTCGCTCGGCGGCAGGCTGAGCTTCGAGACCTCGCCCGTGGCGCTGGTGCGTGTGCCCGCGGCGACGTCGCTCTGTGCGAGCACGGCGAGCGGGCCCACCTGCTCGAGCTTCTTTCCGCGCAGCTCCTTCATGATCGTCTGGATGCGCGCGAGGCCCTCCTGGCCCTTGAGCGTCACCGAGCGCTGTCCGCTCAGGTAGAGGCCATGGCTGCGCGCGATGCTCTCGAGCTCGTCGGTCAGCGTCTTCTTCTCGGCGCGGCGGCGGGCCCAGAGCTCGCACAAGAGCAGCGCGGCGCTGATGCCGTCCTTGTCGCGCACGAGCGGCCCCACGGTGTAGCCGAGGGCCTCTTCGTAGCCGAAGACGAAGCTCTTCTTCTGCTCGGCCTCGAGCGCGAGTGCGCGGTTGGCGATCCACTTGAAGCCGGTCAGCGTCTCTTCGTAGTAGACGCCGAGCGCACGCGCGATGCCGCCGAGCTGCGGCGACGAGACGCACGAGGCGAGCACCATGCGCTCGCCCGAGCGAGGCCCCTCGGTGAGCAGGTAGTGGCCGAGCAGAACGCCGACTTGGTTGCCGGTGAGCTGCACGAACCTGCCGTCGGCGCGCCGCTCGGCGACCGCGAGGCGATCGACGTCCGGATCGCTCGCGACGATGAGATCCGCGCCGGTCTTGTCGGCGAGCGCGTAGGAGAGATCGAGCGCGCCCTTCTCCTCGGGGTTGGGGAAGTTCACCGTGGGGAACTCGCCGTCGGGCTCGGCTTGCTCGGCCACCGAGTGCACGTTCGTGAAGCCCGCGCGCTTCAGCGTCTCGCGCACGAGGCGGTCGCCCACGCCGTGCAGCGGCGTGTAGACGATCGCCGCCGAACGATCGCCGCCCGCGCTCACCGAGAGCGCCTGCACCGCGTCGAGGTAGCTGGGCTCGAGGTCGGCGGGGAACTCGTGCACGAGGCCCTGGGCGCGCGCCTCGTCGAGCGAGACGAGCGCGACCTCGTCGGCCGGGGGCGTGTCGTCGATCGCCTTCGCGATGCCCTTGTCGATGGGCGGGATGATCTGCGCGCCGTTCGACCAGTAGGCCTTGTAGCCGTTGTACTCGGGAGGGTTGTGGCTCGCGGTGATCATCACACCCGCGGCGGCGCCGAGGCGCGTGACGGCGTAGGCCGCGACCGGCGTGGGGCAGACCGTGGGTGACAGATGCGCCGGGATGCCCATCGCGGCGAGCACACCCGCGGTGTCCTCGGCGAACTCGCGGCTCATGCGCCTCCCGTCGTAGCCGATGACGACGCCCTTCGCGCGCGTCTGTTCGGGCAGCGCTTCGAGCAGGTAGCGCCCGAGCCCGAGCGTGGTGCGCCGGATGACCGCTCGGTTCATGCGCGTCTCCCCGGCGCCGAGCACGCCGCGCAGGCCGGCGGTGCCGAACTCGAGCGGGCCGGCGAAACGCTCCCCGAGCTCCTTCGTCGCGGCCTCGTCGCCCTTCTCGGCGGCGGCGATGAGCGGCGCGAGCTCCTCACGCGCCTTCGGATCGGGATCGTGCTTCGACCAGGCCAGTGCTCGCTCGATGACGCTCATGGGCCGAGATCCATACCACGGCGCGATCCGCGCCCGAACGCCCGGGCCCGCGCGAGCTCGCTCCCGAGCCCGTTGCGCCGCGCCTGGCGTGCGTCGTATCTAGTGAGGACCATGCGGTCCCTCGTCTCCGTCGCGGTGCTCGCGCTGTTCTTGGGTTGGGCTGGAGCGGCGACCGCGCAGGCCGAGCCGAGCGCGTCGCCGTCCGCGGCGGAGCCACCGCCAGCGGCGACCACGGACGCGGCGCCCGCGCCGCTGCCAGCGGCGCCCGCGCCACCGATCCCGTCGACGCCCGCGCCGCTCGCCCCGGTGGGCCCGACGGCCGCCGCGCCTCTTCGGCCTGCCGAGCCTCCGCCGCTCGCGGCGGAGGAGGACTGGTACGGCTGGCAGATCCTCATCGTCGACGGCGGTGTGCTGCTCTCCACCGCCTTGATGATCGGCGCAGGGGTCGGCACCGACAGCGCCGCGGCTCCCGCGATCTACGGTCCGAGCGCGCACGTGCTCGGCGGTCCGATCGTGCATTGGGCCCACGGGCACGTAGGCAAGGGCTTCGCGAGCTTCGGGCTGCGCCTCGGCATGCCGCTCGTGGCCGGTGCGATCGGCCTGGGCGTCGGGCACCTCGCCGCGCCCTCGGAGGCCGGCGGCATGTTCCCTGTCGGAGCCACCCTCGGGACCGCGGCCGGGCTCGGGCTGGGCTACATCGGCTCGATCGTCGTCGACACCGCGGTGCTCGCCTACGAGCCCGCGAGCACGCCGGGGGGGGCCTTCGCGCCTCCACCGAGCTTCGCGTGGCAGCCCACCTTCGGCTTCGATCCGCGGCAGGACGCGGCCTCGCTCGGCGTCGCGGGGAGCTTCTGACGCAAGCGGCCTCGGCGGCTGGTAGGCTGCGACCCACGTTCGCCATGCGACCCATCCGCCCTCGCCATCACGCCACGGGCGCGCGTCACCTCTTCGGTGCGGCGCTCTTCGCCTCGCTCTTCGCGCCCGCGCTCGCACGCGCCGATCTGCCGCCGCCCGAGGGGACGAAGTTCGTCTCCTACGCCTACGCGGTCGACGGCCTCGAGGCGCACCCGGACTTCGTCTTGCTCGGCTACCCCTCGAGCGCGACCAACGGTCGCCCCATGGACGACTACGCGGAGCTCGGCAAGCAGCCCGTGACGCTCGGTCGACGCGGAGGCTCTCCCGCGATCTATGCGGTGAAGCGCGCCGACTACGAGGCCTGGAAGGCGACGCTCGCGCCGCTCGGCCCCGACGCGCCGACCTTCGACAACCCCGCGTTCAAGGCCTTCTTCACGAGCGACAAGGTCGCGCGCTGCGACGAGGCGCCGAAGCCGAGCTTCAGCCTGCCTTCGAGCGATCCTCGCGAGGGCGTCGTCGAGCGCTTCCGCGTCGTCGCGCTCGGCGCGAGCGGTTGCGATCTCGAGCGCGTCGGTGGAGAGAGCGGCACCTCCGCTCCGAGCGAAGCTGGCGGCTTCGCGACGCCTCCGGAGGGCGCGGGGCAGCCTGCCGACGCGCCTCTCGGCGGCGCGGGCGCTCCGGCGAACCGAGGCGGCTGCGCCGGATGCGGCGTCGCGTCGGTCGAAGCCGGCGAACGCGGCCTCGCGGCGGTGATGCTCGGCTTCGGACTGATCGTGGCGCGGCGCCTGCGTCGCACCCTGCGAGGAGGCCGGTCGTGAGCCAACGCAAGGCGCTGCGCGTCGAGCACGGCAAGGGCTCGATCCACGTCGAGGACTACGGCGGCTCGGGCCCCACCGTGCTGCTCGTGCACGGTCTCGGTGGTTCTCACTCCAACTATTCGGCGCTTGCGCCGCTGCTCGCGCGGCGCGCGCGCGTCTTCGCCATCGATCTGCCGGGCTTCGGGCTCAGCGAGCCCCACGAGGGCTCGAGCATCGACGCGCTCGGCGCGGCGCTCTCGCGCGTGGTCGACGCCTGCGCGAGCGGCGAGCTCGAGGGCGCCGTGGCGCCGCTCACGCTCGTGGGCAACTCGATGGGCGGCGCGCTCGTGATCCTCGAGGCGGCGCGAAGGCCGGAGCGTGTCGCCGAGCTCGTGCTCATCTGCCCCGCGCTGCCGCAGCCCGACCTGCGCGCGCTCGACCCTCGCTTCGGCCTCTTGCTGGGCGCCTCGATGTTGCCCGGCTACGACACCTTCCTGCGCACGCGCCTCGAGAAGGCCGGCCCCGAGGCGATGGTGCACGAGATGCTCAAGCTCTGCACCGTCGACAAGTCGCGGGTGCCGCTCGAGACCGTGCGCGAGATGGAGGCGCTCGCCAGGAAGCGCATGGGCTTCAAGTGGATGGGCTCCTCGTTCTCGGAGGCCGCGCGCTCGATCGTGTTCACGCTCATGCGCCGCGAGAAGTTCCACGAGGCGATGCGCGCCGTGCGCGCGCCGACGGTGCTGGTGCACGGAGACAGCGATCGCCTCGTGCCGGTGGGCGCGGCGCTCGCGGCGATCGAGGTCTGCCCGCACTGGAAGCTCGAGCTCTTGAAGAACGTCGGTCACGTGCCCCAGCTCGAGGTGCCGGAGCGAATGGCGGAGATCGTCGCCGAGACGATGGGCGTCTCGAGCGTCGATGCAGCCTGAGCCCGGCGCTCGCGCGGTCGGCGGTCGCGCGGTCGTCGCGCGCACCGGGTGGCTCGCGCCCCCCTCAGTCGTGGCGCAGCGACTTCGCGTAGGGCTCGGCGAAGTGCGTGTCGTAGACGCCGTCGACGAAGTTCTCCGTCGCGAGCAGCTTGCGTAGGAAGTCGAGGTTGCTCGCGGCCGGGCCGGCCGGGCCGGTGAGCTCGAGCGTCGTCTCGGAGAGGGCGCGATCGAGGCGCGCGATCGCGGCCGTGCGGTCCTCGCCCCAGGCGACGACCTTCGCGATCATCGGGTCGTAGTAGGGCGTGATCTCGGCGCCTTCGACGACGCCCGTCTCGATGCGCAGATCGTCCGCGCCCTCGGGCCAGACGAGCTTCGTGAGCTTGCCCGGCTGCGGGATGAAGCCCTTCAGTGGGTTCTCGGCGTAGACACGCGCCTCGATCGAGTGTCCGCGGCGCGTGGGCGCGAGCACTTCGGGCGCGAGCTTCTCGCCTGCGGCGACGCGGATCTGCTGCTCGACGAGATCGATGCCCGTCACCATCTCGGTCACGCAGTGCTCGACCTGCAGGCGCGCGTTGACCTCGAGGAAGAAGAGCTCGCCCTCGGCGCTCGCGACGAACTCGACCGTGCCTGCGCCGACGTAGCCCACGCTCTCCACCACTCTGAGCGCGTCGGCGAGCAGCTTGCTGCGGCGGGCCTCGCCCTCTTCGCCCTGGAAGAAGGGCGAAGGCGAGGGCGCCTCCTCGACGATCTTCTGGTGCCTGCGCTGCAGGGAGCACTCGCGCTCGCCGAGCGCCACGCCCTGGCCGTGCTGGTCGCAGAGCACCTGCACCTCGATGTGCTTCGGCGTGCGCACGTAGCGCTCGACGTAGATGCGGTCGTCGCCGAAGGCGCTCTTGCCGCGGTCGCTGCAGGTCTTCGCCGCGCGCGCGAGCTTCGCGGGGTCGTCGACGATCTGCATGCCGATGCCCCCACCGCCGCCCGCGGCCTTCACCAGCACCGGGTAGCCGATGCGCTCGGCCTCACGCCCGAGCAGCTCGGCGTCGTCGGCGTGGATGGGCCCCTCGGTGCCCGGCGGAGGGGACACACCAGCGGCGAGCGCCACGCTGCGCGCCTTGATCTTGTCGCCGAAGGCGTCGAGGCACTTCACCGGGGGACCGATGAACACGACGCCGGCGGCCTGCGCGGCCTCGGCGAAGGCGGCCTTCTCGCTGAGCAGCCCGTAGCCAGGGTGGATCGCCTCGGCGCCCGTGCTCTTCGCCGCCTCGATGATCGCGTCGATCTGCAGGTAGCTCTCCTTCACCTGCGCGGGGCCGACGCGCACGGCCACGTCGGCGTCTTTCACGTGCGGCGCGTCGGCGTCGGCGTCGGAGTAGATGGCCACGGTCTCGATGCCGAGGCGCTTGCAGGTCCGGATGATGCGGCGAGCGATCTCGCCGCGGTTCGCGATCAGGATGCGCTTGAACACGCGGGCGTTCTGGCTGCGACTCGGTGCGGGGTCAAGGCTTGCCCCCACTCGGCTCGGGCGCGCGGCTCGCGCCGAGGGGCTCGGACATTGAGTGTCCTGGATCGGATCGGATCCTCTGACGGAGGGGCGAGGTGGCTGCTAATGCGTTCAGTATGTCGAAGCTCGCCGAGCTCAGGCGCTCACTCGCTCGTCTCGATCCCTCGCTCGATGCGGCCTCGGCGCTCGAGCTCGAGCTCGGAGGCCCACGTGTGCTGGCGCTCGCCGAGAGCTGGGCCGACGCTTCGGTCGATGCGCCTCCGTGGCTCAGGTGCCGCGTCGGCTCGGGCTTGGGTGGTGGCGCTGGGCTCGGCGCTCGCAGCGCAGCGCCGGGGCTCGCGAAGGTCGCGGCCCTTCCACCCGTCGCCTCTCTGCTTGCCGAGCAGCCGCGCGCGCCAGGCGGCACGCTCGCCGGGCTCTTGCCCGATGGCGGCCTGCCTCGCGGCGCCGTCGTCGAGCTCGCGAGTCCGCGAGGGCTCGGGCGGGTCACCTCCTTCGCGCTCGCGGCCATCGCCGCGGCCCAGCGCGAAGCGCGCACGCGCAGCGGCGATGCGCGCACGGTGGGCGCGTGGTGCGCCTTCGTCGATCCTTGGAGCTCCTTGCACGCGCCCGGGCTCGTGCAGCGAGGGGTCGATCTCTCGCGCCTGCTCGTCGTGCGCCCTTCGCTCGAGGCGCTCGCCCGCGTCGCGGTGCGCATCGTCGAGAGCCAGGCCTTCTCGGTCGTCGTGATCGACACCGTGGGCACACCGGGGCAGTCGCTCGGGGGGCAGGCGCTCGAGGAGCGCGTGCGGCTCGAACGCTGGGGCACCGTGGTGCGCCGCCTCGCCATGGCGATCGAGCACCGCTCGGCGACGGTGCTCTTGCTCACCGACGCGCTCGCGGCGCGGCCCATGCCCTTGCCGGTGGCGATGCGCATCGAGCTGCGCAGGCGCTTCGAGCCCGCCGACGTGCTGAGCCTTCGCGTGGCGAAGGAGCGCCACGGACGCGTCGGCGAGGCCGTCGACATCGCGGTCTGAGCGACGCCCCCTGCGCTCACCGCGCTCCCTTGCCTCCGGGCTCGCTCCGCGGCGACCATCGAACGATGCGCCCGTCGACCGTGCTGCTCGCGTCTGCTTCGCTCCTCGTGCTCGTCGCCTGCGGCCGCACGGTCGAGCTCGACGGAGTGGGTGGAGGCGGGGCGGGCGCTGGCGGCGCCAGCTCGACCGACGTGGCGAGCACCGGCACGACGACGAACGTGACGAGCAGCCAGAGCTCCGGTGGCGGCGAAGGTGGAGGCGTGGCCATCTGCGCGGCACCGGGCCCCTGCGGCGCCTGTGTGGCGCTGGCTTGCCCCGAGGTGTGGTGCGGCTGCGTCGACGACCCCGAGTGCGGCGCGCTCTTCGCCTGCAGCAACGCCTGCGGCCCCGACGAAGCCTGCAGGCAGGCCTGCCTCGCCGAGCACCCCGAGGGCATCAGCGACGTCGTGCTCGTCACCGGCTGCGCCGCCGAGTCCTGCCCCGACGACTGCCCCACGACCGGCGACGGCCTGAGCGACTGCGAGGAGTGCCTCTACACCGGCTGCGACGACGCGATGAACGCCTGCCTCTCTCAGCCAGCGTGCCTCGGTCTCTTCCAGTGCCTCACCGCTTGCCCCGATCTCGAGCTCAGCTGCCAGCAGGGCTGCTACGCGGACTTCGGCGACGGCACCGAGGCGCTCGAGGACGTGCTCGTCTGCGCGCAGTCGACCTGCCCGGACGTCTGCGAAGGCTGAGCAGCCCTCACTTTCGCGTGGATCGAACGAGTGGATCGATGTCGTTGCGTCCACGCAACGGCCGGGGTGCCGCGCGCGGCGCTTGGTGATCCGCGCCGGGGGCCCCCAAGTCTCCTCCACGAGACAGCGGCAAGTCTCCGGATTCCGGCCCACATCGGCCGTGGCTTCGAGAGCTTCGCCCCCCCGCCGCGGAGGAGCACCCAAGATGTCCAGAACGAACGACGCCTCGCAGAGCTCGAGCACCGGCCTCGCCGTGGAGGAGCTGCGCCGCGACAACCCCGACCTGCTCGGCGCGCTGGTCGTCGACGGCCGAGGCGCGATCCGCGCCGCCGATGCGACGACCACGGGCGTCGTCGAGGCTGCGGTCGCGCTCGTCGTTCCCGCGCGTGAGCTGCTCGATCGCGTCGCCGCCGAGCTCGGCTGCGGGGCCATCAAGAGCTTCGTGCTCGAGGGCGATCGCGCCAGCATGGCCTTCGCCGACATCGACGGCTCGAGCACCGCGATCGTCATCGGGAACAACGGCTCCGCGCCCGGGGCGCTGCGCTCGGACGCGCTCAACCTCTCCGAGCGGGTCGGGCGCCGCGGGGGGATGGCGTCGTGATCGAGCTCGCTCTCATCGGGTCGGCCCTCGGCTCCGCAGCGCTCGCCGCGGCGACCACCGCGTGGGTCTCACGCGGTCCGCGCCTCCGCGCGGAGAAGAGGCTCACGGAGCTCGAGTCCGAGCTCACGCGCGAGCGCTCGAGCACGAGGCGCAAGCTCACCGAGCTCGGCCTCGTGCACGCCCGGACGACGGGTCGGCTGCGCAGCGCGCTCGGCCTACCTCCCAGCGCCAGCGGGCTCGAGCCCATGTCGGCGCGCAAGCTCCCTCAGGCGCTGCGTGAGCGCCTCGAAGGGCTCATCGAGGTCGACGCCGTGGTCGTCGCCGATGCCTCCGGTCTCGCGTGGACACGGGAGGAGTCGCGCTCCGACCACGCGCTCGCTGCGGCCTCGGCGGCCGTGCTCGCCTCGCGGGTCGCCGGGCAGGGGCCTCGCGTCGTACACGTCGAGCTCGCAGACGCTCGCCACGTCGTCATCTGCCCCATCCCCGGCAGCGAGCCCGCGATGGCGCTCGCCGTCGCCTCCACGAGCCGCCCCGCGTCGGCCTTCGCGATCGACGCTGCACTGGCGTACGCGGCAGAGGCGCGGCTGCACGTCTCCACGGATCCCACCGAACCCGACCCGCTCGTCGGACACGCGCTCGGCCAGGCCCGCGCCAGCTCGGCGCTGGGGCCGCAGCTGATCGCCGAGCTGGAGCGCGAGTCGAGCCACGCAGGCGTCGGCATGCTCGCCATCGGCGTCGGTGACGACATCGTGGCGGCGCGTGGCAGCGACGGGCCGAGCGTCGCCGACCTGTCGGCGCTGTACCTCGAGCTGCGCACGCTCATGGATCGCATCGCCCACCGCATGGGCGGCAGGGTCCGGCGTCTCGACTGGTCGAGCTCCGGTGGCTCGACCGCCTCGGCGGTGAGCGTCGGCCCGACGGGGCGCAGCTTGCTCATCGGCGCGTCGCGCGCAGGCAAGCTCGACGTGGGCAGCTTCGACCGACTCGCCGGGAGGCTGCGTCGCCTCCTGCCGAACGAAGGATCGCGGGGGGCACAACCACGAGACGAGGCCCGACACGCATGATGCAGAACCCCGGACCCTGGAGCCCGAGCGTGGACGCCGCCGCGACCGCGGTGGCGGAGCTGAGGCGCGAGCTCGATCGACTGCGCGAGGAGCTGCTCGAGGCGCGCGCCGAGCTCGCGCAAGAGCGAGCGCGCCGCAGCGAGCCGCGCAGGACGAACGCCGACTTCCTCGCGCCGGCTCCGGCAGCGCCGGCGTGGCCGCCCTCCGCCCCGGTGACGTCGCGCGTGGGCGCGGCGGAGTACAACCACGCGCCTCCCGCCCACGCCTTCGACTTCGACGCGGTGCACGAGTCGGCGATGCGACCGGTCGCCCACGAAGCACCCCCTGCGCCCTTCGCCGCGAACCCCACCGGGCCCACGTTCGTCCTGCCCCGCGACCAAGGGCTCGACTTCGGCGCGATCAAGCAGCTCTCGCCCGAAGAGCTCGACGCCTTGCCCTTCGGGCTCATCACGCTCGACGCCGAGGGGCGCATCATCCACTACAACGACACCGAGAGCCGCATGGTCGGCCTGCCGAAGCACAAGGTCATCGGTCGGCGCTTCTTCGGCGAGGTCGCTCCCTGCGCGCGCGTGCGCGAGTTCGAGGGCCGCTTCCTCGAGCTGGTTCGCGACCCCTACCGCGTGCGCGTGCAGACCTTCGACTTCGTCTTCCGCTTCGCCAATGGCGCGCAGCAGGTCACCATCGTCATCACCCCCGCGCGCGAGCGTGGCCAGTACCACATGGCCTTCCTGCGCAGAGGGTGAGCCGACGAGGGATGAATGCGAGGTGGGCGCGACCATCGAGCCCCGTCGACTGCGATCGACGGGGCTCTCTTTCATGCGCGCTCGAAGTCGGCCGGAGTCGACGCGAGGCCTGCCGCGAGACGTGCTCTCGAGGTCACGAGCGACTCGCGGTCCCGCGCCTTCGCCTCTGCCGAGCGCTTCCTCATTGCAGCGAGCGGCACCATCAGCCGCGCGTTGTCACGCAGCCTGGGCTCGTTTCGCTCGAGGAAAGCCCAATACATCGGCGTGACGGGGCAATTCTTCTTCGGATCGAAGCGGCAGCCTTTGCAGTAGTCGCTCATCTTCGCGATGTAAGCTGCGCCGGAGACGTAGGGCTTCGTCGTCATCAGCGGCCCTGCGGCGTAGGTGCCCATGCCGAGCACGTTGGGCTCGACGACCCAATCGTAGGCGTCGGTGTACGCCGCCCAGAACCAGTCTGTGAGCTCGCGCGGCGAGACGCCCAGCAAGGTGGCGAGGTTCGAGAGGATCATGAGCCGCGTGATGTGGTGACCGTAGCCCTCGCGCCAGACGTCGCTCACGACCGTGTCGAGGCAATGAAGCCCCGAGGGGGCGCCTCCCCAATAGGCCGGGGGTAGGGGCTCGCTCGCGTCGAGCGCATTGGGGGCGGCCTCGCGACCCCGGGCGACCCGAGGCGCTCCAGGGATGGCCCGAAGTCCGTCGCTCGCCTCGTGCACGTGGCGGACGAACTCGCGCCAGCCGAGGACCTGCCTCAGGAAGCCCTCCTTGGAGGCGAGCGGGAGCTCGGCGCCGAGCGCGTCGTCGATGGCCTCGCGTGGCAGGACGCGGTGGAGGTTGATGAGCGCGGAGAGCCTCGTGTGGAAGAGGCCCGTCGAGCGGGTGCTCATCGCGTCTTCGAAGGGGCCGAAGTGGGGCAGGCAGCGCGTCTTCGCGAAGTCGCGCATGCGTCGCGCGTCGTCGAGCGTGGCCGGCAACGCGGAGAGGTCGAGCGTGCCCGGGTGCTTCGCGTAGTGGGCCTCGACGAGGTCTCGCACCTCGAGGGTGATCGCGTCGGCTTCGAAGCGAGGGGGCGAGGGGGCCTCCGGCGTGCCCCGGTAGGGCTCTCGGTTTTCCGAGTCGAAGCTCCACTTGCCGCCCACGGGCTTGCCGCGCTCCATGAGCACGCCGGACTCTCGGCGCACCAGGCGGTAGAAGGCGTCCATGCGGTAGGGCGGCGCTCTGCAGGCCCGCTGGAACTGATCGCGGCTCGTGAGCCAGCCCTCGTGCGGCAGGATCTCCAGCGAGCCGCCGCGCACGAGCTCTGCGAGCTCGGCGCGCAGCTCCCGCTCCGCAGGGCGCATGCAGCGGAGCCCACCCAGCTCGGCCGCGAGCGGCCCGAGCGCCTCGGCGTAGCCCGCGGGGGAGACGAGGTGCCGCACGTAGACTCCACGCGAGGCCTGCTCGAGCGCGAAGTGGCGCAGGTTGGCGAGCACGAGCGCGAGCTTCTGCTTGTGGTAGGGCCTGCGCGCGGCCTTCGCCGGAGACTCCACGAGCACCACGCCGAGCTCGCGTGCCGGGCTCTGCGAGAGCGGGCCGATGCGGTCGCTGAGCTGGTCGTAGGGCACGAACACCCAGCGACGCCCGCTGGGCTCGAGCGCTCGCGTCCGCTCACGGAGCAGGCGTGCGAAAGACACGAGCCGCGCAGTGGGGTCGAGCCACGCCCGAGTCAACGCCTCGCCCTCCCGAGAGCGCGCGCGAGCGCCCGCGTTGGCGGTCGGGCCCCACCGTGCTAGCTTCCAGCGTTCGCTTCCTTCGTGCCGTGGCCGGAAAAGTCATGGAAAACAACGCCTTCTCCGCTTCCGTGCTGCACCTCGACGCCGCGGCCGAGACCGAGCGCATCGTCGAGACGATCCGGGCCCAGGTGCTCGGCACCCTGCGGCGGCGCGGCGCGGTCGTCGGCGTGTCCGGAGGGGTCGACAGCTCGGTCGTCGCGGCGCTCTGCGCCCGCGCCTTCGGCCAGGGCCGCGTGCTGGGACTGTTCATGCCCGAGCGCGACTGCTCCGACGACTCACTGCGCCTCGGGCGCTCGCTGACCGACGCGATCGGCATCGAGACGGTGCTCGAAGATCTGACCGAGTCGCTCGAGAGCCTGGGCTGCTATCGGCGCCAGGAGGAGGCGATCCGCGAGATCGTGCCCGCCTACGGCCCGGGCTACAAATGCAAGCTCGTGCTGCCCTCGATCCTCGCGAGCGAGCGCCTCAACGTCACCCGCCTCACCGTGCAAGACCCGTCCGGCGAGCGCACCACGGTGCGCCTCACCGCGCAGGCCTATCTGCAGCTGGTCGCGGCCACGAACTACAAGCAGCGCGTCCGCAAGATGACGGAGTACTACCACGCCGACCGGCTCAACTACGCCGTGGCGGGCACGCCCAACCGCCTGGAGTACGATCAGGGCTTCTTCGTCAAGCAGGGCGACGGCGCCTCCGACTTCAAGCCGATCGCGCACCTCTACAAGACGCAGGTCTACCAGCTCGCCGAATACCTCGGCGTGCCGGCCGAGATCCGCGGCCGCCCGCCGACCACCGACACCTTCTCGCTCGCGCAGACCCAGGAGGAGTTCTACTTCGCGCTGCCTTACGACCGCATGGATCTCTGCCTCTACGCCTTCAACCACCAGGTGCCGGCGAGCGAAGCTGCCCGAGTCGTGGGCCTCGGCACGGAGCAGGTCGAGCGCGTCTACAAGGACATCGAGTCCAAGCGCCGGGCCACCCGCTACCAGCACGCCCGGCCGCTCTTGGTCGAGCCGGTCGACGAAGTCTGAGGCGCCATGTGCGGCATCGGCGGGATCGTGGATCTGTCGGGCCGGCACGGCGTGCCGTCTCGAGAGGCCCTGCAGCGCATGTTGGGCGCCCTGCGCCACCGCGGCCCTGACGAATACGGCCTCTACCGCGATACGCACGCCGGCCTCGCGCACGCGCGCCTGTCGATCGTCGACCTCGCCACGGGCCAGCAGCCGCTCGCCAACGAGGACGAGAGCCTCTGGGTCGTCTTCAACGGCGAGATCTTCAACTACGTCGAGCTGCGCGAGGAGCTGCTCGCGATCGGTCACCGCTTCCGCACGAAGAGCGACACCGAGCTCATCGTGCACGCCTACGAGTCCTGGGGTGAGCGGGCTTTCGACCGCTTCAATGGTCAATGGGCCATCGCGCTCTGGGACAACCAGAGAGAGCAGCTGGTGCTCGCGCGCGACCGGCTCGGCGTGCGCCCGCTGTACCTGTGTGAGCACGCGGGCGCGCTCTACTTCGCGAGCGAGGTCCGGGCGATCTTCGCCGCGAACCCCGACATCCCGCGGGCACTCGACCCTTATGGCCTCGAGCAGACCTTCACCTTCTGGTCGGTGGTCCCTCCGCAGAGCGTCTTTCGAGGGGTCGAGGAGCTCCGCCCGGGTCACGTGCGGATCTACGAGGGAGGGAGGGTGCGCGAGCTCAGGACCTGGGAGTCCAGCTATCCGACGCGGCCGGAGCTCGGCGGACAGTTCACCGGCAGCCTCGACGACGCCGTGCGCGAGGTGAGGCGCGCGCTCGAGACTGCCACCTCGCTGCGCATCCTGAGGGCCGACGTGCCCGTCGGCAGCTACCTCTCCGGTGGCCTCGACAGCTCGCTCGTCGCCGCGCTCGGGAGGCGCTATGCGGGCGACCGCTTCCACACCTTCTCGCTCCGCTTCGAAGACGCCGAGTACGACGAGACCGACTACCAGCGGCAGATGGTGCAGCTCATCGGCAGCGAGCACCACGAGGTCGTCGTGAGGCGCTCCGACATCGCCGACGTCTTCCCCTCGGTGATCGAGCACACCGAGCGGCCCATCCTGCGCACGGCCCCCGCGCCGCTCTTCCTGCTCTCGAAGCTCGTGCGCGAGCACGGCATCAAGGTCGTGCTCACCGGGGAGGGCGCCGACGAGTTCTTCGCCGGATACGATCTCTTCCGCGAGGGCAAGGTCCGCCGCTTCTGGGCGCGCCACCCCGAGAGCCAGCTGCGCCCACGCGCGCTCGAGCGGCTCTACCCCTACCTCACGCGCTCCCCGGTCGCTCAGCAGGCGATGGCGAAGCAGTTCTTCGGGCGCAACCTCGACAAGGCGAACCTGCCTGGCTTCGCCCACGACACGCGCTGGAGCACCACGACCGCGCTGAAGCGCCTCTTCAGCGGCGCGCTGCGCGCCGAGCTCGCCGAGAGAGACGTCATCGCCGATTTTCTCGGCACCCTGCCCCCCGAGTTCTCGCGCTGGCGGCCGCTCGCGCAGGACCAATACATCGAGATCCGCACCCTGCTCTCGGGCTATCTGCTCTCCTCGCAAGGCGATCGCATGCTCATGGCCAACTCGGTCGAGGGGCGCTTCCCCTTCCTCGATCGGGAGGTCGTCGCGCTCGCCGATTCGCTCCCCGACGATTACAAGCTGCGCGTCCTGGACGAGAAGCACGTGCTGAAGTCGGCCGCGCGCGGGCTGGTCGCAGACGCGATCCTCGCGAGGCCCAAGCAGCCCTATCGCGCGCCCGACGCGCTGTCCTTCGTCGGCGCGCAGGTCCCCGACTACGTCGAGCAGATGATGAGCGAGCACCACGTGCGCGCGGCGGGCGTCTTCGAGCCGGCGGCAGTCGCGCAGCTGTGGCGCAAGTGCCGCACCCTGGCCGGGCGCGGGCAGTTCTCCAACGCCGACAACATGGCCCTGGTGGGGGTTTTGTCGACGCAGCTGCTCCACCATCAACACGTGCGCAGCCGGCCGGACGCCGAGCCTCCCGCGGTGATCAAGACCGACGTGGACCGGGTGCGCGGAACGGAGTCGTAGATGCACGGAATCCACGGTGCAGTGCCGCTCCTGCACGACTACCTCACCCATTCGGCGCGGCGCCTGCCGGACAAGATCGCGCTCGTCTGCCAAGGGCAGCGCCTGAGCTACCGCGAGCTCGACCTGCGCTCCGACGCGCTCGCCGCTGCGCTCGCGAGCCGCGGGGTCGCGCGCGGCGATCGCGTCATCGTCTACGCCGACAACACGGTCGAGACCGTGGTCGCCTTCTGGGCCGTGCTGAAGGCCAACGCCGTCGTGTCGGTCGTCAATCCGCTCACGAAGGTCGACAAGCTCCGCTACCTCATCGAGGACTGCCGGCCCACCGCGCTCATCACCGAGACGCGCCTCCTGGGTGTGTGGGGAGGGCTCGCCGACAGCCCGAGCTTGAAGCTCGTGATCACCTCCGACGAGCCTGCCGCCCGAGGCGGCGCGCTGCCCGAGGGGGTGCTGCGCTGGTCCGAGGCCCTGGAGAGCGCCGACGGGCCGCCACGGCGCAGCCGCATCGACGTCGATCTGGCGGCCATCGTCTACACCTCCGGTTCCACGGGCGATCCGAAGGGCGTGATGCTCACGCACCGCAACATGCTGACGGCGGCCACGTCGATCAGCGCCTACCTCGAGCTGCTCGAGAGCGACGTCATCCTGGGCGTGCTGCCGCTGGCCTTCGACTACGGCCTCTACCAGATGATCATGGCCTTCCGAGAGGGGGCGAGGTTGGTGCTCGAGCGCTCCTTCGCCTTCCCGGTGCGTGTGCTCGAGGTCGTGGCCGAGGAGGGCGTCACGGGCTTCCCCGGGGTGCAGACGATCTTCGCCGTGCTCGCAGGCATGAAGAACCTCGGCGACTTCGACCTCTCGAAGGTGCGCTACGTGACGAATACGGCGGCCGCGCTCCCGATCAAGCACATCGAGGCGCTGCGGCACATCTTCCCGGGCGCGAAGATCTATTCGATGTACGGCCTCACCGAGTGCAAACGCTGCTCCTTCCTTCCTCCGGAGGATCTCGAGCGCAAACCCACGAGCGTCGGCATCGCCATTCCCAACACCGAGCTCTGGATCGTCGACGAGCAGGGGCAGAAGGTGGGCCCCGACGTCGTGGGGCAGCTCGTCATCCGAGGTGCCACGGTGATGAAGGGCTATTGGGAGAAACCCGAGGCCACTGCGAAGCGCCTGAAGCCCGGCCCTCTGCCGGGGGAGCAGGTGCTCTACACGGGCGACTACTGCAGGCTCGACGAGGAGGGCTACCTCTACTTCGTGGGTCGCATGGACGACATCATCAAGACGCGCGGCGAGAAGGTCGCCCCCAAGGAGGTCGAGAACGTGCTGTTCGACGTCGCGGGGGTCAAGGAGGCCGCCGTCATCGGCGTGCCCGACGAGCTGCTCGGCCAGGCGATCAAGGCCTTCGTCGTGCTCGAGCAGGGGGCCACGCTGAGCGAGCGAGACCTCCTGCGCGCCTGTCAGGAGCGGCTCGAGAGCTTCTGCGTGCCGAAGTACGTCGAGCTCGTCGCCGAGCTACCGAAGACGGACACCGGCAAGATCAAGAAGACGGGCCTCGCCTGAGGGTGTACCGCGGGACGCGGAACGGAGCGCTGATGGACACCAAGCAACAGGTCAGAGAATTCGTCACGAGCAACTTCTACGTGGCCGAGCCCTCGTCGCTGGCCGACGACGCCTCGCTCCTGGATCAGGGCATCATCGACTCGACCGGCGTGCTCGAGATCATCTCCTTCCTCGAGACGAGCTTCGGGCTCGAGGTGGCCGACGCCGAGATGGTGCCGGAGAACCTGGACTCGATCGAGCGCATCGCGGCCTTCGTGGCGCGCAAGCGCGCCTAGCCGCGGCATCGGGCACGCGGAGCGGGCGAGCCGCTCCCGCGCAGATCGATGTAGCCTGCGCGCCATGGATCTCGGTCTCCGTGGGAAGAAAGCGCTCGTCACCGGCGGCAGCCGCGGCATCGGGCGCGCGACGGCGCTCGTGCTCGCGGCGGAGGGCGCCCACGTGGCGGTGGCGGCGCGCGGCGAAGCGGAGCTCGCCGAGGTCGTGGCGACCATCGAAGCCGCGGGGGGGCGCGCGCAGGCGATCGCTTGCGACGTGTCGCGACGCGAGGGCGCGAACGAGGTCGTGGCGCGCGCCGCCGAGGCGCTCGGTGGGCTCGACGTGCTCGTGAACAACGTCGGTGGCTCGGTGGGCTCGGGCGCCTTCGACGAGGCCGACGACGAGGCATGGGCCAGGGTGCTCGATCTGAACCTGATGAGCGCCGTGTGGTGCAGCCGCGCCGCCCTCGCCCCGCTCGAGGCCTCGGGCGGCGGCTGCATCGTGTTCGTGAGCTCGATCTGCGGGCTCGAGTACTGTACGAGCGCGCCCTACACGGCGGCGAAGGGCGCGCTGGCCTCGCTCGCGAAGGAGATGGGCGTCGATCTGGCACCGAAGAAGATCCGCGTCGTGGCCGTCGCGCCGGGCTCGATCATGTTCCCGGGCGGCTCGTGGGACAAACGCCGCACGACGCACCCGGAGCTCATCGAGCGCATGCTGAAGCACGAGCTGCCCTGGGGGCGCTTCGGCGCCGCCGAGGAGGTCGCGAATGCGATCGCCTTCGTGGCCTCAGCGCGCGCGAGCTGGATCACCGGCACCAGCATCGTCGTCGACGGCGGGCAGAGCCGCGGCGTCTGAGCGCGCGGCGCGCCGTCGCCAGAGCCAAAGGACCGCCAGCACGGCGACGGCGTCGACCACCAGATCGAAGGCCTCGGCGATCGAGGGCACCCGATCGCGTTTGTAGACCTGCACGCCCTCCTGCAGCGCCGCGACGAGCATCGTGAACGAAGCGCTGCGCCAGGGCGAGATGCGGGCGGCGAGGCAGAGCGCCATGAGCGTGCCATAGAGGCCCATGTGCGCGACCACGTGCACGAGCTCGAAGCTGCCGAGCCAGGCGAGCAGACCGAGGTGGAGCGTGAGCCTGTCGAGCACGACGACACCGACGAGCATGGCGAGGGACCAGAGCGCGACGCGGAGCTTGGGCATGGCTTCATCGTGCCGAACGCCCGTGGCCGGCAGCGCGCTTCCGCGTGGAGCTTCCGTGGAGCCGGGCTCGGGGTGGGGCGGGAAGCTCCGGGCCTCGTGGAGCGTAGGTGGCCAGCGTGAAGCCCCGCACGCACGCTCCCGTCCCCGCCGCCGCCCTCTCGGTCGCCGCCGTCGCCTTCGCCGGCTTGGCCTCCGCCGAGGGCGCGGGTGTGACCGAGGCGAACCCCACCTGCTCGTCCGCGACCGCGCTCCTGCTCACCGGCGACGGCAATGCCGAGGCCGAGCGCTGGGCGCTCATCCGCAAGCTCGTCGCGGCGGAGCCCAAGTGGCGCGTCGTCGGCGAGGCGCCGGTGAACCGCGTCGACGAGGTGGCGTTCACACGCTTCGACGTGCGCCACACCTACCGGGGCGGGCCGACGGCGGCCTACACCGTGCAGTGCGGGCACGGTGGGACCTGCAATGAAGTCGCGCAGGCCTTCCGCAAGGAGCACCCCTCGCTGAGCCCTGCGCCGGTCGTGATCTGCGGCGATCCGAGCCACGTGCTCGTGAACCCGCGGCCGGCGCTTTGACGCGGGCTCGCGCCCCGCGTCCGCGCGACTCGGGCGAGGCGCTCAGCTCGGCGCGCGCAGCTGACGACGGACCTTCTTCGCGAAGGTGTCGGTGCACTTGCCGTGACTGCCCTCGTACTCCATGATCTCGCGCACGAGGCGCGCCTTGGTGTCGCTCGAGATCGTCGCGCAGGCTTCTACCTCGCCAGCGAGGCGCTTGCCCTCGGCGGTCTCCGGCGCGGTCTGCTTCACGGGCGTCGCCGAGGCGTTCGCGCCGCGATGGTGGGAGGGTTTGGTCTTCGTCACGTCGCGCATGCCACCCTCGTCGGAGCGGCGGCCCGTGCCGTGGCAGGAGGGGCAGCGCGCCTGGCTACCGAAGGAGTTGGAGAGGCGGCCGTCGCCGCCGCAGACCGCGCAGCTGTCGAGGCTCATCGCAGGGCTCCCTCTTGCGGCGAGCAGGGGGAAGGGGCGCTGGACACGACGGGCCGAGCGCGCGTGGCGCTGGCGTGATGGCGGTCGAACATGGGGGCCTCGGAGGGTTCCGGACAGGCGCCCCGATGGGCGTCGGTTTCGTGAGCCCTCGCACCGTAGCGGTCCACCTCTGCGCGAGCAAGCCGCCTCGCCGTGTGCGTCTCAGGCCTTGCCTCGGCGCCGGCCGAGCTTGCGCGCGCGCCGTCGCACGCCGCGCAGCTTGGCGAAGGCCCGCTCGTAGCGATCACCCTCTTTGCCGATCCAGCCCTGAGAGCGGTAGTAGAAGAGCAGCGAGAGCGCGCTCAGCGCCATGATCGCGAGCGAGAATGGGTAGCCCCAGGACCAACCCAGCTCGGGCATGTTGAAGGGCGACTTCGAGGTGTCGAAGTTCATGCCGTAGACGCCGGCCACGAAGGTCATCGGCAGGAACACCGTCGACAGCACCGTGAGCACCTTCATCACCTCGTTGAGGCGCTGCGAGGCGGTCGTCATCAGGAGATCCATGAGGCTCGACGCGAGCTCGCGGAAGCTCTCGACCATGTCCATGATCTGCACGACGTGGTCGTAGGTGTCGCGCAGGTAGAGGCGCGTCTCCGCGGTGAGGAAGGGCGAGTCTTCTCGCAGCAGGTTGCTCAGGAGGTCGCGCTGCGGCCAGATCGCACGGCGCAGCTGCAAGAGCTCGCGCTTGATCTCGAAGACCTCCGAGGGCGTCGTCGTGCCTCCCTGCAGCATGCGCAGCTCGAGCTCGTCGAGGCGCTCGCCCATGTGCTCGAGCACGGGGAAGAAGCCGTCGATCACGGCGTCGAGCAGGGCGTAGGCGAGGTAGTCCGAGCCGGAGATCCGGAGCTTGCCGCGGCCGCTGCGCAGGCGCCTGCGAAGGGGATCGAGGCAGTCGATGCGCGGCTCCTCCTGCACGCTGAGCACGAAGCCAGGACCGAAGACGATCGACATCTGCTCGCTCTCCACGGCGTGCGCGTCGAGCGAGACCATGCGCGTGACGATCACCTGCTGCTTGGGGAAGACGTCGCTCTTGGGGCGCTGGGGCACGTTGACGACGTCTTCGAGCGCGAGCGGGTGGATGCTGAAGAGCTCTCCGATGCGCTCGAAGGTCGGGGTGTGTCCGATGCCGCGGATGTCGAGCCAGGTGATGCTCTTCGGGTCGTCGAGGAAGGGCCGGGCCTCCTCGATGCTCGAGAGCCGCCGCTCGGTGAGGTGGGCCTCGGAGTAGTCGACGAGGTGGATCTCCGGCGGTACGTCGCTCTCGATGCGCAGCGTGCCGGGGGAGGCGCCGGGCTGGTCGCGCGGGATCTGATGGCGGCTGGGCGGGGATCCCTCGTCCTCGTCGTCGCCGTCGTGGCTGGGGCGCGTGCTCTCGCTCACGCCCTCGATGCTAGTCCGAGGGGGCTGCCGTTGGGGAACGTGTGACGTTGCGGTGACGCGCTCGGCCTGCGCTGGTTCCCGGACTCGGGAGGTGGTACCCGGCGCCCACGCACATGGGCATCCAGGATCTCATCCGCCTCGTCTTGCCGAAGGAAGAGCACTTCTTCGACTTTCTGGAGAAGCAGGCGCTGCTCGGGCACGAGGGCGCCATCAAGCTCCGCGATCTCGAGAGCCGACCCGTCTCGGAGGTGCGCCCCGAGGTGCACGCCATCGAGAAGGCCGCCGATCGCGTGAGCCACGAGCTCGAGGACGCGCTCGCCGCCACCTTCGTCACGCCGCTCGACCGCGAGGACATCCACCGCCTCTCCACGCTGCTCGACGACATCCTCGACCGCGCCTACGCGACCGCGAGCGCCTTCGACATGTTCCACATGAAGGAGCCGAGCCCCGCGGCGAAGCGCCAGATGCAGATCCTCGAGAAGACGACGAAGGTGCTCGCCGACACGCTGCCGGCGCTGCGCAAGCACGACTTCGAGACGATCCGCGCGGCCGTGCGCGAGGTGAAGACGCTCGAGAAGGAGGGCGACGAGATCTACCGCGAGACGATGAAGTCGCTCTTCGGCCCCGACGGGCCGACCGACCCGCGCGAGCTCATCCGCCGCAAGGAGGTCAACGAGATCCTCGAGAGCGCGATCGACACCTGCGAAGACGCCGCCGAGTACCTCGCCAACCTGGCGGTGAAACATGGCTGACGCCTTCGTGGTGCTCATCCTGGTGCTCACGCTGGCGCTCGTCTTCGACTACATCAACGGCTTCCACGACGCCGCCAACGCGATCGCCACCGTCGTCTCGACGGGCGTGCTGCCCATCCGCACGGCGGTCCTGCTCGCGGGCGTCTTGAATTTCGTGGGCGCGATCACGGGCACGGCCGTCGCCAAGACGATCGCCAGCGGCTTCGCCGACGCGGGCGACGTCACCCAGCTCGTGGTGCTCTCGACGCTCATCGGCGCATCCGCGTGGAACCTCATCACCTGGTGGTACGGCATCCCCTCGAGCTCCTCGCACGCGCTCATCGGAGGCCTCGCCGGCGCGGTCGTCGCGCACGCAGGCCTCGACCACTTCAAGTGGAGCGCGCTCGTGCAGAAGGTGCTCGTGCCCTTGGTCGTGAGCCCGGCCTTCGGCTTCGCGCTGGCCTTCGTCGTGATGGTGGGCACCCTCTGGATCGTGCGCCGCTTCGTGCCGCGCAAGGTCAACAAGGGGGCGCGCTTCTTACAGCTCTGCTCCGCGAGCGCGATGGCCTTCGCGCACGGCTCGAACGACGCGCAGAAGAGCATGGGCATCATGACGCTCGCGCTCGTGTCCTACGTCGCCTCGGAGGGCTCGAGCAGGCTGCCGGCCTGGATGGCGCCTGCCTCCGACGGGCACGTGCCCACCTGGGTCATCTTCTCCTGCGCGGCTGCGATCGCGCTCGGCACGATGGGTGGTGGCAAGCGCATCATCAAGACGATGGGCACGAAGATCATCCGCATCACGCCGCTGCAGGGCTTCGCGGCGGAGACGAGCGGCGCGGCCACGATCCTGCTCGGCAGCTCGCTCGGCATCCCGCTGTCGACCACCCACTGCATCAACGCCTGCATCATGGGCGTCGGCGCGAGCAAGCGCGTGAGCGCGGTGCGCTGGGGCGTCGCCGGCAACATCGTCACCGCCTGGGTGCTCACCATCCCCGCCGCCGCGGCGATCGCCGCCGGCTCGATGTGGCTGCTCGGCGCGGTCTTCGGCTGAACGCGCTCTTCGGCCGAGCCCGCGCTTCGACCGAGACGGCGGCCCCAGCGCTCGCTCAGCGCCGCTTCTTGGAGGAGCGCCCCTTGGGCGGCGCGTTCTTCGGCGGGGAGCTCGGCGGTGGAGCGGGCCTCGGTGTGGGCTCTCGGGCGATGGGCGCCTCGCTGGGTTCGGGGCCCGTCGCGAGCTCGGGCACGAGCGCTCCTTCGCCGAGGTAGAGGCTCGAGGCCCGGTAGCGCTTCACGCCGCGCTCGATGAAGATCTTGAGC
>CALKVW010000085.1 GCA_938004785.1 uncultured Polyangiaceae bacterium
GGTGCAGCAGCCCGCGCACCGAGTCGCGGATCTGCATCATGCCCGGGTAGGCCTCACCGAGGCCCTCGGCGAGCAGACCGTCGAGCTCGTTGAAGGCCTTGTCGAGCGCGTCGACCGCGCCGCGCTCGGCGGGCTGGGGCGACAGGCCCTGGATGACGGGGCCGGTGAGCTCGGCATACCAGGCGCAGAGGTTGCCGCGCGCTCTGGGGCGCTTCAGCGCCGGATACATGTCGTTCCAGAAGGCCTTCGACAGATCGAGCAGCAGCACGATGCCCTCGAGCACGCCCGAGGTCGACTTGCTCTGCGCGCGCGACGCCGCCCAGTAGAGCGCGACGCGGAAGTCCTTGCTGCGATCCTCGAGCAGCGACTCGGAATTCGATTGGATCGTCGACCAGTCGATCGTGCCGCCATCGAAGGAGTTCTGCTTGTCGATCTCGTTCTTTACCGCCTCGAAGGCCTCGTCGTACGAGATGTCGTCGCCCACGCCGCCGTTGATCGGAGCGAGCAGGGGCTCGAGCTTCGTTCGTACCGCGGCGAGGACGTCGTCTGCGCTCATGCGGGCGGGAGAATAGAGAAGGGGGCAGTCGAGCGGAAGTCCCCCGCGGCGACTATCTGGGAGACGAGCGACGCTCGCAGCGACGAGCACGAGGCGCCCGCTGCCGAGCCGAGCTCGCGGGGCCGTTGCGACGACAGGCTCGATCTCGGAGGCTCGAGACGCGAAGCTTCGAGCGTCATTGCCCCAGCGAAGCCAGGAAGCCGGCGATGGGCTGCTCCACCTTCTCGACCGCGTTCACGAGCTGAGGGCGGAGGCGCGTGCGCGCCGTCGCTTCGTCGAAGGTGGGGATGCCACAGAGCTCGGCGACGTGCTCCGCGGAGCCGGTCGGCGCGAGGATCTCGCGCAGGGAGCCGATGTGTGGAGGGCCAACGTGTAGGAGCGCCGTCTGCTGCGGCGTCCAGAAGGTGTTGACGAGCGTGTGCTTCCAGCCGGAGAGCCGCAGCACGACGTCGAGCCAGACGGCCGTGGCGTAGGCGTCGCCGGCGCCCACGGGCAGGCGCAGGGCGAGGCCCGTCGCCGGCAGCTCCTGCCCTTTGAAGGGCTCCACCGCTTCGGCGACGTTGGCGAGCACCCAGTAGCGGCTCGCGTCGCTGCCGAAGCCGGTCTCCCAGAGGGCCTTCATCTGGTTCTCGGCGAGCCAGCGTCGGTAGCTGGCGCTCGCGGCCTCCGGGTCGTCGAGCGAAGGCAGCTCGATGCGCGAGACGCGATCGACGAAGGCCTCCACCGTCCATGCTCGGCCCTGCGTCGCGACCTCGTAGGCGCTCGTGAGGAAGCGCCACAGCGCGACGGGCAGCGCCGCGCCGGTCGCGCAGAGCTGGCCGTAGTCGTAGGAGGCGAACACGATCATCGGGTAGAGGCGGCCGGCTTTGTCGCCGCTCGCGGCCCAAGCGCCGACGAGCCCACGCGAGGGGCCGTCTTCGCTCTTCGACTCGGGTCGGAAGATGAAGAGCCCCACCGAGCGCGTGTACGACTCCTCGAATCCCTCGCCGAGGCTGCGCTGCGCGAAGTCCATCGCGCCGCCGAGCCACTGATCCAGCTGGGCGAGCTCCTCACCGGCGCCGTTGTGCCGGATGAAGTCGCCAGTGGCGGGCAGCTTGCCGAAGCAGCCCACGAAGGGAGGGCCGGCAGACTTCTTCTTGCGCCAGAACATCACCACCGGGGCGAGGCTACACTGCAACGCGTCCGCTGGAGAAGGGATCAAGGCGAAGGAGCGGAAGCCGGCTGCGCGCGAACGCCGCGCAAGAGCACGCAGAGCGCAAGAACGCCGAGCGCCCGAGCCGAGCCCTGGCGAGGGCCAGGGCCGGGTCGGGCGCAGGTCGCAAGGGCGGTCGCCGTGGAGGCCCCACCCCGTCTGGGCTGCTCAGCCCTTGTCTTTGCCGCCGCCGAACTTGTCGCCGATGCTCGGCGGGCAGTTCATCCCGCGGAAGAAGCTCAGCGGGAACGGGTGGTTTCCGCGGCGAGGCCGGACCTGCATGGTGACGGACACCGGCGGCGCGGTCATCTGCCAGGTGACGAGGAACTCCTGATCGCTGCCCTTCACGGCGGTGATCTCGTCGGCCGACTCGAAGAGGCGGAAGATGCCCCAGGGGCCGTCGCGGCGGATCTCCTCGTCGAGGCCACCAGCGCCACGGACCTGGATGCGCGCGCCGCGAGCGTCGGTGCCGGGCCACTTGAACTGGTACCAGTACTCCTTCTCGTTGCGGTACTTCCGCGTCTGGCCGTCGACCTCGAAGATGACGTCGCTCACGACGGGGCTCACCGTCTTCAGGTTGATGAGGAAGACGACGTTCGGCTCCTCACCCGTCCGCCCCGGCCAGAGCGCATCGGTGATCTCGTCGGCGCGCTTGAGGCAGTTGTACATGAGCGGGTTGAAGGGCGTGAAGGGCTTGCCCTTCGCGCGCCCCTGCAGGTGCGCGAGCGGGATGTAGTCGTGGTTCTGCCTGCGGTGCATGCCCGCGAGGTAGCCGTCGTAGAAGCCCCAGAGCACGCCCTCGTTCGGCTTGAAGAAGGCGACCATGTCCTCGTAGGAGGCGTCGCGCTTCGCGGCCATGTTGAAGGGGTAGCGGTCCTTGATCTTGTCGCGGTAGTGCGGCCAGACCATGACCTCCCAGAGGCCGCTCGCCGCGCCGCCGGCGCCCTTCATCATCGCGAGGTAGCCCTGGCGGAGCGGGTTCATGAGCAGTGGCTCCATGAGCTCCTGGCCGAGCTTGTCCATCTTGAGCAGCATCTGCTCGCTGTCCTTGACGGCCTTCTCGAAGAGCTCCGTCGCCGACTTCGTGTCGGTGTTCGGCGGGCCCTCCTCCACGATGGTCATCTCGCTGGAGAGCTGCTCGAGGTGCGCGACGTACTTGCCGAGCTCCGGATCCGGCGGCAGCTTGGGCGGGAGCGCGGTGCCATCCGAGGTGGGCGGAGGCGGCACGTAGGCTTGCGGGATGCCGAAGCGCACCATCGACTGGAAGCTCCGCGCGATGCGCTCCTGGCTGGAGACGCCCTTGCCCTGCTGCAGCTCGTCGAGGCGCACGCCGGCCTTCGACTCGATGCGGCGCCGCACGCGGCTCTGGATCTGGTCGATGACACCGCCATCGGCCGCGAGCGAGCCCAGCTTCTGCTTGTTCGGATCCTCGAACTGCGTGTTGTCGGCGAGCGTCTGCAGGAGGCGCTCGTAGGGCCAGTCCGGCGTCGCGAGGATGCGGAACTCGTCGATCGACTCGCGGTTGTTCTGCGGCATCTTCACGTCGAGATCGCGGAAGAACTGGCGCCACTCGGAGATGTACTCGTCTTCGTAGCGCTCACGCACGCGCGCGAGGGCCTTGTTGATGTTGTCCTGCTGCGTCTTCTCCTGCGCCGTGTAGGGCACGACCCAGGCCTCGCGCTCGAGGAGTGAAGCGCCGTCCTTCAGGCGCTGATCGACCGCCTTGAAGCCCTCGGCGGTGAAGGGCCCACGCACCTCTTGGTACTTGCCCTCGAGCGCGCGCCTCTTGCTGCCCACGATCGTGAGCGCCTCCGGCCGATCCTCGAACACCTGCGCCACCGTGACCGGCGGATACTTGAGGTTGTCGAAGCTCGCGTCGGCGGTGTTGTCGATCTTCTCGTCGATCAGCGCGATGACGAAGAGCTCGTAGTAGGCCTTGATCGGGTTGGCTCCGCGCAGCCGCTCGCGGGCCGACTCGACGAGCGGCAGGTCGAGCTGGACGGCGCCGGTGTCGTTGTCGCGCAGGAGGCGCGTGTAGAACTCGGTGTGCGGCGCGAGACGGGCCTTCAGGTCGGCCTCGGCGAGCGAGCTCTGTGAGAGCAGCTGCTCTCCCCACACCTGGGTGAGCTGGCCCACCTCGTAACGCTCGATCTCGGGGTCGGCCAGACGGTTGCGCTCGTTCTCGCCGAGCAAGAGGTAGGACTTCAGCGCGTTGTAGTCGGCGAGGTAGGGGTCGCCCGTGACGTTGCGCAGCTTGTCCTCGAGCTTCTCGCGCACCGGCTTCACGAAGCCCGCGTCGAGCGCCGCGATGTACTGCTTCTTCAGCGGCTCGAAGAGCTTGTCGCCCTGGTAGAGCGTCCACGTGTAGCTGACCGGCGGGCCGTCGTCCTTCCAGGTCTTGAGCTTCTCGAGGTGGTTGCGCATCTCGTCGAGGCGCTGCACCTTCGCGACCGTGTCTCCCCCGCCCTTCCAGTCGATCTGGGCGGCGGCGAGGCTGATGCGATCGGTCTCGGCGACGAGCTCGCGGTTGTTGAGGTAGGAGAAGACGGCGGGCACCGCGAGCAGCAGGCCGACGAGCAGCGCCGCCGCCGCGATCGCGAGCTTCTGGAAGCGCCGGCGGCGGACCTCGATCTCGCTGAGGTCGGCGAGGTTCTGATCGGGGAAGACGATCTGGAGGAAGACGTCGCGGAGGAAGTAGCTGCGCGCCTCCTTGCTGCCCGTCTCCTCTTCGTTGATCGAGCCCTTCAGGCCGAAGGCACGGCCCATGGCGCCCACGACGCGATCGAGGGGTTTGCCCTCCTGCGTACCGCTCGTGAAGTAGAAGCCACGGAGCAGCGGCGTCGCGCCCGAGCCCGAGGGCGCGAAGGTGGCGGCCATGAAGTCGGCGAGGTTGCGCTTGGTCGCCGCGAACTCGAGCGGGAAGCTGTAGACCTTCTCCTTGACCGAGCGGTTCCGCTCGCCGGAGAGGCGCTTGATGACGCGCGTGTGCAGGCGCTCGACGAGCACGTCGAACTCGCGTTCGAAGAGCGCGCCGGGCTCGGTCTTCGGCTCGTCGATCCGGAAGGTCGCGCCCCAGGGCTGACCACGATCGCTCTTCTTCAGGTCACCGAAGTACTCGACGAAGCCCGACACGAGATCGGTCTTCGTGAAGAGCACGTAGACCGGCAACGTCATCTTGAGCGTCGACTGCATCTCGTCGATGCGCGCGCGGATCTTCGACGCCATCTGCTGCACGCCGTCTTCGGAGGCGTCGAGCAACTCGTTGACCGGCACCGCGACGAGCACGCCGTTGAGCGGCTTCTCCTCGCGGTACTTCACGAGCTGCTCGAGGAACGCGATCCACTCGTCGCGGTCGTCGCTCTCGGTCGTGTAGCGACCTGCCGTGTCGAGCAGGATGGCCTCGTTCGTGAACCACCAGTCGCAGTTGCGCGTGCCGCCGACGCCGCGCACGCCGCCACCCGAGGGATCGAGGAACGGGAACTGCAGGCCGGAGTGGCGCAACGCCGTCGTCTTGCCGCCTCCCGGGGGGCCGACGATCGCGTACCAGGGCAGCTCGTAGAGGGCCTGGTCGCCCGTGCGGCCACCGCCCAGCTTGGAGCGCTTCAGCGAGGCGATGCCCTCGTTGAACTGCTTGTGCAGCGCCTGGATCTCCTCGCGGTCCTCAGGCTTGGCCGCGAGCGCCTGCTCCTGCGCCTGCTGGGCGATCGCCTTCTCGAGCGCACGCGCTGCGCGCGCAGCTCGGATGCGCCGGATGGCCCAGAGGCCGACCAGCACGGCCAGCACCACGAGCGTGACGGAGACGGGGATCCAGGTAGGGAACGGATCCTCGCCGCCGAGCTCGGGCGGGGGGAACAGGAGCCAGGTCGTCCAGACTGCCAGGATGACGAGGACGCCGAAAATCCACAGCCACATGCGAGAGCGCCTCCGGTGGAGCGACGGGGGTCGGGCTCAACCCCCGTCGACCACGGTATGGTGAGCCTGCCTGCATGATGGCGGCCCTCCACCCGTGTAGCCAACTTTTGCGAGACTAGACCCAACTCGACGGGCGCCGAAAGACGAAGCGCGCGCCGGGAAGCTCCCGCGACGCGCGCCTCTCTCGGGCCCGACCCTGGCCCAGCTCGGTCCCGGCCCGGACCTGGGTGACGGCCTTCAGCCGCCGAGCAGCTTCTGGATCGTCTCGACCGTGCCGTCGGCCGAGAGGCCGATGACGATCTTGAGGACGATCACGACGAGCAACGCGAAGGCGAAGATGCCTACGGCGATGGCGACGAAGGGCAGCTCGCGGCGCACGGCGCCGCCGCCGGCGTCCTTGCGCTCGGCGTTGGGGGCGAGCAGGTCGCCCCCTCCCTCCTGCACGGCGACGTAGTTGCCGAGCCCCTCGACGACCTGGGCGAGGCCCTCCTGGTTGCGCAGGCGGTACTTGCCCTGGAAGCCGAGCGCGAGGCAGAGGAAGTAGATCTGCGCCACGTGGTTTCGCCCTCGCTGACCATGCAGGTTGTCGAGGTTCACGAAGAAGCCGTCGCCGGCGGTGTTGATGCCGAAGAACTGGAGCTGGAGCGGGTTGCTCAGCCACTGCGTCTTCCCCGGCCAGGTCGAGTGGTAGATGATCTCGTCGGCGAAGGCCGACAGCGCGAACTTCGCGTCGATCATGTCCTGCTCGGGGATGCGCTGCTCACGCCCGTTCTGCATCATCGTGTCGAACAAGCCGAGCACGCGGCGCTGCAGGATGTCGGGGGCGGGCAGATCGCGCGAATTGCGGAGCTGGAGGATGAGCGAAAGCACATCCGCGCAAACCCAATACATCGTCTGCGACATGCTCATGGAGCCGACTCCTCAATCGTAGGCTCGCCCCGCCCGCCCCGGCACCAGCCCCTGCGCGGGCGCAGGCGAGAGTGCGAGAACGAGGGGGAAGGAGCTCATTTCTGTGCTTGGACCGCGATGAGCCGGAGGTCGACCTTCTGGGGGTCGATCGGCTGGTAGATGGCGATCGTGCCAGACCCGAGGATGTCGTTCCAATAATCGCCAGCTTGATCGACCCGCAGGTACACCAGACCGGGCTTGATCGGGATGGCGCCGGGCGGTCGGTACTCGACCGCGACCCTCACACCGGGCATGGCGGCGTTCAGGATGTAGCCGATCTGGGTCCACGACCCGACCTTGAGCAGCCTCGGGAGGCGCTCGCGCAGCGTCGCCTCGTCGATGCCCTTCGCCTCGAGGAAGAACTCGTGCGTGCGCGGGAGCTTCGGGTCCTCGAACTTGCCGAGGTACATGCCGTCGTCGCGCTTCTCGAGCGGCACGACCACGTAGTTCTCGGCGAGCACGCTCTGGATGAGCGAGAGCGCGCGATCGAAGACCGGCTCGAAGACGTCGCCCAGCTCGAGGTAGTTGAACTTGGGGATCGAGGTGGGGTCGCCATCGGGCGAGAAGGTGCAGAGCTCCCCGATGAGCGACGCGAGCATGAGGAAGGTCTGCTCGGGGTGGGTGTCGCCGTGATCGACCATGTGCGAGGTCGCCGGGATGAAGCTGTTCAGCGTGTGCAGCATCCAGAACTTCGCGATGTCGGAGGCCTGGAAGTCGACCGAGGCCGCCGTGCGCATGCGGCGGCCCTCCGAGAGGGCCTTCTGCTTGCCGACCATCGCCGACAGGAGGCGGCGCATGCCGCTCATCAGCTGCTCGCTCGCGCCGATGCGCAGCACCGGCGGGATGCAGGCCTTCTTGATGACGATGGCGCCGGTGCGGTCGCGCACGAGCTGCGCGATGCGGATCGTCTGGTAGGCGTCGCGCGGCTCGGTGCCGTAGAGGATGCGCAGCTGGTGGCGCCCCCAGGTGATCACCGTGTCGTTGCGGCCGGTGTTGACGTCCGGCACCGTGACCTGCGAGGCGACGAAGCGCTGCGCGGGGCCGGACTTGGCCGGGTCCATCGCGACGTTCGCCGCGGTGTCGCGCTGGTTCGGCACCGCGAGGAAGACGTCGAGCGACTCGAGCGCCGCGGGGAACGCTCCCTCGAGCGGCCTCGCCTCGACCTGGTCTTCTCCGGGCTCGCCGATGAAGAAGGCCGTGCCGTCCGGGAAGACGCCGTGGCACTTCGTGAGGCGCACCTGCCCCGCCGTGAGCGCACGCTCGTCGAACTGCACCTCACGGATTCCCCAGTCGTACGGGACGATCGCGTGCACGCGAGCGTGCACGAGCGCCTCGTGGTACTGGTCGCACTGCTGGAGGTGCTGAGGGGTCATGAAAAGCCCCTCGGTCCAGACGAGTTTGCGCGGCTGCATCATCGAGCGTGGCTACATGTAACAGAGGTACGCCCGGCGACGCGAGTGCCGACGCGTACTACTTTCCGACGCCGCCCTTCGGCAGGGTCAATTTGCGGATCGGGCGGGCATTCGGGAACATCGACTCGTCGTACTGGCCGCCGTTGTCGATCTTCGCCCCATCCAGGAAGAACGCGGTTCGCGGGTCCGCGCTGGCGCCGGCGTCCGCGGCGCGGTTGCCACAGCTCGCTTCGCCCGGCGGGAGCGGGAACTCGTAGAAGGTCTTCCAGGACTGGCCCTTCGGGCCATGGAAGAGCGCCACCCCTCCGAGGAAGGCGGCCTCCTTCATGCGCTCGAACTTCACCTCGAGGTGGTCGTTCGGGAACACGGTGACCTCGTCGACCTTCATGATGTCCTTGCCGAGCGCCTCGTCCGGCCGGAGCAGCACGTCGTCGTAGCGAGCGTTCTGGAGGTTGAGGTCGCTCTGCAGCTGATAGAGCCGCACGACCACGGGCCTGGGGTTGCCGTTCTCGTTGGGGTTCACCGAGCCCGACGCGTAGAGGTCGAGCGTGACCATCTGCTTGTCGCAGGGCTTGGGCTGCTGCACGGGCGCGGGCGGCGAGGAGCAGCCGGCGGAGAGCAGGAGCGAGGCGCCGAGACCCCCCGCGAGGAGGCCGACGCTGGCGAAGGTCGCGATGCGGCGAGCGAGGTGGGGCCGAGGGGACGCCATGGCGAGACAGTTCTATCGGACCTCGGCCCGCGGGGGCCAGAATCCCACAGAAGGAATCGCGCGCCCCCCGCGTTCGGGCGCCGTCCCGAGGCCCGCTGCCAGCGGAAGGGCCTTGCCAAGTCACCGAGCGACCATGAAAGATGGCGCGCTGGACAGTCTGCCCGATGCGCTCCGTACCCCCACGATCCCGGTCTGAGCTCCCCACGGGGCGGGGAGCGCCGCTGCGCTCGCCCACCTGGTCGTGGGGGCTCGCGCTCGGCCTCGGCGCCCTCCTCGGAGGCGCAGCTTCACTCGCTGCTTGCGCCACGGAGGAGGAGATCCTCTACGGCGAGCCGGAGCGCGTCGTCGGCAGCTCCTCGGTCAGCGCGACCTCGAGCAGCACGGGAGGCCCGACCTGCGAGCCCGACCCAGACTGCGCGGTGAGCTTCGCGAGCGACCTGATGCCGCTCTTCGGCGATGGAATCGGCGCATGCGGAGCCTCCGGCTGCCACGCCTCGGACATCGCGGGCTTCGCCTTCCCCGCCGAGGCAGCGGCGGCGCACGCGGCCATCACGAGTTACGTCTTCCAGGGCAGCGCGCCCTACGTCGTGCCCTGCGAGCCCGAGGCGTCGAAGCTCTTGTGCAACCTCCGCGTGGCCGGCACCGCTGCGCCGCCCTACGGGAGCTGCGGCTCGCCGATGCCGAAGGCCTCGGTCAACGACAGCGTGTCCGACAGGCCGCTCAGCGCCGAAGAGCTGGGGCTCGTCGAGGCGTGGATCGTCTGTGGAGCACCGGACAACTGATGCCTCGAACGCTCCACCAAGCGGCGCCACACCGCCCGTCGCGCGCGCCGCTCGGCGCTCGCGTGGGCTCGTCCGTCGGGCGTGCCTTCATCGTGATCTCGCTCCTGCTCGGCGCGCTGCTCGCCCGGCCTAGCTCGGCGCTCGCCGCCGAGCCCACCGCCGACGAGGCCGTCGAGGTGGCCGTCTCGGCGCTGGAGAAGATGCTCGCCGGCAACGCCGACGAGGGCATCGAGCTCGTGCGACCGCTGCTCGCGGCCTGCAAGGCATGTCCCGCCGACACCCGAGGCATCCTGCTCGGCACGCTCGGCATCCTCTACGGCACGGGCAAGAAGGATCTCGAGCGCTCGAGGCAGCTCTTCGAGATGGCGCTGCGAGAAGACCCGAGCCTGCAGCTCGATCCGACCTTCGCGAACAAAGAGGTCCAGAAGGTGTTCGCCGAGGCCTCGAAGGAGGCCAAGCGCACGCCGGACGGTCCGGGCAAGGGCGCGACGCGCATCCCACCGAGCGGCGAGCAGCTCGAGGCCGCGAGGGCCGCCGAGGCGCAGCTCGCCGGGGGAAACTGGAGCGACTGCATGGGCAGCATGCTCGGCTCCCTCGGGAGCGAGGAGTATGCGCTCGGCAAGCTGGTGCTCGCTCGCTGCGAGGAGGCCGGAGGGCTCTTGCTCGAGGCCCGAAAGGACGCCGAGCTCGCCAAGCGCCTCGCGGACGAGGAGGGCGACGCCGAGCTCGCCGCGAAGGCCGCGGAGCTCGTCGAGAAGCTCGAGAACGACACGCCGCGCATCGTGGTCGTCGTGCCCGCCTCGGTCGACGGCGCGGTCATCAAGATCGACGGCGTCGAGTACGACAAGGAAGCCGCGAAGAAGGGCGTACCCCTGAACCCCGGCAAAGCCACGGTCGAGGTGACCGGCAAGAAGGCCGGCTATCCGTTCAACTTCAAGACCGTCGAGCGCGTCGACCGCGGCGAGCGCGTGACCGTGGACGTCGCCGTGCAGGGCGGCACGCAGTCGAGCGCCGTGCAGGCCTGCCTCGCGAACGCCAAGACCGCGGCCGAGGTGGCCGTGTGCCTCGAGACCGGGGGCAAGGGCAGAGGCCTCACCTTCCGAGGCGGCGTCGAGGTCACGTCGTACAACGACACCACGCACGTCGACGTGCTCTCCCCGGGCATCAAGGTCTCGCTCGAGAACCCGACCGAGGGCTGGCTCGTCGGCGGCACCGCGCTCGTCGACGTCGTCACCGCCGCCTCACCCGACATCGTGGCGACGGCCTCGCGGCGCTTCGATCAGGGGCGCTTCGCCGGCACCTTCGGCGGCGAGTACAAGATCGGCTTCGCGCGGGTCGGCGCGAACGCAGGCATCTCCTGGGAGAACGACTACGTCGGCCGCGCCGTCGGCGGTCGTGTCTCGGCCGACGTGCTCGACAAGCGGCTGACGCCGTCGATCGGCTACCAGTACGGCTGGGACACGATCGGCATGAGCGACACGAGCTACGACCAGTACTCGCAGAGCCTCGACGTGCACACGATCGACGGCGGTGTGTCGGCGGTCCTCAGCGCCGAGACGCTGCTGCTCGGCGGGGTCACCGTGGTGCACGAGAGCGGCGATCAGTCGAAGCCCTACCGGCACGTGCCCATGTTCTCGGCCGACGTCGCCGGCAGCGTGCCGAAGGGCGCGACGCCCGAGCTCGTGGCCGGCTCCAGGCTGCCGATCGCGCCGCGCGAGCAGCTGCCGCTCGAGCGCACGCGCTTCGCGGGCTCGGCCGGCGTGCGCCACCGCTTCGAGTCGGCGACGCTCCGGGTCGACGAGCGGCTCTACACCGACAGCTGGGGCATGCTCGGCACGACGACCGACGCACGCTTCCTCTTCGACCTCGACGACACCCAGGTGGGGCCGCACCTGCGCGCGCACGTCCAGTCGGGCGTCTCGTTCTGGCAGCGCGCCTACACCGCCACGCTGGCCCCCGAGGGCAACACCCTGCCCGAGTACCGCGCGGGCGATCGTGAGCTCGGCCCGCTGTTCGGCATCACCGTGGGTGGCTCGATCCGCCACGCGCTCACCGAGGCGCTCACCGCGGGGCTCCAGATCGACGGCATCTACACGCAGTTCCTCGACCACATCTACCTCTTCGATCGATGGGGCGTCTTCACGGCGACGACGCTCGAGGTGCTGGTGGAATGACGCGCTCGACGATCTGCTGGCTCCTGGGCTCCGGCATCGTTGCACTAGCAACGTTTGCGGCCTGCCGCTACGATCCCGTCCCGCAGGACCTCATCGACGGGCTCGGTGAGGAGCCGGGCGAGCCGAGCGAGCTGCATCGAGCCGGGCAGCCCTGCCTCGCCTGCCACTCGGTCTACGAGGGTGCGGAGCCGCGCATGTCGGTCGGCGGCACGATCTACTACGAGGCGAGCGACGGCAGGATCCTCCCCGCACCCGAGGTGCTCGTGGAGGTCACCGACTCGCGCCAGGTGACCCGGAAAGCCTGCACGAACGCGGCGGGAAACTTCTGGGTCGAGCACGAGGACTGGCGCGACGTCAGCTTCCCGCTCACCGTGCGCGCCGGCGAGCGTCGCATGATCTCGATCGTGGGTCGTGACGGCTCCTGCGCGAGCTGCCACTCCCTGCCCGACGAAGCGAGCCTCGACCCGGTGACGGGCGCGGGCCGCGCGTCGGCGGGCGTCGTGGTCGTCTCCGAGTCCGACGTCGGCGCCATCTGCGTCCCCTCGGGTGGCACCACGAGCAGCTCGACCACGAGCACGACCAGCTCCACGAGCTCGAGCGGAGGCGGTGCGGGTGGTGAGGGCGGCGTGGGTGGCGGCACGAGCTCGACCACGAGCTCGAGCTCCTCGGCTGGCGGCGGCTCGGGAGGAGGAGGCGGAGCATGAGGCCGTACGTCTACGTCGCGGGCGCGAGCCTCGCGCGCGGCGCGGCGGCCATCTCGGTCGGCTCGGCAGGCTGTTCGGGCGACTTCGACGCGCAGAAGCCGCTCGTCTGCGGCGACCCCGAGCTCTTCCGCGCGGCGGTGTCGCCCTACCTCGAGGCACGCTGCGGCACGCTCGACTGCCACGGCAGCATGCAGCGCCCCATGAGGCTCTACGGCCGCAACGGCCTGCGCCACCCCGACGAGCAGAACATCACGGGCGGCGAGCCGACCACGGCGCTCGAGCTCGACGCGAACTTCGCGTCGGTGTGCGCGCTCGAGCCCGAGAAGATGGCCGGAGCGATCGAGGACCTCGGCGCCTCGGGTGATCGGCTCATCTTCATCGCCAAGCCGCGCGCCACGGTGCGACACAAGGGCGGCAAGGTGGTCGACGAAGGCGACGACGCGGATCGCTGCATGCTCGGCTGGATCTCGAAGGTCGGCGAGCGCGACGCCGCCGAGGTGAGCGCGCGCTGCGAGGCAGCGGCGGCGAAGCTGCCCTGAGGGGCCTCGCAAGAGCACCGGCCAGCGCCGAGACGCTCACGAGCAGCCTGCGGGCCGCGCGCGAAGGTCGCGCTGGAAAGCACGGTTCAACCCCCGTAGTCTTCCGCCAAGCATCGATGCGGGCCGAAGAGATCCGACCGGGCGACGTGCTCGCGGGAAAGTACCGAGTCCGAGCCGTGCTCGGCCGTGGCCGAGGGCTCCTGGTCGACGCCGACAACCTCGCCTTCGAGCAGCGCGTCGCGATCCGCATCGTCTCCCCATCGCTGGCGAACCCGGTCGCGGTGGAGCAGTTCCGTCGTGAGGCTCGTGTGCTCGCGAAGCTCTCTTCGGAGCACGTGGCACGCATCATCGACGTGGGCGTGCTGCCCGACGGTGCGTTCTACCTCGTGCGCCAGTTCGTCGAGGGCAAGCCGCTCTCGCAGCTGCTCTCGGAGCGAGGCGCCCTGCCCGTCGCCGAGGCCGTCGGCTACGCGCTCATGGCGGCCGAGGCGCTCGCGGAGGCGCACGCGCACGGCATCCTGTTGCGCGAGCTCGACACCGACGCCCTGTTCGTGGCCGAGCGCTCGAGCGTCGTGCGGGGTGGGCCGCTCGTCGTGAAGCTCGTCGACTTCGGCACGGCGAAGCTCTTCCGAGACGCCTACGAGGCCACCCCTGAGGCGACCTCGACGGCCGTGCTCGGCCTCTCTCCCTTCTCGTCCCCCGAGATGATGCGCCGCGAGCAGAACATCGACCCGACGACCGACGTGTGGTCGCTCGGCGCGATCCTCTACGCGATGCTCGCGGGCCGTCCGCCCTTCGGTGGCGACGTCGCCGCGCTCGCCGTCGGCATCGCGCACGAGACGCCCCAGCCGCTCAGCCGCTTCCGTCGCGACGTCGCGCCGGCGCTCGAGCAGGCCGTGCTGCGGTGCCTGGCGAAGGATCGACACGCGCGGCCGGCCACGATGTACGAGCTCGCCTCCCCGCTCTTGATGTTCGCCCCACCCGAGGGTCGCGTGCTGGTCGAGCGCGTGAGGGTGCTCAGCGGCGCCCCCGAAGAAGACCTCGAGATCAGCTCGGTCGAGGAGATCGACGAGGACGACGAGCCCGCGACGCGCATGGTGAGCGTCGCCGCGGTGCCCGCACCGAAGGCTCCGCCGCGCGCACCTGGTCCGCCGCGACCGCCTCAAGCGGTGGCGTCGGCAGCCGCCTTCGAGCAGACGACCGCGCTGTCGGTGTCCGACGCTCTGCGCCAGGCAGCGGCACCGCAAGCGGCACAGGCGCCGCCCGCGCCTCGCTCGCTGACGCAAGAGAAGACGGAGGCGCTCGGCTTCAGCTTCCAGGCCATCGATCCGAACCCGCCGCGTTCGGCACCTTCGACGAACGCGGCGACGCCGAGCTCACCTGGCTTCGGCCCCTCCCCGGCGATGCAGCCCCCGCCCTCGCTGGGCTTCGGGCCTCCGCCCTCGAGCTCGCACGCACCGCACGCCTCGCCTGCGCTCGGGCCGGCTTCGGCGCCCGGCTACGGTGTCGCGCCAGCGCAGGCCTACGCGCCGTCGTACGCGAGCCCAGCAGGCCAGGCCCCGAGCCAGGTCGCGATGCAGCGGCGCGCGCCCACGATGGTCGAGATGGAGCTGCCGGCCAAGCGCTCGTCGAACCAGCGCGTCGCCGTCTACGCGGTCGGCGGGGCGAGCGTCGCCCTGCTCATCATCGTGCTCGTGGTGCTGCTCGTCCCTTCGAGCGAGACGGCCGACGCGGGCCGAGCAGCCTCCGCGAAGCCGGGCGCGAGCGCAGCACCCTCGCAGGTCGTTGCTGCAGCAACCGCAGAGGCAGGAGCGACCGCAGCGCCGACGGCCCCCTCCGAGCCCGAGCCCACGTCGCCCGAGCCCGAGGCGACGAACGCGCCCTCCGCGGCGCCCGTCGCCGCCACGGCGAAGACCGCCACCCGTCCGACGGCGCCCGTCGAAGCTCGCCCCACGGCAGCCGCGACGGCCACGGCCAAGCCCACCGCGACGACACCAGCGACCACACCGGCGACCGCCGCCCCGCCGAGCCCCGGCGGCGACGGCCCTGGCACCCTGGTCGCGATCGCGACGGGCGGCACCTGCGCCTTCAGCGTCAACGGTGCGCCGAAGGGCACGACGAACTCGCTGAAGCTCAGCGTGCCTCCAGGCAACTACAACGTGACCTGCACGCCCTCCTCCGGCGCCTCCAAGTCGCGCTCGGTGACCGTGAAGAGCGGCTCGACCGCGATGGCGATGTTCAAGCTCTGAGCACCCCGGGCACGGCGAGCACGACGAGCACGCGCCGACGAGGGCGAGCGTGAGGCTGCCCAGCTCCATCGCAAGCGGCGCTCGCTGTAGAGTTCCGTTGACGCAGGACGCGTGCTCTGGCCTCCTGGGAAGAAGACTCGCGGTCTTCCAACCTGCGGAGGCACTTCGTCCATGCGTCACATCTCCTCTCTCGTGCTTGCCCTCTCCCTCACGGCTGGCTTCGTTGCCTGCGCTGGTGATGAAGAAACCTCCAGCACCAGCAACACCGGCTGTACCCCGGGCCAGCAGACGTCTTGCGCCTGCCCCGGTGGCATCGAAGGCGTGCAGGTCTGCTCGAGCGACGGCGCCTCCTTCGGAGCGTGCGAGTGCAACGCCGCTGCGCTCTGTGGCAATGGCGCGCTCGACGCCGGCGAGGAGTGCGACGACGGCAACACCGTGAACGACGACGCCTGCTCGAACATCTGCCGCACGCCGTTCTGCGGCGACGGCATCGTGCAGGAGGGTGAGGACTGCGACGACGCCGGCGTGACGAGCGGCGAGCTCGACACCTGCCCCAGCGATTGCTTGCGGGGGGGGAGCGGCGGCGGCGGCAGGGGCGGCGAAGGCGGCGGCGGGGAGGGCGGAGGCGGGTCGACGACCGCGTGCACGAGCTCGAGCGTCGTCGTGTTCGCTGGCATCGTGCCCGAGGGCGACGCGGCGACCGGCTACACGGGTGCGTCGGCGTGGTCCTACAACGGGCTCACGGGGCTCCAGGCCGGCCAGGCGATGTGCGCGGCGAAGTTCGCCGGCGCGCAGGTCTGCACCTACGACCGCATGCGCATCGCCGAGGCGAAGCCCGACGCAGCGGAGCCTGCCTTCAACGCGGTCGGCGCCAACACCGACGTGTGGATCCACCGCACGACCGTCGAGACGATCAACGCTTCGGGCCAGCCGATGGTCGGCGGCACGCCGACGATGTTCGGTGCGGGCGGGCGCTGCAACGACTGGACCTACAGCACCGATCACGTCTCGGACGGCGAGTTCGCGGTGTTCGGCGGCGCCGGCGCGATCACCTACACGCTCGACAACGACACCGTCTACGATCAGCTCGATCCATCCCACGCGCAGACCGGATTCTTGCAGTGTGGCGCCGCGAGCCGCGCCATCCCCTGCTGCTACCCCTGCGACCCCTGAGCGGCTCGGCGGCTCGCGGCGCACGTCTCTGGTGCTAGAAGAGACCGCATGAGCCAGCTCCGGCTTCGACCAGCCGCCATCGTCCTCGCGACGGTGGCGGCTTCGTCGTGGGCCGCCTCGAGCGTGGCCACGGGCGACGCCGTCCCCTGGCCCTGGGGCCGTGCCCCCTCCACGAGCGAGCTCGTCGCAGCGGTCGCCGAGGCCGACGAGCTGCACGCGCGCGAACGCCTCGAGGCCTACCTCGAGGCCGCCGAGCGAGGCGAAGACCAGGGCCACATCCAGGTGTTCCAGGAGTGGATCGACGAGGGCCGCTACGACCTCGACCGCATCTTCCTCTTCGGCGACGCGCTCTTCGACCACAGCTTCCGCTTCGACGACGGCTTCGGCGGTTTCGGAGAGCGCCGCGGTTTGTCGCGCGTTCACGACGGCCAGCGGGGCGGGCGCGACACCTACTCCTGCGCTGGGTGTCACTCCCGTGGCGGGCTCAACGGCGCAGGCTCGTTCACCCAGAACGCCTTGCTCCTGGGCGACGGCGACCGCGCAAGCTCCGCGCTCGCGCGCAACGCGCCGCACGTGCTCGGCGTCGGGCCCGTCCAGGTGCTCGGCGCCGAGATGACGCGCCTGCTCGACGACCTCCGGCGAGAGGCGCTCGAGCGAGCTGCGCTCGAGCAGCGAACGGTGAACGTGGAGCTCGTCGCGAAGGGAGTCTCCTTCGGCCGACTCGCCGCCAGGCCAGACGGAACGCTCGACACGAGCGAGGTCGAGGGGGTCGACGCGGACTTGGTGGTGCGCCCCTTCGGTTGGAAGGGTGACACCGCGCGCTTGCGTCGTTTCGTCGAAGACGCCGCGCGCATCCACTTCGGCATCCAGTCGCACGTGCTCGCGATCCAGCACGAGGTCGACCCCGACCCGGCCAACATGGGCAACGGCCCTTGGTACGATCCCGACGGCGACGGCGTGCAGCGGGAGCTCGAAGAAGGGCTGCTGACGGCAGGAGCCGTATACCTCGCGATGCTCGAGGCGCCCGTGGTGCTCCCGCCGAACGATCCCTCGCTGCGCCTGCGCTGGGCGGAGGGCAGCGCGCTCTTCGACGAGGTGGGCTGCTCGAGCTGCCACCTGAGGCAGCTGCCGATGACGAACCCGCGCTGGACCGAGCTGCCCGACACGACCGACGGACCCGGCGTCGTGGTCAACGTGCGCAGCGACGGCGAGTCGCCCAAGACAGGCGGCATGGTCGAGCTCTTCAGCGACTTGAAGCGCCACGACATGGGACCCGAGCTCGCCGACGCCTTCGAAGGCCCGAGCGGCATCCCCGCCGCGCACTTCCTCACGCGCCCGCTGTGGGGCCTCGCAGAGACGGCGCCTTTTCTCCACGACGGTCGAGCCACCACACTGCACGAGGCCATCCGCCTCCACGGGGGCGAGGCTGCGCCCTCCCGCGACGCCTACCTCGCGCTCTCGGAGCACGATCAGCGGAGCGTGCACGTCTTCCTGCTCTCGCTCACACGCGCCCCCAAGATGAGGGTGCCTCGATGAGCACGCTGGGCTCTCGCGCTCTCGTCGCGCTGCTCCCCGTCGTGGCTGCGTTCGGCGCCTGCACGGTCGACGAGCCGCTCAGGCCTCGGGGCGACGGCCCCGCTGTCGCACGTGCGATGGGCTTCTTCGCGCGTGAGCGTGCCAGCGATCCGCTCGTCGAAGCGCGCAGGGCCTACGAGCGTGACGCGCTCTTTCGTGAGGCTCGTTTCGTCGACGCAGTCGCCCCGGGGCATCTCTTCGATTCGACGCGCATCGACGAAGCCGCGATCGAGTCCGGATCCATCGGGGTCGACACGCTCTGGCAGATCGGCGCCCAGCTCTTCCACCACGAGCTCAGCCCGGCCGAGGGGCTCGGAGGCGCCGACCTGCCCTTCCCGCGCCGCTTCCACTCGGGCTTCCGGGGCGGCCCCGACGCCACGAGCTGCGCTTCGTGTCACTGGCGCGGCGGCATGGCGGGCGCGGGCGACGGCGCCGATCAGGCCTACCTCCAAGGCGACGGCGACCGGGCCTCGAGCGCGCTGCCGCGCGACCCGATCTCGCTCGTCGGTGCAGGCTACGTGGAGCTCGCGGCGCGCGAGATGAGCGCGGAGCTCGCCGCCCAGCGGGAGGCGCTCGCGGCCTTCGCGAAGGCGACGGGTCGCGTCGCGCGCGCCCCGATACGCGCGAAGGGCGTCGAGTTCGGCGTGCTCTCCGTCGACTCCGAGGGGCGGGTCGATCCGCTCGAGCTCGTCGGCGTCGACGCCGACCTCGTCGTGCGGCCCTTCGGTCACAAGGGCAGCTTCAGCTCCTTGCGAGACGCGGTCGAAGACGCGCTGCTCGTGCATCACGGGCTGCAGACGAGCCACCTCGTGGCGGCGCGGCCTCGCATCGTGGCGAAGCTGGGTCCCTACCCCGCCGACGACCCCGACGGCGACGGCGTGGTCGACGAGATCACCGAGGGGCAGCTCAGCGCGCTCACGGCCTTCGTCGCGATGACCGAGGTGCCTATCGAAGACGTGCCGGACTCGCCGCTCGTGTCGGTGTCGATGCTGGCCGAGGGCCGTGCCCGCTTCGTGGCGATCGGCTGCGCGAGCTGCCACGTCCCCACGCTCGAGCTCGCGTCCACGCGGTGGGCGCTGCCCTCGCGCACGGGTGGCGCGCCGCTCGTCGTCGAGCTCGACCGCGAGGGCGCCGACCCCAAGCTCCGGCCCCGAGCGACCGACGGGCGCTACGCGCTCTCGCTCTACAGCGATCTCAAGCGCCACGACATGGGGGAGAGCCTCGCGGAGCGACGGAGCGATCGCGGTGTACCGAGCGCGCAATTCGTCACCCGCCCGCTCTGGGGCCTCGCCGCGAGCGCGCCCTACCTGCACGACGGTCGCGCGCCCACGATCCACGAAGCGATCATCCTCCACGACGGCGAGGCTCGCGAAGCGCGCGACGCCTACGTCGCGCTCGGCGAGGCAGGCCAAGCCCCGCTGCGTGTGTTCCTCCAGTCGTTGACGCGCGCGCCGACGTACACGGTTCGATGACCCGCTCCCACCCGAGCACTGCGACCGAGGACCCGCCGGCCCGACCGCGCGCCCCGAAACGCGCGCGCGCGGCGCGCTCCGCCTTCGCAGCGCTCGTGCTCGCCGCGCCCCTCGGTGGGGCGGCGTGCTCCTCCGAGCTGCTGCGCCCGAGCGACTCGGACTGCCCCGCGCCGAGAAAGACGGATCGAGGCGGCTGCTGCGACACCTGGCAGCGCTGGCAGGCCGCCGACGGCTGCAGGGAGCGCGTCACGAGCGCGACGCTCGACGTCGACGTCGACGCCGCCGCCTCGCTGGTCGTCGCGGCCGTCGACGGCCGCGGGCAGATCGGCGTCGTCGCGACGACCACCGCTGCGTTGGGCCTCTACGAGCTCGGCGCGAGCGGCGCCTTCGAGCGCATCGCGGGCGTCGGAGCGCGCGATGCACTCCAGCTCAGCGAGCCGGATCTCGCGCTCGGGAGCGACGGCGAAGGGCTGCTCGTCTACCGCGCCGTCGGCTGGGATCCGACCCGCCCGGACGCCGACGGGATCTTCGTCGCGCGGCGCGATCCGAGCGGCGCTTGGCAGGACTCGGGTGGGCCTTGGTCGACGAGTGACTCCTCGTACGCGCCGCGCGTGGCCATCGGCTCGAGCGGCGACGCGCTGGTCACCTGGAACCAGTGGTACGGCAACAACCGCGGCGTGGTGATCGCGACCGCTCGCTCGGCGGGCGCCGCCTTCACGCTTCCCGCGGCCCCCGACGACGTGCTCTCACCCGCCGTCGCCTTCTCGAACGCGCCCATGCCGGCCATGTCCGCCGACGGGAGCTTCGTCATCACGTGGTACCAGGCCGCCGACGGCCCGCTCATGGTCTACGCCAGCGAGCGCTTCGGCCGGGACGCGGAGCCCTCGCGACCTGCCCCCTCCGAGCATCTCTCGGCGCCCGGCGCGCCCGTCGACAGCCACCCGATCGCGAACCCGAAGGTCGCGCTCCGAGACGACGGTCAGGCAGCGGTCGCGTGGACCCAAGAAGACGGCGCCGGCAGCGTTCGCGCCTACGTCGCCACGCGCGACGCGACGGGCCAGTGGTACCGCCCGAGAGACCTCGGCGACGCGCTCTCGCCGCCGGGCCACGCGCGAGGTGCGCAGCTCGCCTTCGGCCGAGCCGGCGACCTGTGGATCACGTGGCAGCAGAGCGACGACCGGGGGAACCGTGTCGTGCTCGCGCGACGCGATCAAGACGGTGCGTGGACCGCACGGGCCGAGGACCTCGTGGAGGTGTCGACCCCAGGCGCCGAAGGCATCGAGCCGAGGCTCGTCGCAGGCCGCGCTGGCGGCGTCGTCCTGGCCTTCCTCGAGCGTCCACCGGGTCAGTCCTTCCGTGTGGCCATGAGGCGCGCCGCGAGCGGATCACCCGAGCTCATGCCCACCGAGCTGCTCTCCAGCCCGGAGCTCGACGCGAGCCCGCCCGCGCTCGCGATCGGCGGGGCCGAGCTCGATCGCGTCGTCGTCGCGTGGTCGGAGCGCGGTGCGCTGCGCGCAGCGACGATCGACTGAGCGACTCAGGGCGTAGGCAGAGGCACGATCGGCGCCGAGGCGCCGTCGGCACGGAAGCCGCTCGAGCCTTGTCCGCCCCAGACGAGGATCCGCTCGCCGGTCCACACGCCGACCGCGCCGCGGCGCGCCGAGAGGCGCTCCGACGCAGGGATCGGGTACCACGTGCCGCCGGTGTCGCTGGGCCTGAAGAGCCCACCATCGGCGCGGTACTGGAAGCAGGAGTCGCCGCCACAACCCCCCCACACGAAGAGGTCGGTGCCGATCCACACCGCGACGTGCTCCACGCGATCACTCGGCGCGCTGGCAGAGCTCATCGTCGACCAGGCCCCGCCGGTGCCCGCGCTCGGATCCAACATGGCGCCGTCGTTCAAGTAGGGCCCGCCGTTCCATCCTCCCCAGATCAGCAGGCGCGAGCCCGTCCACGTCGCCGAGTGATCCTGCCTGAAGCCGGGCGCGTTCTCGAGCGTGACCGGGCGGAACGAGCCCTCCACGAGCATCGCGCCGTCGCGCAGCCAGTCGTAGAGATTGTTGCCTCCCCAAAGGACGAGGCGGTCGCCTGCCCAGCTCGCGCTGTGGCCGAAGCGCCCGCCGAGCCCGGTCGCCGGGAGCGCTCCCCAGCTGTCGGTGGCGAGGTCGTAGGAGCCGCCGTTGGCGAGCACCTGGGGGCCGGTCCCGCCGTGCACGACGAGCGCCTGCCCCGTCCACGCGGCCGCGAACGCGGTGCGCCCGCTCGGCGCCCCCGCCGTGCTCATCGCCGACCAGCTGTCGGTCACCGGATCGTAGATGCCTCCACTGTTGAGGAAGCTCGACGTGCCGTACCCGCCCCACACGATCATCCGATCGCCGGTCCACACGGCGACGTGGCCGCTCCTGGGCGCCGGCGCGCCGGCCGTGCTGAGCGGGCGCCAAACGCCGGTGGCGGGATCGTGGGCTGCGCCCGTGTTCGTGACGCTGGGGTCGTCCTGGACCGCGCCGCCCCACACGATCATCTCGCTCCCGGTCCACACGGCGGTGTGTCGAGCCCGAGCCGAAGGCGCGCCCTCGCTCGCGAGCGAGGTCCAGGTGAAGCAGCCGGGAGAGCGCCCGTGGGTGATCTCTCCGGTGGCCGGATCGCATGCGTCGACCGTGCAGACGTCGCCGTCGTTCACCACGAGCGGCTCCCCCGCGCAGACGCCCGCCGCGCAGACCTCGACGCCGTTGCAGGCGTCTCCGTCGGAGCAGGAGGTCCCGTCGGGTACGGGCGAGGCGACGCAGCGCCCCTCCTCGCAGCTGTTGATGGTGCAAGGATTACGATCGTCGCAGTCGACGTCGCAGGGGTCGGGGTCGGAGGACTCCACGTCGGAGCCGCATCCACCCGCGAGCGCGGCGAAGGGCGCAGCGAGGGAGAGCGCCACCACGCCGAGGTACAGCTTGGAAGGGCAGGTCCACCTTTGCGCGCGCATCGAGCACGGATGTTCGCATGCTCCCGCGCGCCGTTGGTGGACTCCTGCGAGGGCTCTCCCCCAAGCGCTCACATGCTCCTCCCGAAGCACGCCCACTTCACCCAAGCCGCTTGTCGGTGGTGCACTCGTCGCCGTACCTTGGAGACTCGCGGCACCGCGACCCTTCGGGCCTCTCCGCTTCCTCTCGACCTCGCCGACGCTCCCCCACTCCTGCTCCGGACGCATGGGCAGCGGGTGGATCACCCTGGATCACGACTGGCTCAGGTTTCGGCGGAATTCTCCAGTCATCACGGATCGCACAACATGGATCGAAGGTTGCAGTCCCCGTCCCTCAGCCCGGCCCCGACCATGGCAAGTCCACTCCGCTCCGCCGCCTTCAGCTCCTTGCTCGCGCTCTCTCTGGGCGCCGTGGGCGTGGGTGCGTCGAGCTGCGGCGACAGCGCGGCCGACGGCGAGCCGACCTCCGGCCCGGTCGGCCCGGGCACGACCGGCTCGGGTGGCGGCGAGGGTGGCCAAGGTGGCTCGACGGGCGAGGGCGGCACCAGCGGCGAGACGGCGCGCGACGTCTTCGAGGCGAGCGTGCAGCAGGGTCTCATGGCCGAGTGCGGCGCCTGCCACCAGCTCCAGGGTGCAGCCGACGCCCCCTTCCTGGCGGCCCCCGACGTCTACGTCTCGGTGACGACCTACCCGGGCGTGGTGGTACCCAACGCGAACCAGAGCGTGCTCGTGACCCGACCCGCCGACCCCGGCCACGGCGGCGGGCAAGCGCCGAACATGAGCGACGCGCTGCGCGCGAAGGTGCTGCCCTGGCTCGCGCTCGAGGCCGCTCGCATCCCGCCGAACGACTCCAGCACCCAGTTCGTGACGCCCTTCAAGCCCAAGCTCATGGGCGCGCTCAACACGATCTACCTCGGCGACCTCGATCCGACCCTCGAGAACGTGTCGATCACCTTCAACGCCTACGAGCTCGGCCAGCCGCCCAGCATGCTGGTGCTCGAGAACTTGGAGGTCCACCCGATCGCCGACATGTCGCTCCGGGTGGTGCACCCGCTGTTCACGATGTACCCCGACGAAGGCGGTGATCCGGTGCCCGATCCCGCCGACAGCTACTCGGGCCTCGACGACCTCTTCGAGGTCACCGGCAGGCGCAAGCTCGGCACGGGCACGCTCGTGCACACCGCCTGGCAGAAGGACGCCTACCTCGGCTTGGCCTTCGAGCTCGTCGAGATCGTCGGTGGCTACATCCCCCCGACCGACTGCCTCGCGCTCGCCGCCTTCGACAGCAACGCCAAACCCGCGCTCAATGTGTGCGCGACGCAGTGCCACGGCGGGCAGAACCCCCAGGCCACCGGCGCGATGGATCTGAGCAAGCTCGCGACCGACGGCGCGAAGTCGTGCAGGCAGGTGCGCGCCCGCATCAAGCCCGGCCAGCCTGCGCAGAGCCAGATCCTGCTCGTGACCAACCCGCTCGACCTCTCCGCCCACGTATTCAAGTTCCAGGGCAGCCTGACGGCCTACGACACCTTCAAGAACCAGGTGACTCCGTGGATCAACGCCGAAGACTGAGCGCCAAGCTTGGCGCCCACGCGCGGGGGGCCACGCCTCCCCGCTCCTCGCTCGACACGACCCGTGTTTCGTGGCGCACGAGCCTCGGGATCGCGCTCGCGCTCAGCGCGCTCAGCGCGGCCTGCAACCCCGACGACCCGAACTCGCTCAGCGGCACGAGCGGCAGCGGCGGCCAGTGCGAGACGAGCGGGCCGGGCGCGACGACGAGCAGCGGCGCGGGTGGTGACGCCTCGTCGAGCTCATCCGGCGCCGGAGGCGGAGAGGCCCCCGACCCGACGATCCTGGACCAACGCAAGCTCGACTACCACGAGGCGCTGCGCACCGCCTCGCTCAAGCTCGTGAACGAGCTGCCGACGATGGAGCAGATCCGCTCGCTCAGCAACGCGACCGACCAGGAGGCGCGCTACGCCGAGCTGGTCGACGAGCTGATGGCGAACCCGCGCTTCAAGCTCCGCATGATCGAGTTCTGGCGCAACGAGCTGCGGATCGGCGGCACGCCCGCGCGCGAGACGGCGCCCACCTTCGCGGCGCGCATCACGGTCGAAGGTCGGCCCTACACCGACCTGTTCACCTCCGAGGCGAACACCTGCCCGACCTTCAACGGCACCGACTTCGTCGACGGGAGCTGCAACAACGCGACGCCGACCGCGGGCGTGCTCACGAACCCCGGGCTGCTCGCGCACTACGACGGCAACATGGCCTTCCGGCGCGTGCGCTTCTACCAGGAGGTCTTCTCCTGCCGGCGTCAGCCCTCGGAGTTCAGCGCGACGCCGATCCCCATGGGCGCCGGCGACTACACGGCGCCCTGGCCCTTCGACTCGATCGCGGGCGCCTCGAACGGCGGGCGCATCGATTTTCTCGACACCTCGAGCGCGATCTGCGCCAACTGCCACGCGACGGCCAACCACCGCGCGCCGCTCTTCGCCTACTTCGACGCGAACGGCGTGCAGCAGGCGACGATCCAGGTGCGCACCCCGGTCGACGGCGTGCCGCTCTCGGTGATGGGCGACTGGCTCCCGCCCGGCCAGGAGCAGACCGCCTACAAGCTCGGCGAGCCCGCGGCGAACCTGCTCGAGATGGGTCAGCGTATGGCGGCCGACCCGGAGGTCCAGGCCTGCGGCGTGATCCGCATGTGGAACTTCGCGATGTCGAAGGGCGACGTCGTCAACGACGCGGCCGCCGTGCCCACGGTCGTCATCGAGGATCTCATCGAGGAGTTCACGCTCAGCGGCTTCAACCAGCGTGAGCTCTTGAAGTCGATCTTCACCCACCCGGATTTCGTGAGGTTCTGATCATGAACGCCAAGCGCCTCGAACGAGCACGCCGGAGCGTGAGCCTCGCGAGCTCGATGATCCTGGTCGCAGCCCTCGGCCCGGCGGGCCTCGTCGCATGCGACTCCGACGCCACCGACGACGCGAGCACGACCGGCACCGGCCCCGGGCGCTGCCCGCCGCCGAGCACCTCCAGTGGACAGGGCGGAGGCGGTGAGGGCGGCGACGCCACCACCACCTCGAGCACCACGAGCACGTCGAGCGGTGGCACCGAGCCCGTGGGTTCGGGCAACCAGAACACCGGCAACAACACCCACGATCACATGAACGATCCTGGGGAGAGCGGTCAGAAGGATCCCTTCGAGATCCTGAAGGAGCGAGCCGAAGAGGGCCCAGCGGAGATCCGCTCGCGCCTGCACGGCTGCACGAAGCTCCGCTACGAGGCGATCGGCCGGCTGCTGAGCTCCCGCGGCGTGAACCTCGCGGCCACCGCTCCCAACGGCCAGCCCCGCACCGCCGGCCAGCTCTACAACCAGGGCCGCGACGCGCTCGGGGTCGCGCGCTTCGACGCCCGCGAGGCCGAGGCCTACTTCCACTCGACCAGCGGCGCGACGAAGCTCTTCGACATCTTCATCCAGGCCGCGCCCGAGGTGATCGCCAACATCCAGAACGTCGACGCCTGCAAGCTCGATGGCGTGGGCGCGCCGATGTTCGTGGAGGATCAGAACGGCGGCCCCGGCACCTGCAACCTGCAGGCGCTGAGCTGCGTCATGGGTCGCCCGGCCAAACCCGAAGACAAGCTGCTCTGCGATCTCATGATCGCGCAGACCAACGGTACGCCCGCCGACACCGCGAAGAAGCGCAACATCGCGGTCGCGACCTTCCTCTCGGCCGCGCACACCTGCGAGTGACCCGACCACGCGTCGAACGGAGAACCCAGATGGTCGACCCCAAGCTCAAGGATCTGCGTGGCCCTTCTCGGCGGCGCTTCATCCGATGGATCGGCGCCGCGGGCGCCGCGGTCGCGCTCGACAGGGCGCAGCTCTTGAACTTCCTCTCCGATTCGGGTGGCTCGGCGCTCGCCGACGAAGCCGCCTGCGCGACGACGAACAAGTCGGTCCACATCGTGGGTGGCAACGGGAGCTTCTCCTGGTTCCAGCTGCTGTGGCCCTTCCCCGAGATCGCCCAGGCCGGCAGCAGCACCTTCGCCTGGCACGCGCCCGGCGAGGGCCAGCTCCACGTCGGCGGCGACAAACCCTTCTTCTACGGTCCCGAGGCGCCGTGGCTCGCCGGAGGGCAGCCGCTCGCCGGTCGCGCGGTGTCGGCGTTCATGTCAGGCGCCAACGAGACGCACACGCAGACGCCCGTGACGAGCGGCGTCGTCGCCGCCAACGCGTCGATGGTCGCGACGGCGGCTTCGCTGCAGCGCGCGGTGCCGGTGCTGCTGCCGGTCATCGGCGTCGGTCCGGTGAACCTCGGCAGCGCGCCGGGCGCGCCCTCGGCCAGCAACGTGCCCAACTCCGCCGGCATGATCGAGCTGTTCAACAGCGCCGCCTCGCAGCTCACGCTCGCCGCCCAGGCCGACCGCGACCTCTACGAGACCTACTACAAAGCGGTCGTCGGCCTGCGGGAGGGCGCGAAGCTCCCCACCTGGAAGCGTCACCTCGACGTCACCAAGAAGGCCGCGAGCGTGGTGGGTCTCAACTTCGGCACCCAGCTCACGCCCACCGCCGCCGATCTGACGGCCTACGGCGTGCCGACCCTGCTCGCCTCGGTCGCGACGCAGCCCGCCAAGACCAAGCTCGAGAACCTCGCGCGCTCGCTCATCACGACCGCGAAGGCCTTCAGGCTGAACCTCACCAACTGCGTGCAGATCGCGCTCGCCCCGGGCGCGAGCGACGACACCTTCACCGATCCGCACGCGGCCTTCTCGAACATGAACGCGCTGCGCGCGACCGTGACCTCGCTCGGCCGCATCCTCGACGCCTTCTACGCCGATCTCAGCGCCTCGCCCGACCCGACCTGCACTGCGCGCTCGCTCGCCGACACCGTGGTGCTCACCGCCCACGGCGACACCCCGAAGACCCCACTCGCGCGCAGTGGCTGGCCGGACAACACGCCGGGCAACACCAACTTCGTCTACGTGATGGGCAACGGCTACCTCAAGACCGGCTGGCACGGCACCGTGCGCGCCAACGGCAGCACGGCCGGCTTCGACCCCACGACGGGCGCCGACGTGAACAACAAGCCCGCCGCCGAGACGGCCACCGCCGCGGGCGCCGCCGTCGCCTACGCCATCGCCAAGGGCGACATGGTCCGCGTGGAGGACTACTACTCCGGCCCCTCGATCGAAGGCATCGTGGTCTGAGCGCCTCGGCTCCGAGCCCTTCGGGGCTCGAAGCCGCCTCGATCACCCTGCGACGCTCACGAAGAAAGGCCGCCCTCCCTCTCGGGATGGGCGGCCTCTCTGCGTCTCGCTCACGACGCCGATCCCCGGCGGCGCCTGACCTCGTTCAGGCCACGCGCCCCGAGGGCTCGCTCGTCAGTCGGAGAACTTCGCGGTGAAGTTGTTCTGATCGTCGATGTCGATGAAGAGCTTCCGCGGCGGCTTCTGCTCGGTCATCTTCTCGAGGATCTCCGAGGAGAGCATCGGCATGAGCGAGGAACGCAGGATGTGGTCGATATTTCGAGCGCCCGTGTCGACCTCGGTGCAGCGCGCCGCGATCATGTCGACGAGCCGGTCGGAGTAGGTCGTCTCGATGCGCTGGTTCTGGCGCAGGCGCGTGACCAAGCCGTTCAGCTTCAGGCGCGTGATGTCGCCGAGCGCGCTCTTCGAGATCGGCAGGTAGGGGACCATCGTCATGCGGGCGAGCAGCGCCGGCTTGAAGTGCGACGAGAGCGTCGGCTTGATGGCCTCGAGGATCTCGCTGATCGGCGGGTCCTTGCCCGTGTCCTCCCAGGCCGACACCGTCATGTTGGTGATCTTGTCGGTCGCGAGGTTGCTCGTCATGATGATGACGGTGTTCTTGAAGTCGACGAGCCTGCCCTCGCCGTCGCTGAGCATGCCCTTGTCGAACACCTGGTAGAACAGGTTCATCACGTCCGGGTCGGCCTTCTCGCACTCGTCGAGCAAGACGACCGTGTAGGGGCGCTGACGCACCGCCTCGGTGAGCATGCCGCCCTCGCCGAAGCCCACGTAGCCCGGAGGCGAGCCGATGAGCCTGGAGACGGTGTGCTTCTCCTGGAACTCGCTCATGTTGATCGTGACCATCATGCGCTCGCCGCCGTAGAGCATGTCGGCGAGGCTGAGCGCCGTCTCGGTCTTGCCGACACCCGACGGTCCGACGAGGATGAAGACGCCCATCGGCGTCTGCTGCGGCTTGAGGCCCGCGCGCGCGGCGCGCAGCTCCTTCGCGATCGTGTGGATCGCGTGGTTCTGGCCCTTGATGCGCTTGTTGAGGCGGTCCTCCATCTCGAGGAGCGCCTTCACGTCGTCCTGCACCATCTTGCCGACCGGGATGCCCGTCCACGCGGCGACGACGGCCGCGACCATGGCCTCGTCGACGTCGGGGCGCACGAGCGGCACCTCGCTCTGCATCTGGTCGAGCTCGTCGAGCGCGGCGATGACCTCCTTGCGCGCAGCGTCGCGCTCGCCCTCGTCCTTGGCCTCGCTCATCTTCTTGCGCGCCTCGAGCACCTTCGTCGCGCCGCCGGTCTCGCGATCGAAGGCCGCCTTCGTCTCCTCGAGGTCGACCTTGGACTTCTCGAGCAGCTTCTCGAGCTCCTCGAGGTGCTCCTGGTCGACCTTGATGCCGTTGTCGCGGTCACGCAGCAGCGCGGCGATCTCGCGCTCGGTGTCGCGGATGACGACCTCGATGTCCTCGACCTGGGCGGGCTTCTGCTGCAGCGCGACCTTCACGCGCGCGGCGCAGGTGTCGAGCAGATCGACGGCTTTGTCGGGCAGCTGGCGGCCGGAGATGTAGCGCGCCGAGAGGCGCACGGCGGCGGTCACGGCGTCGTCTTGGATGATGACGTGGTGCGCCTCCTCGAACTTCGGGCGCAGGCCGCGCAGCATCGTCGTCGCGACCTCGACGCTCGGCTCGTCGACCTTCACGGGCTGGAAGCGGCGCTCGAGCGCGGCGTCCTTCTCGAAGTACTTCTTGTACTCCTTCCACGTCGTCGCGGCGATCGTGCGCAGCTCGCCGCGCGCGAGCGCGGGCTTGAGCAGGTTGGCCGCGTCGCCCGAGCCCTGCGCGCCGCCCGCACCGATGATCGTGTGCGCCTCGTCGATGAAGAGGATGACCGGCTTCGGCGAGGACTTCACCTCGCTGATCACCTGCTTCATGCGGTTCTCGAACTCGCCCTTCACGCTCGCGCCGGCCTGCAAGAGGCCGAGGTCGAGGCCGAGGATCTCGACGCCCTGGAGCAGCGGCGGCACCTCGTTCTGCACGATCAGGAGCGCGAGGCCCTCGACCAGGGCCGTCTTGCCGACGCCGCTGTCGCCCACGATGATGGGGTTGTTCTTCCGGCGGCGGGCGAGGATGTCGATGATCTGACGGATCTCGCGCTCACGGCCGAAGATCGGGTCGATCTCACCCGCGCGGGCGCGCCCGGTGTAGTCGATGCAGAACTTGCCGAGCGCGGAGTCGCTCGAGGCGCTGCGCGCGCCCTCCGGCACCCCGCCCTTGCCGCCGCCGCCCGCGGCGGCCGCCTCGGAGTCCGCTCCCTCGCTCGACCCATTGAGGATCGTGGGGAGGTTCTTCTTCATGTCCTCGCGCGGGATGCCCTCGAGCAAGGCGCCGAGGCCGCTCGTCGTGTAGCGGCTCGTCTGCTGCACGAGCCGGAGGAAGAGCACGCCGCTGCGGATCTTCGAGTAGCCGAGATCGACCGAGCCCACGAGCCACGCGTCCTGCATCCACTCGAGCAAGACGGGCGAGAAGGTCGGGCGCCCGCTGTTGCCCTGGCGCAGGTCCTCGAGACCGCGCTGCAGGGCAGCGCGCAGCTGCGAGGGGTTCAGATCGTAGTGGCTGACGATGAACGCGATGTCGCTCTTCGCGTCGTCGAGCAGAGCGAGCAAGAAGTGCTCGATCGTGATCTCGTAGTGACGCGCCTGCACCGCCTGGGCCGCGGCGTTCTCGAGCGCGGCGACGCAGTTCTTGGTGAGCCGCTTGAGGAGTGATTTGTGGTCGACGAGCATGCGGCGGATGCTACGGGCGGGGATAGCGCTGAGAAACGAATTTCTTGCGCTCCCGCGAACTCTTGCCGACACGCGGGCGAATCGCCCCTGCCGCAACGCAGCAAGAGGCCGCCACGCAAGGCGTAGCGGCCTCCTCGCCCGAGCCCCGACCGCCGTTCGGCGCGCTCAGCCGGCCTTCGGGAGCCGCTTGACGCTCCGCGGCTCGTCGGCTTCGGCCTTGCGAGGCGCCTTGCGCCCGTCGAGCAGGTCGCGCTGCACCTTGAGCTTGATCAGGCTGCCTTCGCGCAGCTCGTCGCCCGCGCTCATGCCGTTGTCGCGGGCCACGTCGCTCGCGTCGACCGAGAACTGCTTCGCGATGGTCGACAGCGACTCGCCGGCGCCCACCCTGTAGATCACGGTCTCGCGCTTCGCGGTCGCGGCGCTCGGCCCGTCGAGCAGATCACCCAGCTCCTCCGCCACGGGATCGCGCAGCGCGCGGCGCTTCTTCGGCTTCGGCAGGAGCGCGAGCAGCGACTCGTCCGCCGACTCCGGATCGCGCCTCCGGTATCCATCGGGGTTCATGAAGTCGAGCGGATCGAGCACGTCGACGTCGTCGAGCCGGCTCTTGTTCACCTCGATCATCGCAGGCAGCGCCGCGATCGTCCGCGACACCGTGTCCGGGGGCACGTTGACGAGGAAGTCGCCCCTCCCGGGCGGCAGCTCCTTGCCGAGGATGTCCGGGTTGAGCTTGCGGATCGTCGCCGTCGACACGCCCGCGGCCTTCGCGATGACGTCGAGCGGCGTGCGAGGCGGCACGGCGAGCTCGGCGCTGTCCACCGGGCGGGAGAGCTCCACGTCCTCGAAGCCGAAGCGCTCGAGGTTGTTGGCGACGATCGCAGCAGCGAGGATCTTCGGCACGTACTTGCTCGTCTCGCTCGGCATGACGCCTGCTCGCACGAGCTCGTTGAAGTCGGTGGTGCCGACGCGATCGATGCGCTCGAGCACCTGCTCGTAGCCCATGTTGTAGGCAGCGAGCGCGAGGTCCCACTGGCCGAAGCGCATGTAGAGATCGCGCAGGTGGTGCGCCGCGGCCTGCGTCGCGAGGCGCGGGTTCTTGCGCTGGTCGACGTACTTGTTCTGGCGGAGCCCGTAGACCGCGCCGGTCGCCGGCATGAACTGCCAGAGCCCCACGGCGCCGGCGGGCGACTTCGCGGTCGCGTCGAAGCCGCTCTCGATCATCGCCACCCAGATCAGATCCTCGGGGAGACGGCGCGCGCGCAGCTCGCTCGTGATGAGCTCCTGGTAGCGACCGCTGCGCTTGAGCCACGACTCGAACATGCCGCGGCCCTTGTCGGTCCGCGTGAAGAAGCGCACGTATTTGAGCGTCGAGCGCGACACGCCGAGGCCCAGGTCGGGCAGCTGCAGCCTCGAGACGACCGCGCTCTCCGCGTCGTCGAGGTCCTGCATCTCCCCCGCGAGCTCGTCTTCGTAGAGGCTCGACGAGACCCTGGGGGCGCGGGAGTAACCCACGGAGCCACCGCCGTCGAAGCGATCCTCGGCGTGGCGCGACGGCGCACGCGCGAAGCGCAGCTCCGTGAGCGCCTTGGACTCACCGCCCGGGAGGCGTTGCTCCAGCGTCGGAGAGTAGGGCGGCGGCAGCGGCCCGGTGCGCGGCCCGGCGGCGAGCTGCGCGTTCTGCTGGGCGAGACCTGCTCCTTGCTTGTCGAGGTCGAGGTCGGGAGCGGCCATCCCGACGCCGTAGCCGAAGGCAAGAGCCGAAACGAGCGGGGGGATCTTGTCGACGAGGCTCATGGGCGTGTGAGGGAGGGTCGTACGATGTAGGACACACGGCCAAGTTCTTGTGCGCTTTGCTCGGGGCGGGCTGCTCCGGGCGGGGCGAAGTCGCTGCTCACCCGCGACCCCCACGCCGGAGAGCGATCGAAACCCGAGACAGTCTGCTAGCCTCCACCCGATGCCGGTTGCGCTCGTCGCCCGGGTTTTCGATACCCAGGCCAACCAGAGCTTCGAGAAGACGTTCGAGCGTTGGCCCGTGCGCGTGGGGCGCAACCAGCTCAACGATCTCGCGATCGATCGGCCCTACGTCTCGCAGTTCCACGCGGCGATCGACGTCCAGAACGACGCGCAGCTGTTCGTGAAGGACCTCGGGTCCACGAACGGGACGCTCTACCAGGGCCAGCGGCTGCACCGCGATCAGGTCGTCGACGTCACGCAGGCCTCCGAGTTCACGATCGGCCCCGTGGTCATCCGGCTCGCCTTCGTCGCGCCGCAGCAGCACCGCGTCGAAGACGCGAAAGACACCGGCATCCTCGACATCGGGCAGAGCCCGGAGGCGACGCGCGCCGCAGCGCTGCGCTTCGGCCCGGTGTCCCCGGGCACCGAGGACCCGTACGTGCGGCAGGTGCTGCCCTACGTCGAGGCCTACCGTCAGGCCTGGCAGACGGTCTACCGAGTCATCTACGACCACCTCACGCGGCTCCCGCCCGACGTGCGCACGGCCTACCTCCGGCGCCTCGGCTACGAGCACCCCGCGCTCAGCCTCGAGAACGACTTCCGCAAGATCGCGCAGTACTACGGCGTCGACGCGCGGGCCTTCGCGCAGGCTGGGCCGGCGCAGGCGGCGCTCGCCGCGCTCGGCGAGCTGGCGTCGACGCTCGCGCCCGGCACCAAGGTGCCCGACGACGTGCCGAGCATCCTCGGCTTCGCCAAACGCGTGCGCGACTCGATGGACGTCTTCCTGAAGTGCTTCATCAGCCTCCGCGACGGCTACCAGGAGTTCGAGACCGAGGTGCTCGCGCGGGAGAAGAACGCGATGGGCGATCCGATCGGCGGGGCGAAGGACGGCATGCAGCTCGGCGGGGTCCTGCTCGGGCCACAGTCGACGCCCGAGACGGCGCGTCAGCTGCAGAACGTGTTCGTGGAGGTCATGAGCCACCAGGTCGCGCTGATGAACGGCGTGATGGAGGGCGTGAAGCAGCTGCTCGCGAAGCTGAGCCCGAAGGAGCTCGAGGCCGAGTTCGACAGGAGCGGCAAGAAGGGTGGCCTCTTCTCGAACCGCTTCGAGGCGCTCTGGAAGCTCTACGAGGTCCGCCACGGGGACTACGCAGGCGAGGACAAGGAGACCTTCCTCATCATCTTCGGGCCGCAATTCTCGCGCGCCTACGCGGCCACCGCGGGCGAGAACTACAAGGCCGAGCCCGGCAAAGCGCCTCGCTTCACGATCGCCGGTGGGCGCGGCCCGAACGGCTGAGGAGCGCCGCGACGCTCGCTCCGGAGGTCGCACCGCCGCTCTTTTCTTTGCCCGATGCGGTAGCGCCCCTATCCTCCGCCATCGAAGCCATGCGATCGAAGCCATCGATCCTCACCGTCGGCGTCCTCGCTGGCCTGTTCGCAACCCTCGCGCCCCCTCGCGAAGCCAGCGCACAGGTCATCCCGCCGAACGCCGAGCGTGACGAGAACTGGGGTGCCGTGTCGACGGTCTCGATGCTCATCGGCGTCGGAACGGTCACGCTGATGCCTCGTGTGTACTACAACGATCCGGAGGCCACCGTCGGGTGGAAGGCTCGTTGGCACGTCTCGCAGCTCGCGCCCGCGTTGACGCTCACGGCCGCGACCTTGCTGGTCGACGGCCCCCTCAAGGACTCCTTCGACAAGCCGCGACCCGGCTGCACCGTCGAGGAGACCGAGGTCGGCTTCGCGGGCTCGAACTGCGAGTCCTACGGCATGCCCAGCGCGCACAACTTCGCCGCGTGGAGCGCCGCCGGCGCCGGCACGGGCATCTGGCTGATGGACACCTTCATCCACTCCGACGGCGAGTTCCACGCGGGCTCGTTCATCGGCAACGTGGCCGTCCCCATCACCGCGGGCATCTTCACCTCGGTCGGCCGCAGCGTCGAGCCCGGCACCTCCGAGGCCTACGTGGACGGCGGGCAGATGGCCGCGGGCCTCATCTCGGGCGTCGTGACCGGCTTCCTCACCGGCATCGCCTACTCGCTGCTGCAAGAGCCCAACTGTGGCTACGGCAACTACGTGATCTGCTGGTAGGAGCTCCGCCGCCTGCCCGGCCGCCTCCGTGGCCGCACGGAAGCCCCGCCCTGCGGGGCTTCTTCGTTTCCATCCTCTGGGGCCCTGGCCACAGGCTCTGCTCGACCACCCCGGCGCTCCGCTCGCTACCGAGCGGGCCTGGGGTGCGCGCGCCGTGTCGCGGCCCACCACGCGAGAAGGCCGCACCGGAGCTCGATGCGGCCTCCAACCCGTGCCGTGGCGCTCGCCGGGCGAGCGCTCGCCGCGATCAGTCGCGCCCGACGACACGCTCCCAGAGCGGGTCGTTGTTCGAGAACATCGAGTCGCGCTCGATCTTCAGGAAGCGTGCGAACTCCACCGTGCGCAGCTCTCGATCGCTGTCGAGGTCGGGCACCTTGGTCTCGGTGATGCGCACCGACACCTGCTCGAGCAGCAGCACACCTTGGGGTTGGTAGGTGATGTCGGTGCTGAGCTTGTACTGCGCGAAGAGGCCACGCTGCGTGACCGAGGGCACCACCGCCGTGCGCTCGAGATCGATCACCGCGCCCTCGATCAGACGACCGCGTCGGGGCAGGTAGAAGAAGGCGCGCTTGCGGCAATCGAGACCTTCGGGCGAGCACTCCTTGGTCTCCGCGACGAGCAGGTTGTCGTTGCCCACGCGGGCAGGGGTGAACTTCGCCCCAGGCGGCCCGCGGAAGCTGCCGACGCCGTAGATCTCCGCGGCGTCGCCGGCGGCGCGCGCGAGCGCGAGCGGCCCGCCCTCCTCGCCGTTGTCGAACTTCATGCTGCGCAGCCACAAGACGCGCAGGCCGTCGGGGCCCGCGCTGACGGTCATGTCGTCCGGGTCGATCATGCGAGGCCAACCCCGCTCGGACGCGCCGCCCCGGAGCGACTCGTTCGCGAAGATGTAGTGGCCGGTGCAGTCGAGCGCCGTCGGCTCGAGCCCCTCCTCCTGCTGGAAGCCCGGGACGAGCACCTCGGTCCACTGCTCGGGATCGAGATCCCGCACGACAGCCTTGCCGCGTCCGCCTCCGACAGGCGCGAGCTTGGATCGGCATACCGAGAGCGGCGCCTCGTCGCGGAGCTCGGCGTGGCGGGCCTGGCTGACCGGAGGATCGACGCAGCCCCAGAGCGCCGGCAAACCGACGAGGAGCCCTGCGAGCCGGAGCGGGAGCAGCGACGACGGGTTCTTCACCCCCATTTTTTACCACGCCCCCGAGCCGCGGCGCGAATTTGGGGCTCTCCCGGCGGCCATCCGTCCGCGTGCCCCCACGCCCACGCGCACCGGCTCCACGTCTACATCCTGCGACAGCCTGCGAACGCGGCGCAGAATTCGACGGGCGCGCGCTCACGCCCTCTTGACCGCTGCCGCCCGCACCTTAGCCTCGACCTTCGACTCGGATGCTTCGACCGAGTCGGGTCGTCACCGCGCCGCGGGCACCCGTGGGGTCACCACACCCATCGGGTCACCAAGGAGTGCGGAGCGGCCTCGCCCGAGGGGCCTACCTCACGAGCACGCGTCGGACGAGCGATCGTCGGGCGAGCGAACGAGGGGTGACTCCGAAGGGCACCCGGATTGCGGCAGTGAGGGAACTCGGCGTCCCTGCTCACCGTACCTGGGAGAAGCAGGATCCCCATTCCTGGGCGCCTGTCGTCGGCCAGCGTGCAATACGGCATAGACTGAGTCCCGGCGGCGGAATCGTTCCGGAGAGGATGATCGATAGATGGCTCTCAATACATACTTGAGCAAGGTCGTTGGCGAGAAGCAGGGTGCCTTCAAGGGCGGCGTGATCCAGAAGGGTCGCGAGGGTTGGATCGAGATCATCCAGTCCAGCCACCAGATCGTCAGCCCCCGTGATCCGGCGAGCGGCCAGGCGACTGGCAAGCGCTCCCACAAGCCGATTCGGCTGTCGTTCTACTACGACCAGTCGCTGCCGGCTTGGTACCAGGCCCTCGTGTACAACGAGTCGCTGAAGGAGGTCGTCATCGCCTACTTCTCGCCCAACAAGCTGGGAACGGCTGGCGGCGCGGGTGTCGAGACGCTGACCTACGAGATCAAGCTCACCAACGCGTTCGTGAGCACGATCGAGTTCAGCATGCCGAACAACAAGAACCCGGAGCTGATGAAGTACGAGAACACGGCCACGATCGAGATGGTCTACCAGAAGATCGAAGGCACGTGGAAGCTCGGCAACAAGGTCTGGCAGGACGACTGGCTCGCCCCCACCTGATCTCGCGCTGAGGGTCCGGAACGGGGGTCGGCGCGAGCCTGCCCCTCGGCCCTCGGCCCGAGCCTCGAGACGCAGGTGCTCTGCCGGCTGGACCGGCTGCGAACCTGGGTCGCTGGGCCACCGAGGAGTCACCGACCGACGAACCGCCGCTTGGCAAATGCCAGCCGGCGGTTCGGCTTTTTGTGGCATCCTCCATGGGTGTCGAACTCGCTCTTCACGCGTGTGCAGCGCGCCGCCGATCCGCACAACACCGAGCGGCACACATGGAAGACCGAGGACCTCGCAGGCGCGGTCGTTCGTCACCTCAAGCAGATGCTGACCACGCGCCAGGGCTCGTCGCTCACCTGCCCCGACTACGGCGTGCCCGACGTCACCGAGCTGCTCCACGACATGACCGAGGCCGTCGCCGCGATCCAGCGCGCCCTCAAGCAGTCGATCCAGCTCTACGAGCCGCGGCTCAAGAACGTGCAGGTGCGGCACGTGCGCAACGACAACGGCATGGGTCAGCCCGCGATGGTGTTCGAGATCACGGGGCACATCATGCTCGCAGACGGCCGGCGCCAGCCGGTGCGCGTGGGCACGACGCTCACCGACAACGGCGAAGTGGAGCTCCAAGAGCTCTGAGGCTGCCAGCCGCTCGCTGGAGGCGTTGACAGGCGCCACGACACACTGTCGACTTGGAGCCCCATGCGCGGGCTCGGCCCGGTTGGCTCATGTTCAACAAGTACTACCAAGACGAGCTGACCTACCTTCGGGAGCTCGGACGGGAGTTCGCATCGGCCTACCCCGGCATCGCGCCGATGCTCGCCGAGCGCGGCGGCGATCCTGACGTCGAGCGCATGCTCGAGGGCGTCGCGTTCCTCACCGGCAAGATCCGCCAGAAGATCGACGACGAGCTGCCCGAGGTGATCCACTCGGTCGCCGCGCTGCTCTTCCCCCACTACGTGCGGCAGATCCCCTCGACGAGCATCGTCGAGTTCGCGCCGCTGCCGAACGTCGTGCGCGAGCGCCTCGTCGTGAACCGCGGCGCCGAGGTGGGCTCGGTGCCGGTCGACGGCATCTCATGCCGCTTCCGCACGACCCAGGACGTCGAGCTCTTGCCGATCGCGGTCGAGGACGTGCGCGTCGACACGGGGCAAGCGCTCGCGCAGACGCTGCGCATCGAGCTGCGCCTCACGGGCGGCGCGAACTTCGCTGCGCTCAACCTCAAGTCGCTCCAGTTCTATCTCGCGGGAGAGCGGCGCCTCCAAGACGACGTGCGCCTCTGGTTGGGTGAGCACGTGGAGGGGATCGCGCTCGCGGCCGTCGACGCCTCGGGCAAGGACAACGTACTGCACGTGCCGAAGCGTCGCGCGCTGGAGCTCACGGGCTTCGCGGAGGAGGAGGCGCTCGTCCCCTACCCCGAGACGGTGTACCCGGGCTTCCGTCTGCTCCAGGAGTACTTCACGCTCCCGCAGAAGTTCGCGTTCTTCCGCGTGAGCGGCTTCGATCAGCTCCCCGCGGAGAAGATCGGCGAGCGCTTCGCGATCCTGGTGCACTTCCGGGACTCGATGCCTCCCGGAACGCGCGTCGCGAAGGAGAACTTCAAGCTCTTCTGTTCGCCGGTGGTGAACCTCTTCAGCCACCCGACCGACCCGATCAAGCCCGACATCACCAAGCACGAGTACCTCACGCGCCCCTCCGGCGGAGACCCGAACGGCTACGAGATCTACTCGGTCGACAACGTGGTCGGCATCGCGCGCAAGACGAGCCAGCGCGTGCGCATCCCGCCGTTCCTGTCCTTCGAGCACGAGATCGACCCCGACGCCGCCGACAACGCCGTCTTCTATCAGCACCACCTGCGGCCTTCGGCCGTGGGCGATGGCGTCGACGTCTACCTCTCCTTCGGCAGCCCCTCCGACGTGCAGAAGCTGCCGGACTTCGACGTCATCAGCATCGACTCCACATGCACCAACCGCAGGCTGCCTTCGCAGCTCAAGGTCGGTGATCTGCGCGTCTCGACCGCCACCTCGCCCGCCGTGGCGACCTTCAGCAACATCGTGCCGGTGACCTCACCGCTGCCTCCGCCGATCGGGCGCGAGCTGCAGTGGCGCGTGCTCGCCCACATGGCGATGACCTACCGCTCCATGGCCGAGCTCGAGGTCTTGCGCGCGACGGTCGACATCTACAACTTCCAAGCGCTCATCGATCGTCAGGCCGCGCGCGCGAACCAGCTGCGCGTGGCGGCGATCAAGGCCATCGAGGTGAAGCCCACCGACCGCCTCTTCCGCGGCGCTCCCATCCGCGGCATCGCCGCGAAGATCGAGCTCGAAGAGGGCGGCTTCTCGGGCGAAGGCGACATGTACCTGTTCGCGAGCGTGCTCAACGAGATGCTCTCGTCGTACGTGGCACTCAACTCCTTCACCCAGCTCACCGTCGTCGGGCAGAACACCCGAGTCGAGTACAAATGGGAGCCGAAGAACGGGCACCGCTACCTGATCTGAGCGCGGCTCAAGCGCTCTCGACGTTCGAGCAGCAGGGCAACCGGTTCTCCTACTTCCGGCTGCTCTACTTGCTCGAGCGTGTGCACGCAGGTGCGCCCGCGATCGGCGGGACGGGGCCCGCGGCGGCGGAGAAGATCCGTCTGCGCCCCGACGCGTCGATGTCCTTCGCCGCGAGCGACGTCTCGTCGGTGAGCTCGGTCGAGGGCCCCGACGGCGTCGAGCGGACGCGCGTGCAGACGACGTTCATGGGCCTCTACGGCACGACGTCGCCGCTCATGAACTACTTCGTCGAGCAGGTCGCCCAGGAGGAGTACCAGGGGCACAAGCAGCCGGTGCGCGAGCTGCTCGACGTGATGCACCACCGCCTCTTGTCGCTCGTCTACCGCGCCTGGACGAAGTACCGCTTCGGCGTCGGCTACCACAAGGGCGGCACCGACGTGTTCACGCGCAGGATGCTGTGCGTCGCGGGCATCGACGGCTTCGGCGCGCACAACCCGCCGATCCATCGCTTCCTGTTCCTGCGCTACGCGCCGATGCTCGCGTTCAAGGCGCGCACCGCGCACGGGCTCTCGGTGGCGCTCAACGAGATGTTCGGCCAGCTCGGCGCGCGCGTGGAGCAGTTCATCGGCGCCTGGACGCTCATCGAGAAGCCGTACCGGAACCGCCTCGGTCAGGCCAACGCGGCGCTCGGCGAGAGCCTCACGATCGGCCGCTACGTCTTCGACGCCTCGAGCCGCTACAAGATCGTGCTCGGCCCGCTCGGCTACGACGACTACCTCGCCTTCCTGCCGGGTGGCCACAAGCGGCCGCTCTTGCGTGGGCTGTGCGCGGTCTTCACGCGCGGCATGTACGACGTGCTGCTCGAGCTGCACGTGAAGCCCGACGCCGCGCCGCGCTACCAGCTCGGAGCGCCGCGCGCCTCGACGCTGCAGCGCACCGCGTGGCTAGGGGGCTCGAACAAACCCTTCGTGCTCACCGTGCCGCTCGAGGAGCCCGTGCAGACGACGCCCGAGGGCGAAGACGAAGAACGCGCAGAGCCGCCGCCGAACCCCTTCGAGTGAGGCGACGCGAGCGCGGCCCGGGGTGTCCGGGCCGGCTCTCCAGCAGCGTGCGAAGAGCGCTCGGCGCGGGCCGATCGCGAGCGCGCTTCAGTAGACGATCATGCTCGACAGGGCCGCCGCGGCCTCGTCGGCGATCGTCGCGATGTCCTGCTTGTGGACGATCTGCACGAGCAGCACGCGTTCGTCCGAGCGCACGAGCACCTCGGTCGCGTAGCCCTGGTAGGGCGGCTTCGCGCGCACGGTGGTGCGAACGAGGTAGGCGCGGCCCTGCGCGTTCGCGGTGCCGATCGGCAGGCGCGAGGCGAGGATCTTGCTGCCTTGCTCGCGGGTCTCGGCCTCGTACTTCTTCAGCACCTCGGACCAAGGCGCACGGTTCGGATCGACGCGCTCGAGGATCGTGAAGGTGAACTGGCGAGGCGACTGGTAGGAGAGGAAGCGCCGCTCGGGCGTGTAGTCCGCGTCCTGGAGCGTCCAGTCGATGGGGCGCGCGAAGCGCACGTCGCCGTCGAGCACGCCCACGCCGACCATGCGCGGCATGCGCTCGGTGCGATCGCGATCGAGCTTCGGGAAGTACACCTCCCAGCTGCGGTTCTTGTCGATGACCCCGCCGCCGTGAAGGTAGAAGACCTCGTCCTGACTCGGCGCCGTCGGTGCACCACCGCAGCCCGTCGACGCGAGGCCGACGAGGAGGGTGGCGCCGAGGGCGACCGCGACCGGGGTGCTGCGAGCACGCCTATTCACGAGCCGAACGATATGCGAACCACGGAGCCCGAGCCAAACTTCACGGTGAAAGACCCGACCGGTCGGCCCGGTGAGCGCGGAGTTTGCCCCCGGGCTGGGGCATCTTCTATCGTGTGCGGGCCATGGCAAGCGTGCGCACGAGAGCTGGGGTGAAGCGAGGATCCGCCGGAGCGGCGGCCGTGCTCGTGAAGGTGGTGCGCGGCGCGCTGGCGTCGCTCGCGGTGGCGAGCGCGGCCTGCGTCGGGCTCCCCGCGGAGGTCGAGTACCCGGACGTCTCGGAGGTCGACCTCGGGCAGATGCTGGTCACCCCGGAGGGCGACCCCGGCGCGGACGTCACGCTCAGCGAGTTCAAGATCGGCCCCAAGGCCTGCGAGGGCCTCGACCTGACGGTCGCCACCGAGAAGCTCGACCACCAGGACCTCACCCGCTTCTTCGCCGCCCAGGGCCTCGAGCTCTTGCCGAAGAAGGCGAGGAGCGACCTCTACTGGTACGAGTTCGCGAACGGCAACGAGCGGAACCCGCTCCGTCTGCGCCTCGCGATCCTGAAGAACCGCCACGCCGCCGCCAAGGATCTGCACGACTCCTTGCTTCAGCACGGCCCCGGCTGGTGGGGCGTGCGACGAGGCAACCTCGCGGTCCTCGGGCCGAAGGCGAGCCTGTCCGAGGCGCTCCAGTTCGCGATCAAGTACAAGCTCGCCTGCTGGGGGACCTTCACCTACGCAGGCGTGGACGATGCGTACGTGGTCGCCGGGGGTTACTCGGAGTTCTGATGGACGCCGAGCGGGTCCGTGCTCCCGTGTTGCGTCGAGCTTAGTACGATGGAGAATCACCGCATGACTCGTCGCTGGATCGTCCAGGGTGGGCTCTTCGGCCTGCTCGCTCTGCCACTCGCGTCGGTGGCGGCCTTCGGCTGCTCCGACGTGCCGACCTACGACTCGCTCTGCGGTTGGGTGAGCGACGAGAACAACTGCTACCGCGAGTTCTTCCGCGACGTGGAGACGCGCTGCGGATCGCTCGCGCCCGCGAAGGTCGGCGCGTTCCTGTCGCGCGAAGCGCTCGATCTGTGTGTGCTCGCCGAAGGTGGGCAGGTGCTCTTCGAGCCGCCGATCGAGCTCGACAAGCTGCCGCCCGAGACGGTGGGCTTCAAGTTCATCAACATCGACGGCACCGAGTGCGGCAGCGCGCTCTTCAACGCGAAGTTCGACTTCTCGCTGACGATCAAGGGCGACACGCCGCCCGAGACGGGGCCCGTTCCCGACGACCTCATCACGGGCGGGACCTTCTCGATGCTCGGTGGCGCGAAGTCGGAGACGCTGAACGTCACCTGCCCGACCGGCACCGAGCTCACCTTCTCCAGGCCCGAGCTTTCGCGCTGCCGCGAGTTCGAGGGCATCATGCCCGCCGCCGAGCTCGATCTGAACCCGGGCGGGATCGATCAGAACGGCGTGGTCGGCTTCCGGATCTACTTCCCGCCTCCCGAGGGCTCGCTGGAGGACGCGTCTCCGATCCCGGTGGAGTACTTCCAGTGCATCATCCCGGCGGCGCCTCCGCTCTGCCGCAACGGCGTTCGCGACGCGCTCGAGACCGACGTGGACTGCGGCGGGCCGACCTGCAACGGGTGCGCGGACAGTCAGCTCTGCGTGACGCCCGACGATTGCCTCAGCAACGTCTGCGAGATCAAGGGCGGCATCCGCACCTGCACCGGCCCCTGAGGCTCGCGGGAGTGACGCGGCCCCGAAGGCCCGACGCTCCGAGCTGAGCGTCGGGCTTCTTCGTCTCGAGCGCACGGGCCGAGCGAGACACGCCGAGACGCCGAGGCCGCGTCGCTCACGGCGCTCGGCCGGCTCGGGAAGCGGCGCCCCGCGAGCGCCTCAGGACACCAAGAGCTTCACGACGAGCGTGGTGGAGCCGAGGCGTAGGCGGTCGTTGTCGTGCAGCTGACGCTGCTCACCCGAGGCGAGCTTCTGTTCGTTGAGGAAGGTGCCGTTGCGCGAGCCGTCGTCTTGGACGAAGGCCTGGCCGGTCGCGGGGTCGGCGCTGACGGAGGCGTGCTTCGAGGAGGTGCTCGCGTCGTTGATGCCGATGTCGAGTCGGTCGGCCCCTGCGCGCCCGAGCTGGGTGCGCCCGCTGCGGATCGGCCAGAAGATGCCGTTGGGCTCGTTCTGGAAGGTGACGAGGAAGCCGACGAGGATGCCTTGGTTGCCCGCCGCGGTGCTCGTCTGCGGAGGAGCGGGCGCGGGGCCGGAGAGCACGCCGGGCGTGGGAGGCAGCGCCGCGGGGGGCGGAGGGGGCATCACGGGTGGCGGCGCGATGACCGGCGGAGGTGCGGGACCGCCTCCGCCGAAGCCGCCGACGATGGGTGGAGGTGCGACGATACCGCCGGACGCCATTGGCGGAGGCGGTCCCGCACCTCCGCCGGTCATCGCGCCGC
>CALKVW010000086.1 GCA_938004785.1 uncultured Polyangiaceae bacterium
GCGTGCGAGAGCGCTCGCAGCGAGCGCGCTCGGCCGCTTCGCCGAGCGAGGGCTCGTCGCCCTGGAGCGCGTGCCGCACGTCGACTGAGCAGCGGCGCGGCCCCGGGCTCGACAGCCTCAGGGCTCCGCGAGGCGGCCGGAAAGGCCGAGAGCCAGCGCGCGAAGGCTGGTAGTCTCGCCGCGTGCAGACCCCGTACGCGTCCGAGCAGTTCCTCCACCAGCTCCTCGGCAAGGCGCTCGCTGCGAAGGCAAGCGACATCCACGTGAAGGTGGGCCAGCCGCCCGGCGCGCGTGTGCGCGGCGACATGGTCTACTTCCGCGTCGACAAGGTGAAGCCCGAGGACACCGAGGCGCTCGCCCTCGTGCTGCTCGCGCAGCGCGGGGTCGACGACGTGAGCCAGCTCCGGGAGTACGACTCGAGCTACGCCGTCGAGGGGCTCGGGCGCTTCCGCGTGAACGTGTACCGGGAGCGTGGCTCGCTCGCGGTCGTGCTGCGCAGCATCCCCTTCGAGGTGCCGAGCTTCGACGATCTCATGCTGCCGCAGGCGGTGCGCAACTTCGCGGAGCTCGATCGCGGCCTGGTGCTCGTGGTCGGCGCGGCGGGCAACGGCAAGAGCACCACGCTCGCGTCGATCATCTCGCACATCAACCACCACCAGCCGAAGCACATCATCACGATCGAGGATCCGATCGAGTTCGTACACGCCGACAGCCGCTCCGGCGTGAGCCAGCGCGAGGTCGGCATCGACACCGACAGCTTCGCCCGCGCGCTGCGCGCCGCCCTGAGGCAGGACCCGGACGTCATCCTCGTCGGCGAGGTCCGCGACGAGGAGACGCTCGAGATCACGCTGCAGGCGGCGGAGACGGGCCACCTCGTGCTCACGACGATGCACACGCCCGACGTGCCGCGCACCGTGCACCGCATGCTCTCGCTGACGAAGAACCCGGGCGAGCTGCGCGAGCGCCTCAGCGAGGCTCTCCAGGGCATCTGCGCCCAGCGTCTGGTCCCCCGCCGCGATGGGCAGGGCCTCGTGCTCGCCGCCGAGGTGCTCGTCGCGAGCGGAACGGCGCGAGAGGCCATCAAGAACCCCGACCACAGCCCCCCGCTCAAGGACGTGATGGAGAAGGGCGTCGTGCCTTACGGCATGCAGACCTTCGACATGCACCTGCGCGACCTCGCGCAGCGCGGCATCGTGAGCAAGGACCTCGCGAAGCGCGACGGGATGTTCTGAGCCCGGAGCCGAGCTCAGGGCCGGACACGCAGCGGAGCGAGATGCGGGCGACCGAGGACCAGATGGCGAAGGCCCCTCTGAGCGCGAGGCACCGATGAGCGGGGGCGCGCGCCTCTCCGATCTGCTGCTCGAGCGCGCGCTCCCGGTCGCTGCGCGCGCGCTCGCGAGCGCTGGTGAGCTCGCCCGGCGCTCGAGGGCGCGCTCGAGCGAGGCCATGGTCGCGCTGCTCGGTGAGGACTTCGAGGCCCGCGTCGACGCGGTGCGCGCGAACGTCGGCGAGCGAGGCATCGACCCCTTCGGGCTCGACCCCGAGTGGGCGAAGTGGGCCGTCGCCTGCTCGGCGGTGCTGCACCGGCTCTGGTTCCGCACCGAGATCCACGGCGTCGATCGGGTGCCGCCAGGGCGCGTGATGCTCGTGGCGAACCACTCGGGACAGATCCCGCTCGACGGTCTCGTCATCGGCGCGACGATGTTCCTCGACCACGATCCGCCGCGCGTCGTGCGCAGCATGGTGGAGCGCTGGAGCCAGACCTTGCCGTTCATCGCGCTCGCTTTCCAGCGCGTGGGACAGGTCGTCGGCGTGCAAGCGAACGCCAAGCGGCTGCTCGAGCTCGGCGAGTGCGTGCTCGTCTTCCCCGAGGGCGTGCGGGGGATCTCGAAGACCTACGCGCACCGCTACGAGCTGCAGCCCTTCGGGCTCGGCTTCATGCGTCTCGCGCTCGAGACCCAGACGCCGATCGTGCCGGTGGCCGTCATCGGGGCCGAGGAGCAGTACGTCTCGGTGGCGAACCTCGAGGGGCTCGCGCGCCTCCTGGGGCTGCCGAGCCTGCCGCTCTTGCCTCAGCTGCTCATCCCGGGTGGGCAGCTGCCGCTGCCCGTGCGTTATCGCCTGCGCTTCGGCGACCCCATGCGCTTCGAGGGTGATCACGACGACGACGACGCGGTCATCGAGCAGAAGGTCGAAGCCGTGCGCGCCGCGATCGACGGGCTGCTCCAGCGGGGTCTCGCCGAGCGCGAGAGCGTCTTCTTCTGAAGAAGGCCTGCGCGCTCGGTGCCTCGCGCGCGCTCAGTCACCCGCGCCGAGCGAGAGCGCCGCGCCGTCGGCCCCGACCGACAGCGTCGCCTCGTCGCCGAGCACGAGCGGCTCGTTGACCCGATCGTGCCCCGCCGGCAGGCCACTGGCGATCGGCACCCCGAGCCCCGACAGGCGCTCTCGCAGCACGGCCTCCACGGTGACGCCGTCCGGCCCGGGATCGCAGGCCGTGAACCCCCCGAGCACGACGCCCGAGAGCGCGGCGAGGTGCCCGCCCACGAGCAGCGAGGTCAGCGCGCGATCGATCCGGTAGGGGCGCTCGGTGACGTCCTCGAGGAAGAGGATCGCCGACGCGGGGATCTTCAGGCGCCCCGCCGCGGCGCAGGAGGCGAGCAGCGTGAGGTTGCCGCCCACGAGCGGGCCACGCGCCTCGCCCCGCGCGAGGCTGCCCAGATCCCGGAAGACGCGCCGCTTCGTCGGCCGCTCGAGCGCGTCGACGAAGCCCTCGCGCAAGGAGGCGTCGGCGCGACCGAGCGCGGTGAGGTGCGGCGCGTGCAGTGACGCGACACCGACCGCTTGCGCCTCCACGTGCAGCGCCGTGACGTCGCTGAAGCCCACGATCCACTTCGGGTGCTCGACGAGCGCCGACCACGGCAGGCGGTGTGCGTAGCGCGTCGCCCCGTAGCCACCTCGCGCCGCGACGATCGCGCGCACCTCCGGGTCGAGCAGCGCCGCGCGGAGCTCGGCCTCGCGACGCTCGTCGCTGCCCGCGAGGTAGCCCGCGCGCTGGAACATCGAGCGCTCGAAGCGCAGTCGGTAGCGCCTGGAGAGGAAGTCGAGGCCTCGCCAGCCGAGCGCGGCCTCGAAGGGGCTCGACGGCGCCACCACCGCGACGAGGTCTCCAGGCTGGAGTGGAGCGGGCAGGAGCATCGGAGAGGGCGCGCGAGGGGGCGACGACGGGCGAACGCCGCCGCCGGCAGGCGGCACCGCGCGCCCTAGCGCATGAGCGATCAGTCGTCGTCTTCGAGCAGTTCGGCGTCGTCGACGTCCTGGATGTCGTCGTCGCCGGGCGGCGGCTGGCTGGCGCCCGCCTGCGGGTGCGCCGCCGAGCCGTGCTGCGGTGGCTGAGAGGCGCGGCTCGGCGCAGGCGCGGGCCAGCTCTGGACCGGTGCCGGCCACACGCCGCCCTGCTGCGCGGCGTCGTGCCCCGTCGGCCTGCCTCCCTGGCCTTCGCCCTGCATCGGAGCTCCTTGCGAGCTCGGCTGAGCGTGCTGCCCGGCGTAGCCCGGCTGCCCGGCGTAGCCCGGCTGCCTGGCGTAGCCCGGCTGCCCGGCGTAGCCCTGCTGCCCAGCGTAGCCCGGCTGCCCAGCGTAGCCCGGCTGCCCAGCGTAGCCCGGCTGCCCAGCGTAGCCCTGCTGCCCAGCGTGGCCCGGCTGCCCAGCGTGGCCCGGCTGCCCAGCGTCGCCCGGCTGCCCGGCGTAGCCCTGGTGCCCAGCGTAGCCCGGCTGCCCGGCGTAGCCCTGCTGCCCGGCGTAGCCCTGCGTGTCAGCGTAGCCCTGCTCCGCTGCGTGGCCCTGCTGTCCAGCGTGGGGCTCGGCGGGCTGCTGTCCCCAGACCTGCTGCCGCGCCCAGGCCTGCTGTGCGGGATCGTGCTGGGCGTGGTGTGCTTGCTGGGCCTGCTGCCAGGCCTGGTGCTGCTCCCAGCTCTGCTGCTGGGACGGATCGTGCTGACCCTGCTGCTGCCAGGCTTGCTGCTGCTGATGCTGCCAGGCTTGTTGCTGCTGCTGCTGCCAGGCTTGTTGCTGCTGCCAGGCCTGCTGCTGCTGCTGCCAGGCCTGTTGCTGAGCGGCGTCGTAGGCCCCGGCTGGCGGCGCCCCCTGCTGCGCGCCCGCGTGGGCGTCCCACGCTTGCTGCTGCACCTGCTGCGCGGCCCAGGCTTGCTGCGCCTCGGCCTCGGTCCAGCCGGGCGCGGCTCCGGGCGCGGGCTGGGGAGCATCGGGCTCTCCTGCAGCCTGAACCTCGGCGCTGCCACTCCAGACGGGTGGGCGATCGGTCGCGAGCGCCTCGGGCTCTTCGTCGTCCGACACCTCGGACAGATCCTCCGCGCCGAGCTCGCCCCCCGGAAGGAGGTGCGCCGGCACGGCGTCGAGCATGTCGGCCGCGTCGTCGGCGTCGGCCGTCTCTTCGGGGATGCCCTTGAAGACCTCGCTCTCTCCGGTCGACGCGAGCGTGCTGACGACGGCCATCGAAGCTGCGACCGGATCGAGCGGCTGAGGCGAAGCCCCGTGCTCGCCCGACGGCGTGTCTTCGGAGCTCGGCGCGTGCTCGGGCAGAACGTCACCACTCGATTGCTGCTGCAACCGATGTGCCTCCGCTGGCTCGCCGACGACCGCTGCGGCAGCTGCCACCGGCGCCGCGGCGACCGCTGCGGCAGCTGCCACCGGAGCGACGGCGACCGCGGCGACCGGCTTGGCGCCGACCGGCGGGGCCTGCTTCGGTGCGTTGGGGTCGAAGCGCAGCTTGCCGGTCTTGGCGCGCTCGAGGCCCGCGGTCGCGTCGGGATCGTTCGCCTTCATGCGCAGGACCCGACGCCAGGCGTCGGCCGCCTCACGCGCGTCGCCGAGCTGCTCCTCCCAGATCCGCGCGACGCGCCGCGCGAGCTCCGCGCGCACCGCCTGATCACGGCCGCGCAGGATCTGATCTTCGTAGAGCTGGACCATGCCGCGGTGATCACCGAGCGCCTCGAGCAGATTCGACAGCTCGTTCATCACCTCCTGATCGGAGGGTGAGAGGTCGTGCAGCTTCTTGAGGTCGACGGCCGCTCCCTGGGGATCGGACAGCTGGTCGCGGCGCAGGCGCGCGCGTCGCGCGAGCAGCTTGCGCACGAGCGGGCCGTCGAAGACCTCCTCGAGCGCGCGCGAGAGCACGGCCTCGACCCGACTCAGGTCGCCGACCTCGGCGCCGAGCGCGTCGAGCGCGTCGAGCGCGGGGTCGTCGACGTGCGTGATCAGCGCGTCGCCGATCCAGCGGAACGACAGCTCGAGGTCGCCGAGCTCGCGGTGCGCGATCGTCGCAGCGCGACGCAAGAGCGCGGAGCGCGTGCGTCCTCCGTCGCGGGACCCCTGCCCGCCGGCGGCGAGCGTCTCGGCCAGCAGACGACGCAGGCGGTGGCCGCCGAGCCGCGCGTCGGCCTCACGGGAAGCTGCCTCGAGCGCCTCGAGCGTCTCGGCCTGGGCACCGGCGCCGAGCGCGATCTCGAAGAAGCCACGCGCGCGGTCGGAGGCGCCCTTCTCGACCGCGACCTCGGCCGCGCGAGCGAGGGCGGCGAGGCGATCGCCTGGCGCTCGGCATCGGCTGACCTGCCGCTCGTAGAGATCGACGACGTGCCCAGGTGCCGCGGTGAGCGCGGCGAGGCGCGAGAGCAGAGGCTCGACCTCCGCCGGCGCGACGCTCGCGAGCGCGGCCTCGCCGTGCTGCACGGCGTCGAGCGGCTCCGCGCCGGCGCGCGCCATCACCTCGGCTTGGCGCACGAGCTCCTCGGCGCGCGAGGCTCCGGTGTGCTCGCTCGCGAGGATGTCGTGCGCGGCAGCGAGCGCGTCGAGATCCTTGCCGCGCACGGCGATCTCCTCGAGCTTCTCGCCGACCTCGCGATCGGCGGCGCGCGCCTTGGCGAGCGCCATCGCGGCCTGCGCCGCGTCGGGCTCGCGGCCGATGGCCACGAAGCGGTCGAAGGCTCCGCGCAAGGCCGCGCTGCGCTCGGCCCCCGAGGACTTCTCCGTCCACGTGAGCAGCTTCGTCGCGACGAGGCCCTTCCAGCCGAGGCGGTCGCCGAGCTCGACGTAGGCCTCGCGACAGGCGGCGTCGCCCTGGTCGGCGAGGCGCTCGAGCGCGCCGAGCGCTTCATCGCCTCGACCGAGCTTCTGCTCGAGCAGCTCGGCGAGCCTGCGCGACATCTGGCTCGCTTCGTCGTCGTCGCCCTCGACCTCGATGAGCGTCGCGAGCAGGGTCGCGACGCGATCCCAGCGCTCCTGACGCTCGGAGAGCTGGAGCAGGCGCGCGACCGCGTCGTAGTCCTCCGGGTCGGCGGCGTGCACGATGTCGAGCGCGCGCACGGCGCCCTCGACGTCGTCGAGCGGGCCCTCGTAGAGCCGCGCGAGGCGCTGCGCGAGCTCGACCCTCGGATCCTCGCTCTCGTCGTCTCCGTCGGCGGCCCGCGGGTGATGCGCCGGCTGGAGCGCGAGCGCGCGCTCGAGGGCGCTCGCGGCGACGCCCGGCTCGTCGACCGTGTCGGCGAGGTCGGCGATCGCCAGCAGGGCGGCCGAATTGCGCGGGTCGAGGTCGCGCACGATCGCCTCGTAGCGCTCGATCGCGGCCTTGGGCTCGTCGAGCTCCTCGGCGTAGAGCCGAGCCTCCGCGAGCGCGCGCTCCTTGCGCCGCTCGAGGTCGGGCGTGACGGCGACGAGCCGAGCGAGCAGGTCGGCGTGATCGCGGTGGTCGGCGCGCTCACGCGCGTCGTCGACGAGCAGCTCGAGGGCGCGCTCGTCTTCGCCGTCTTGGAGCACGAGCAGCCAGGTCTCACGCGCGCCGTCGGCGTCGCCGAGCTCCCTGCGCACCTCCGCCTCGCGGAAGCGCAGCTCGACGCGCTTCGCCTTGTCGTGGCTCTTGGCGGCGCGGGCTGCATAGAGCTCGGGCAGCTCACCGCTGCGCTCCTCGGCGCGCAAGAGCGCCTCGAGCCTGCCCGCGAGCTCGTCGTTCGTGGGCTCGAGCGCCACGGCCTGCTGCAGCTTGTCGATCGCGCCGGGGCGATCGCTCGCGCTCTCGTAGAGGCTGGCGGCGCGGGCGAGCAGCAGGGGTCGTTCGCTCTCGGCGCTGAGCGCCGCGCGTTGGTCGATCGCGTTGGCCGCCTCGACCCAGCGCTGCGCGTGCTCGTAGGCGCGCTCCGCCTGCTCCCAGAGGGCGGCGCTCGTCGTCGCCTCCGCGGCCTCGGCGTAGGCGTCGCCTGCCCCGCCGTGGTCGCCCGAGCGCGATCGGAGCTCACCGAGCTTCGCGAGCAGCCCGGCGCGCAGGCCCACGTCGTCGATGCTCGACACGTTGTCGGCCACGACGTTCGCAGCCTGCTCCCACTGCTCGGCCTTCTCGAAGAGCTTCACCGCCGACTGGATCGCGGCGTCGTCCGAGGGTGTGAGCGCCGCGATGCGCGACCAGGCCTCGGCCGCGGCGCCCGGATCGCGGCGCTTGGACTCGTGCAGCTGCGCGAGCTTCTTCTCGAGCGTGATCTTGGTCTCGACGTCGGACGCGTTCATCGCGTCCTGCTCGAGCACCGTCGCGAGGTCGTCCCAACGCTGGCCGCGCTCGAGCAGCCTCCGGAGCTGCTCGCGCGCCTGCTCGTCGCCGCGGTCGAGCTGGACGAGCTGCTTGGTCGCGCCGATGGCATTGTCGATGTCGCGCAGCTGCGACTCGCACAGCCCCGCGAGATCGCGCAGCTGCGCGCGGCGCGCCTCGAGCGGCTGGTCGATGACCTGTGACGCCGCGAGCAGCACGTCGCGCAGCTCGGAGTACATGCGCTTCTGTCGGAGCTGTTCGTCGACCCAGCCGAGCGCGTCGGGGTTCGCAGGTGCGAGCCGCAGCACCTCGCGGTACTTCGCGAGCGCGGTCGGCTTGCGCCCCTTCTGCGCCTCGAGCTGCGCCTGCGCGAGCAAGGCCATGACCTCACCGGCCGCGTCGGCGGGGGGCGCGGGCTGGGCGGGGGGCGCGCCGTAGGCCGAGGCGCCGTGGGCGCCGGGCTGGGCCTGCGCCGCCGGAGCTTCCTGAGGCGCAGCCTTCGGAGAGGCCGGCTCGAAGGACTCGGGCTCGAGCTCCGGCAGGCTGGAGGCGCTCGGCGTGGCCAGCGGCAGGGGCGCGCGCGGCAGGGCGGCGGCCTGCGGGGTCGCGCCTCGGCGGTGGGCCTCCTCGGCCATGTAGCCGGCGGGGTTCTGGGCGAGGTAGGCGCCGAACAGCGGCAACAGCTCGGCGTCGCGGCCGAGCTGCGCGCCGTAGTGGGCCGCGAGCTGCATGGCGCGATCGTCGCCGGGACCGAGCCGGAGCGCGCTCACCGCGTAGGAGTAGCCGTACTCCCCGTCGTAGGACTCCATGAGGCTCGCGAAGATCGCACGCCCCTCCTCGCGATCTTCGGCGCCCACGGGCTCGCCCGAGTCGACGCGCGCGAGCACGCTCGAGGCGAACTCCTGCGCGAGCGCGATGTCGTCCGGCGCGAGCGTGCGCGCCTCGCGCAGCGCGTTGCTCGCGCCAGGCCCGTCGCCTGCGCGCATGCGTACGGCCGACTCGTCACGGTAGAGCGCGAGCTTGCGCTCCGGGTCGTCGGCGAGCGCTTGCTCGAGCGCGAAGTACGGGACCGCCTCGGCCCACTGCTCCTGCGCCTTGTGGAGCTCGCGCGTCTGGTAGATGCCGAGCGCGTGGCGCGGGTCGAGCTCGACGAGCCGCCGCCAGTGCTCGAGCGCGCGATCGGCGCGCGAGAGCGGGGGTTCGCCCCAGGAGCGACCGAGCTCCTCGTGGATCGCAGAGAGGCGCGGGGCGAGCTCCGGTCGCTGGGGCAGCAGGGGCGCGAGCGCCTTCACCTGCCGCTCGAGCAAGGCCACGAGCGCCTTCACGTCGCCGTTCTCCCGGTAGAGCGCGCCGAGTCGCTCGGCCGGCACCTCCGCGGTCGGATCCTTGTCGATGGCGGCCATGAGCATGCGCGCGGCCTGGTGCGCGTCGCCCACGGTCATCGACCAGACGCTGGCCGACTCGCTGAGCCAGTGAGCGGCGTAGCTCGGGTCGGTCGTGCCATGACCGACGCGCTCGAGCAGGGCGGCGTAGCCCTTCGGGTCGGCTTGTCCAGCGTGATGGGCCTTCGCCAAGGCCTCCTCGTCGTGAGGGTTGCTCACGAGACGCTGGATCAACGTCTCCATCTCCCGCGGGTCCATCGGGTGGGGGACGTTACACGTGTAGCTGCGCGTCGTACACCTATGTTCCGCGAGAATTCCGGGGCAGCGCTTCGGCCTCCCGAGCGCCGAGGCGCTCGTCGGGCGCCGCGACCGCTACGACTCGACGGCGGAGCCCGACGAGCTGAGGGCCCGATCGAGCGCCTCCAGCGCAGCACACGCGGACGCCGGACGCCGTGAAGGCTCTGCGCGCGTGAGCTCGGCGCTCCACGCCCGCAAGGACCCACCGAGCCGAGCTCGGTCGGCGCCGTGCGCCGCGTGCGTGTGCACGTCGAGCAGGGTCGCAGGCGCGTCGCCTCTCGCGCTCGACCGCGCGTCGAGCAGGTAGGCCGCGAAGCGACCCAAGGCGTAGAGGTCGGCGGACACCGTGGGGCCCGTCGCCTCGCGTTCGGGTGCGGCGTAGCCGGGCGAGCAGGGGGCAGGCAAAGCCGCCGCGCCGAGCCCGAGCGGACGCGCCGATCCCAGATCCACGAGCACCCACGCGCCGCCGTCGGCCCGCACGCGCAGGTGATCGGGCGTGAGATCGCCGTGGGCGAGGCCCGCAGCGTGCAGATCGCCGAGCGCGAGCAGGGCGTCGCGCAAGGCGCCGAGGACGAGGCCTTCGCGCTCCGCGGCTGCGCGCGGCTTCGCGAGCTCGCCGAGGCTCGGCCCGAGCAACTCGAGCGCGAGCCAGCCCGCCCGTGCCTCGCCGCCCGCCAGCTCGACGACCCCCTCTCCGAGCAGCGCCACGACCCTGGGTGAGCGGGCCCGCCCGAGCGCCTGGGCCTCGGCCGCGGCGAGCTCGAGCGCGAGCGCGCCGGTGGGCCCGTCGTCACGCAACACCTTCAGCGCGCAGGGCGTGCCGGAGACGAGACATCGGCCCCGGTAGAGGCCCGCGGTCGAGCCCAGCCCCAGCCACGCCTCGACCACGAACCGCGCTCCGAGCACGGTGCCGAGCAGCGGATCGCCGTCGCCTCGCGCGAGGGCCGCGGGTTCGACCCGAAAGCGCTGGTCGCGCTCGCAGCGCGTGCCCAGCTCCCCCTCCCCGCCACACACCGGGCAGCGCGCGTTCTCTCGTGCGCCGCAGGTCGGACTCGCAGCTCCGAGCCCGTCGCTCGTCGGGACCTCGACGCGGCTCGGGCCCGAGCTCAGAGGAAGACGCCTCTCCACTCGTGCTTCCGGTCGCGGTAGCGGCCGCGCGCGAAGGGACCGAGCACGGGCGCGATGTTCTCCGCGATGTCTTCGCCCCACTCGCCACCGTCGATCGCGTCGCGTGGGCTGAGGTCGTCGGTCAGCAGGAAGTAGCCTGGGTAGCGCTGCGCCTGCATCTTCAGTCCGCTGAGGTCGTCGCGGAAGACCTCGAGGTCGACGCGCACGAGGCGGATCTTCTCGAGCGCCACCTGCATGCGCTCGTCGCCGAGCGAAGCGTGCACACCTTCGCAGGGCACGCAGGAGCTCGCCACCGTCATCACCATGATCTCCTCACCCTCGGCGCGCGCCTTGGCGCGCTGCACCTCGAGCGCTGCGCGGAGCGAGGGCTCGTCGACGCCGATGTCGACGACCGTGAGCGTGCCGATCTGCGCTTCACGCGTGGTGCGAGGCACGGTCCCGTCGGGCGGAAGGCGCTTCTGCGCGAAGGGGCGCGGACCCAGCGGCGAGCTCGAGGCGTCGGCCGCGGGCGGCGCACTCGGCGGAGACTCCACCTCGCGCGGCTCGGCCACCTCCGGTCGGCCTGCGTCGGCGCGCAGCGCGGCGAGCTTGCGATCTTGCAGGTCGAGCACCACGACACCGACGGCCACGATCAACCAAGCGAGCGAGCCGAGCACGCCGGCGGCGAGGCCGAGGTTCGCGAGCCAGCGGCCACGCAGGCCGCCTGGCGCGGTGTGCCTCCGGCCCGCGAGCGCGACGGGCATCGCCGCGAGCGCGCCGATGGGGCCGAGCACGAAGGGCAAGAGCGCAGCGACGAGCGCCGCACGAGAGATGGGCGGCTTCGGTGGAGGCGCGATGCGCTGCTCGAGGAAGGGGTCGACGAGGCGCGGCGCACCCGGGTCGACGTCGAAGAGCGTCGGTCGACGCTCGGCGCTCGCGCGCCCTCGTTTGCCCAGGCCTGCCTCCGTCGAAAGCTCGCCCTGCTCCACGGAAGGGATCGTAGCCCGAGGTCCGTCGCCGTGCACGGTGCACCGCGCACGGCGCCGCGTCAGTCGACGCAGCTCGCGTCGAAGCTGCGCAGCCAGGCGCGCTTGGAGCTGATGACCGGGCCCATGACCTCGGTCCACGCGAGACCGAGGCGCGCACCTGCCATGGCCATCGCCGGAGGATCGAGGACCTTCGTCTTGCCGTCGCTCACGCGCAGGCCGGATGGGCCTGGGCCCTCCGGGCCGACCCGGACCAGCACGAGCTGCCCGTCGGCGCCGCCGCCCTCGGCGAGCCACGCGACGAGCGCGTCGCCTCCCGCTGGGATCGCCGTGGGGCCTCGGCCCTTGCCGAGCACGTGGATCGGCGAGTCGGCCTTGCCCGACGCGTCGAGCTTGCGCGTGAGCACGCGCCCGGACTCGAGCCAGATCAGGCGCGAGGCGCCCGCGCCGATGGAGACGATCGACATCGCCGTGACCTCGCCCGGCGAGGCCTGGCGCACGACGCCTCCAGCGCTGGTCTCGCGCCCGGCGGCGTCGAAGCGGGTGGCGTGGACCGAGCCCGGGCCGGCTTCGATCCAGGCGACCGTGTAGCCACCCTCGTCGGCGGCGACGACCGGCAGCCGCGGCTTCTTCGCGCTCTTGGTGATGCCCACGGCGCGCGTCTTCGAGGCTGCGTCGGAGGCGGTCGAGAGCAGGAACAGCGAGAGCTGGTCGCCCTCCGTACCGAACGGTGAAGCTGCAACCAACGCGCCGCTCGGCGTCGTCGCGAGCCCGATGTCCTCGGGGGGCACGTCGCGTACGGCCCCGAGGTGCTCGATCTCGGGCGCGGGCTCGGTCGCCCACCTCGGGCGCGCGTAGGCGAGCCCGGCCGCGTCGAACCAGAGGACGGTGAAGGCCTCTGCGTCGGCGTAGATCTTCGGCGCCTGCTCGCGCGCGTTGCCGATGCCGCGGTCACGCGCGATGCGGCGCGCCTTGCCGTCGAAGCCGGCGAAGCCGATCTGCGCCTTGCCCTTGAGCTGCACGAGCCAAGAAGCGGCGAACTCCGCGGAGTCGCCCGAGCCCCGACCGGCGAGCGCGAGCTCACCGCGCATGAGGTAGGTCGCGAGCTCGAAGCTCGCCGCAGAGCATGCCGGGCGCTCCGCGATCGGGGCGAAGCGCGCGACGCCCTCGCCGACGAAGACGTCCTCGGCCGGCGCCGGGGGGGGCTCGACCGGTGCGGCCCCGCTCGAGGCAGCGGACGCGGCGGGCGCCTCGCTCACGGCGGGCTTGGCGGAGGCATCGAGGCCCGGCTGACCTTCGCCGCTGCCGCACGCCGAACACAGACCGAGCGCGAGGCCGAGGGCCGCGAGGACTGCGCGACTGCGGGCGCGCATCGGCGCGCGGAACCGGGAGGTCGCTTCGTCGCGAGGGAGAGGCAGTCTGGACACGGGGGCGTCGAGTCGCACGGTGGGTTTCGAGCTGGTGCGAAGCGTAGGCATTCCCCGACGAAACTCCTAGTTCCTAGTTCGTGAATCGAGCAGCCGCAGCGCGCCGAGCGCGCACGGCGCCCGAGCGCCGCGCTCGACGATCGGCGCCCCCCTCCCCTCCCCGCCGCCCCGCCTGGCCGTGCGCACCTCCGAGGCCCAGGAGGAGCTGGCCGTCGACGTTCCTGGGCGTCGGCCTCAGCGGCGGCCTCCCAACGCGCGGCGAGCGCGCCGGACGTCGGGGTTCTTCGGGTGGGAGTCCTCGAGCACACGCAAGAGCGGCGCGCCGCGCTCGTCGTCCCCGGCCTCGCCGTAAGCGAGCACGGCCACCAGGCGCAGCTCCAGCTCGGCGTCGAAAGCAGGAGGCGTCACGCTGCCCAGCCTGCGTTGCGCGTCGTCGGCGTCGCCGCCACGGGCGAGCACGTAGGCCTCGAGGAAGGGTCGGGCCGCGCCGACGCGCTCGTCGATCGTCGAGAGCACGTGATCGAGGCCTCCTTTGGCCTCGGCGTCGGCGAGCACGCGCTCGATGAGCACCTTGCCCGTCGCCGGCGCACCCGAGAGCGCGGCGCTCGCCTCGCGCGGCTTTCCCTCGTAGCGGAGCAGACGCGCCAGGCGGTGCGACTGCAGCGGGTGCTTGGCAGGGTCTCGCCAGCCGGCGACGAGCGCGCGCGCGCGCACGATCTCCCCGGCGTCGAGCAGGGCGTCGACGGCCACGAGCTCGCCGCCGGGCACCGCTCCGCTCGAGAGCGCGTCGAGCGTGCTGGCGGGGAGCGCGCGCTGGCCCTCGATGCGGACGAGGCGCGCGCGAGCGAGGCCGCCCGGATCTTCGTCCTCGCCGAGCCGCCCGACGAGCTCTCGCAGCGTCTTGCGATCGCCTCGCTCGTAGGCGACGAGCACCCGCAGGGGCAACGCAGACTTCGCCGACAGACCGCTGAGCGCCGACTCGAGCGCGTCGAGGCGCCCGGTGGCGAGCGCGCTGGCGCCGAGGAAGCTCACGGCGCCGGCGTTGCCCGGAGCCAGCGCGAGGGCGCGTTTGGCGGCGACGCTGGCAACCGGATCTTCACCGACCGAGAGCGCGATCTCGCCGAAGAGGAGCGCCACGGCCGGCGTCTCGGCCTGGGCGATCGCGGTCTCGAGCAACTTCGCGCGGTCGGCGCTGCGGGTCTCGAGCGCGGACACCGCGAGGAAGGCGGGATGCAGCGCGCGCGAGACCTCCGCCGTGATCGGCAGCGCCTTGGGGGCCTCGCCTGCCGCGCCGCGGCTGAGGCGCTTCTTCACCCACGACCAGGCCTCGAGCACGCGCCTCGAGGGATCGTCGGCGGGCATCGCGGCGATCCGGCGGTCGGCTTCGTCGAGCTGACCGGCGAGGATCTGCGCGCGCACGAGGCGCACCTCGGCCGGGCGTAGTCGAGGCTCGAGCGCCACGGCCGCGAGCAACTTCTCCACCGCTGCCGGGTCGGCGACGAGCTCGAGCTCCACGCCCCGCACGAGCAGCCAGAGCGGCTCGCGCGAGAGCGCGACGTCGTGCTGGCCGACGAGCTCGCGCACGCGCTCGGCGTCGCCCTCGCGCGACGCCAGGTAGAGCTCGGCGGAGGCGAGCTCCGGTCCCGCCTGCCCACGCGCCCTCGCCGCGTCGATCGCCGCCTTCAGCGCCTCGAGCCCGTCGGACTGCTCGAGCGCGACGAGCAGCCTGTGCTGCACGCGGGCCCCGCCCAGAGGTGGCGCGGAGCCGTCGGCCTCGAGGCGCGTGAGCCACCCGTCTGCGCGGGCCAGGTCGGAGGGAGAGGCGCGCAGGAGTGCGTCCGCGAGCTCGGTGGGCAGCGCTGGAGCGGCCTCTCCCGACCCCGCTCCGGAGGTCGGCACGACCACCAGCAGGTAGGTGGCGTAACCGACCAGCGTGACCACCGCCGCAGCGGCGAGGCCGAGCGCCACGTAGAGTCGCCAGGGCCGCGTGCCGCCCCCCGAGAGCGGCGCGGCCTCGAAGGATGCCGGCCCCGCCATCGCCTGGTCTTGGGCGGCGCCCCAGCCGCCGGAGGCCTGCATGGGAGCGAAGGGCGCACCGGGCCCGGGCTGTGAGCTCGGGTGCTGCCCGCTCTCTCCGAAGGCTCGCGGGAAGTAGAGCTCGCCGCTCGACACCGAGTCGATCGACGGGAACGAAGGCATCACGGCCCCCGCGACTCCACCGTCGAGCACCGGCAGGCCGCCGAGCTGGGCGCCCGGGCCCACGACCGAAGGCGGCGGCGTGAAGGCCGGGAGCGCGTCGACTCCCCCGCCCGCGCGCACGAGCCCCGAGGAGGGGGGTGGGCCGAAAACCGGGGAGAGCTGCGAATCACCGAGCGCGAGCATCGGCCCCGAGGTCGGTGGAGGACCGAACACCGGCGCGAGGGAGGCGCGCGAGGGCTCGGCTTTGCCCGCGGCCGACTTGGGGATGGCCACGAAGGGCGCAGGCGCGGGCCACTTCTCGGAGGCCAGCGTCGCCTTCACGGGCTCGCGGCGCTCGATGCGCAGCGGGTCGACGCGTCCAGCGACGATGGCCTCCGCCGGCGAGAGCACGTGCGTGCTCGGAGCGTCGTCGTCGAGCACCGCGACCGGGTTCTGCTCCGGCTGCATGGTGAAGGTGCCCCCCTTGACGATCGGCCTGGGCGGCGGTTGCGCCCCCCTCGCCGCGGGTCGTGGCGGCTCGGGCCGAGGGGCGAGCTCGGTCGGCGGCAAGCTCGCGGAGGTCCAGCTCCTCGTCTCCACCGCGACGCTGGCCGACATCAGCCGGACGCTGGTGCTCGGCGGCGACCTGCTGCTCGGGCGGGGCGAGGCGAAGACGGGCGGCAGGAGCAAGCCGGCGCTGCTGGCCGACGTGCTCGAGGCCA
>CALKVW010000087.1 GCA_938004785.1 uncultured Polyangiaceae bacterium
TGAGCGACGCCACAGGGCAACCCGTCCCGCAACACCGGCTTCGCTGATCGGTCACGTCGCGCAGCACCTCGAGCGTGCTGCGTTTGTCGAGCTGCTCGCGCACACGCGTGAGCAGCGCCTCGCCCGCGCCCTGGCCGTGCGCCTTCTCGAGCTGCTTCCAGGCCTCGGGCTGCGCGGCCTGCACCCAGGCGAGCACGTCGGGCGCGAAGAGCGCCTTGTCGCGCTCGTAGAGGCTCGCGTCGCCGCCTTCGTAGAGCCAGCCTTCGGCGGCGAGGTGGTCGCAGATCTCGGTCTCGAGCTCGATCTCGTGGTGGATGCTCATGCCCCGCTCGGCCTGAGCCTAACCGCCACGGCGCCGCGCGCGGGGATGAAATCCCCGGCCTCGGGAGCCCGGGCTACGCCTGCCGGCGGGCGATGCGCTCGAGCTCGTCGGCCACGCCGTGCTTGTCGAGCCGCCCCTCGGCAACGCGCATCGTGAGCGCGTAGAAGGCCTCCGAATCGTGTTCGAGCGTCACACCGTTCAGGTCGAGAAAGACTTGCGCGGCGAGCAGGCCCACGCGCTTGTTGCCGTCCACGAAGGGGTGGTTCGAGACGATGTGGAAGAGGTAAGCCGCCGCCATCGCGAAGAGGCCGGTGTGTACGTACTCGCCCGCGAACGTGGCCTCGGGCTGTGCGACCGCCGACTCGAGCAGCCCCGGGTCGCGCAGACCAGCGCCGCCGCCGAAGCGCTCGAGCTGACGGCGGTGCAGCGCGAGCACGACCTCGAGCGTGAGGAACTCCACCTCGGCCGGCGGCCCGCTCACTTCGCGAGCTTCCGGTACGCCTCCTCGTGGGCGTCCATCAGCCGATCGGCCGCGGAGAGCGCTCGGTCCAGGAGCGGAGCCTTCTTCACCGGGCGGATGATGAGCGCCTCACCGTCGGTGCGGACCTCGAGCGGAGTGTCCTTGTCGATGTCGAGCAGCTCGAGGATCGGCCGGTCGATGATCAGTCCCAGACTGTTGCCTACTGCGGAGAGCTTCTTGACCATCATGGTGGAACACCGTTCGTACAGGTGTAACACGCCAAGCCCGGGGAGCGCAGTCCACGGGAACGAGCTCGGGGGGGCGGTGCTGACCGTCGGCGCGAGCCTGTCTCCGCGCGAGCGGCGCCCCGAGGCCGCGGCTCGGCTCACGCCGCCCTCTCACCGAGCTTGCGCACGTCGATCTGGCCGGTGACCGCCGCCGAGATGAGCGCGCTGCGGCGCTCCTGCAAGAGCTCGATGGCGCGCTGCGCTTCGGTGAGGAGGGCGTCGATGTCGCCGACCGAGCGGCTCAGCCACTTCAGTATGGCTTGCTGTTCAGCTATTGGCGGGACCGGAATGATCACCGAGCCCATGGTGTCGGAGTAGACCACCTCGATCGTGGTCGCGTTGCTGAGATAGCCGATCTGCTGTCGTACCAGCGAGCTCTGCTCGATCAACGCGACGAGGAACTCCGCGTCTAGGCGCTGAGGCTCGGGTTGGACTCGCAGCAAGCAGGGGTGGAGGATGCCTCTCTGCGCGCTCGGGGGAACGGTGACTGCTCGTCCGATTGTCCCTCTCGTCGTTACCAAGACATCGCCTGGGAAGACTTCGAACTTCGTCAGCTCCGAGAACTTCGCATCTGATATGAAGTTCTCTCCGGAGTCGAAGTCCGAGTCGATGACGGTCCGCTGTGTGTAGACCTTGATCGCTCCCTCGGTCATGTCGGAAGCCGTAAGCTGGCTTCCAAAAGGGCCGGTCTTGATAGCGCCGCTGCGTTGTATGACGAAGCGCTTCACCGGCCCCACCTCCCAATGCGCCGGCACCTCGCCGAGCCACTCGATGCCGGAGTCCTTCATCGGGGCCTTGGGGTTCAGTCCCTTGGTCACCGCGTGCGAGATGACCGCCTGGCGCTTCTCCTTGAGCAGCTCGATCAGGCGCTCCTGCTCCGCGACGAGCGCGTCGATCTTGCCCGTCTCGCGATCCAAGAAGGCCGCGATGGCGCGCTGCTCGGGGAGGGGAGGCTTCGGCAGACGAATGCGCATCATCGCGAGCTGTGTCAACTTGTCTCGCGTGGATCCTTCGACGTAAGCGCTGTAGTCGGTGGCGTTGAGTGCATGCGCGAGGAACTCGGCCGACTGAGTGTTGCTGGGCCGGAGCACGTGAACGTGATTATTCGGCCAGATCGGGCCGCGAACGAGAAACGCCACTGGCTTCGCCTTGTCGAAGAATGGTGCGCCATCCTCGCCAAGAAGCACTACGACCTCGTCGATCAGTGCTTGATCGACATGGTCGAGGATCGAGTTCGCACCCCAATACGGAACGTTGCCGGCACGCGCTGCTCGTTCTGTCGCATTCAGGGGAACGCGAATACGATCCAGACATTCACACCAATGCCGTAGCGGCACCACCTCCCACCCCTCCGGCACCTCGCCGAGCCATTCGACGCCGCTCGGCTTGT
>CALKVW010000088.1 GCA_938004785.1 uncultured Polyangiaceae bacterium
CTCGGCTACAACGGCCTCGGCGACGTCTTCGTCTTCCTCTTCTTCGGCCTCGTCGCCGTCTCGGGCACCGTCTTCGTCGCGGTCGGCCAGATCCCGCCGCTCGCGTGGATCGCCTCGGTGCCCGTGGGCGCGCTCGCCACCGCCGTGCTCGTCGTGAACAACAGCCGCGACCACGTCACCGACGTCGACGCCGGCAAACGCACGCTCGTGGTGCGCTTCGGCCGGCGCTTCGGCACCCAGGAGTACGTGGCGCTGCTCGCCTCGGCCTACCTCGTGGTTCTCGGCGCGATCGCCCTCGACCTGGCCTCGCCCTTCACGGCGCTCACGGCCTTCACGATGCCCATGGCGGTCTCGCTCGGCAGGCGCATGGCCGCGCTCGAGGGCGCCGAGCTCAACCCGCTGCTCGGCGGCACGGCGCGGCTGCTGCTCCTGCACTCGGCCCTGCTCGCGGCGGGCATCGCGCTCGGCGCGAGTGGGCTCCTGTGAAGGTGAGGCTCGAGCTCCGGCGCTGGGGGGGCGCCGTGCAGGGCGCCGTGCTCGCGAAGAGGCGTGAGCTCGACGAGCGTCGATCGATCCTGGTCGTGCTGCGCAGCGAGCTCGGTGCGACGGGGCTCGGCGAAGCTGCGCCGCTGCCTGGCTACAGCCCCGACACGCTCGACGAAGCCTGGCAAGCGCTCGAGCGGAGCTCACCGGAGCCGCTGCTCGAGGCCGCGCGCGCGCGCGGCCTCGCGGCCCTGGCAGGCGCGCTCGACGCGCAGCAGCTCGCGGCCAGCGCGCGCTTCGCCCTCGAGACGGCCGTGCTCGACGCGGTGGCGCAGGAGGGCGCTTGGCATGGGCTGCTGGGATGGTCTTGTGATATGGTGAAGCCATATGGCGAGGCGGGTCAAGCCAGCGATCATGTAAGGCGAGGCCAGCAGATGCATAGGTCTGGGCTGGGTGGGCTCGTTGGAGTCGAGGCGAGCCGTGCCTCCGCGCTCGCGCTGCATGCGCGTGGGCTGGGGACGATCAAGCTGAAGGCGAGCGGCGTCGATCCAGCGGGCGAGGCGAGCTGGTTGCGGGAGCTCGGGCGCGAGCTCGGCGCCGTACTGCGCGTCGATCTCAACGGTGCGCTCGCGCTCGAGCGAGCGCCGGCCGCGCTCGAGGCCTACGCTGCGGCGGGCGTCGAGCTCGTCGAGGAGCCCTGCGCGGGTGCGGCGCTGCTCGAGCTAGGCGCAGGCCCGGTGCCTTGGTGCGCCGACGAAGCGCTGCTCGACACCGCGCTCGGCGAGCGCTTGCTCGCCCACCCTGGCTGTGCGGGCCTGGTGCTCAAGCCCAGCCTGCTCGGCGGGATCGGTCGCTGTCTCGGGCTCGCGAAGCGCGCGATCGAGGCCGGGAAGCGCGCGATCCTCAGCCACTGTTTCGAGGGCCCGGTGGGGCTCGCCGCGGTGGCGGAGCTCGCGCTCGCGGTCGGTGCCATGGAGCGAGCGGCGGGCAGGGCGCCGCTCGCCATGGGCGTCGATCAGCATGCTGGCCTCGCGGCCTACCCCGAGGTCGTGCTGTCTCAGCTGCCGGAGTCGTCGAGCGAGGGGCCGCTGTCGATCCTCGACCGCGAGCGCACCGGGCTCGGGATCGACGCCGAAGCTCTGCTCGCGAGGCTCGGCTCGTGACGAGCGAAGGAGCGAGAGACCTGCGGCGCGAGGCCATCGCCTCGCTCGAGGCGGGCGCCCTCGACGTCTTCGCCGCAGCAGGCGAGGAGCCCGAGGTGGTGGCGCTCGTCGAGCACGGCGTGCCGGTCTGCTACGGCGAGCTCGCGCTCGAGGTCGGCGCCGAGCTCGCGGCCTGGCAGAGCCTGCCCGAGAGCGCGCCGGTGGCCTTCGTCGCTCAGGGCGACCGGCGCACGGTCGTGCGCCTCATGGCGGCGCTCGCCGTCGGGCGCACGGCGCTCCCGCTGCATCCGAGGCTGCCGGAGGCGCTGCGCGCCGAGCTCGTCGCGAAGCTCGAGGGGGCGGTGCTGCTCGACGACGCGAGGGCGAGGGCGCTCGGAGCGAGCGCGGCGCGCGAGCTACACGCGGGCCCGCGCGCGATCGACCCCGAGGCGATCGCGCTCTGTCTCGCGACCAGCGGCTCGACCGCTGCGCCGAAGCTCGTGCGTCTGTCGCGCCGAGCCCTCGCGGCGAGCGCGCTCGCGAGCGAGGCGAACCTCGGCTGGCGCCCCGACGATCGTTGGCTGGTCGCGATGCCGCTCGGTCACGCGGGCGGCGTGTCGATCGTCACGCGCTGCCTCGCGGCGCGACGCGCGATCGTGCTGCACCCGGGCTTCGACGCGGCGCGCGTGTTGGGAGCGATCGACGCCGAGGGGCTCACGTTGCTGTCGCTCGTGCCGACGATGCTCGCCCAGCTGCTCGAGGCCGACCGCGACCGTGCGCTCTCGAGGCTGCGCGCGGTGCTCGTGGGTGGTGCGGCCTGCCCGCCGGCGCTGTTCGCCGAGGCGCGTGCGCGAGGTGTGCCGGTGCTCGCGACCTACGGGCTCACCGAGGCCGCGTCGCAGGCGACGACGCAGCCCCTCGCCGAGGCGCGCGAGCCGCTCGGGGCGCGCCGCGACAGCGGGGTGCCGCTCTTGGGCTTCGAGCTGCGCGTCACGTTCGAGGGGGCACCGTGCGCGACTGGCGAGGCCGGGCGCATCGAGCTCCGCGGCCCGGCATTGCATTCGGGCTACGTCGGTGAATCGATCCACGAGCCCGCGCAATGGTTGGCGACCTCCGACCTGGGCAGGCTCGACGCGAATGGGCGCCTCGAGGTGCTCGGTCGCTCCGACGACGTGATCGTGAGCGGCGGAGAGAACGTGCACCCATTGCGCGTCGAGGCGGTGCTCGCGTCCGCAGCGAGCGTCGCGGCGGCGCTCGTCTTCGGTCTGCCCGACGAACGCTGGGGCGAGCTCGTCGCGGCGGCGCTCGTCTTGCGAGATGGCGCGAGCGAGCGTGAGGCACGGGCGGAAATCGCCGCGCTCGCGGACGCGGAGCTCGCCCCCTTCGAGCGCCCGCGCAGGCTGGCCTTCGTCGAGGCGCTGCCCCTCGGCGCGACCGGCAAACCCGACCGAAGACGCGCGCAGCGGGAGCTCGCTCCGGCGCTGCGCGTGCTCGCGCGCTGAGCGGGCGCGGTTCGGTGGGTGGGCGCCGCCTCTGGTCGACGCGCCTCAGCCTGCGTCGAAGACGGCGTCGAGCGAAGCGGCGGTGATCACGCGCTCGACCCAGCGGTCGAGCTCATCGAGCGAAGCGGACGCGATGCGCCGCGTGGGGCCCTCTGGCAGGGGCCCGAAGCGTGCGTCGAGTTGACGTACGAGCGTGACGCGCAGGGCCTCGGTGCGACCCTGCTCGAGTCCCCGCTCGAGTCCTCGCTCGAGGCCCTCGCGCTTTCCGTTCTCGTAGGCTTGATCGACGTGCGAGACCATCTTCTCCTCCAGCTTGGTCGAAGCCTTGGCGAGCTCGCGGCGGACCGTCTCGAAGGGCAGGTCGCCGGTGACCACCACAAGGTAGCGCAGCACGGTGGCGACGTCGTCTCTCGGGCCGTCGGCGAGCGCTTGGAGGGCGCGCGCGAAGGCGGCGAGGTGCGCGAGCAGCGCCCGTGGGTCGCGCCCGTCGCGGAGCAGCCAGAGGGCGACGAGCGGCAGGGGCGCGAGCGGCCTCCGGAGCAGCGTCGCGTCGTCGAGCGCAGCGAGATCGTCGACGAGGATCTCGAAGCTCGGCACGAAGCGCGCGAGCTCGGGCAGGCGGTCGAGTCCGGAGACAAGCCCATGCAGGTGGCGCGCCGGCGTCCACCCCGAGGGGCCGTGGTGCAAGACGAGCGGGAGGACGATCGGCAAGCGCCCGCCGGGCGACTCGCGCAGGACGCGCCGCCAGATGTCGACGACGTAGCCGAGCATGCGAAAGGCCATGAGCGGGTCGGGCGCGCTCTGGTGCTCGAAGAGCAGGTAGACGTAGGCGGTCCGGCCGACGTGGCCGCCCGGCCGATGGTTGGGCGCATCGACGCTCGGTTCGGCGTCGTCACGCTCGTCGTCGCCAGCTCCGCGCAGCGGCACACGGAAGAGCAGATCGGTGTGCCGGTCGACGATCTCGGGGTCGACGAAGCTGCCTGGCACGAGCTCGAGTCGGTCGAGATCGTGCGCGGCGGTGACGCGCAGTCAGCACCGAGCGCAGCTCGCCGGCGGCGTGCTCTGGGTTCGCTCTTCGCGCTCCCTTCGGCTTGCGGGCCCACGACCACCACCGGCCCGGACCTTCTCGAACACCCCGCGCACCGCTCGAGCTCGGGCCCGGCGCGGTGGTGACGGTGCTCGAGTCGAGCGCGATCGAGGTCGTGCCGGCGCATCGCCACGCCGACGTGGTGGCCGAGCTGCGCAATGACGCCGGCGCCGCGCCTCGCGCCGTCGTGGTCTTCGAGGTGCAGCGGCGGGTCGACCGCGACGAACCCGTCGCGTGGACGCAGATGCTCGCGAGCGCGCTCGGTCGGCACGGCGCCGAGGCACAGCTCGTGGTGCTCGCTTTCGACGAGGCGACTGCGCGCTGGGCGAGGGGACCGCACACGCTCGGGGGGCTCAGGCTGAGCCCCGTGGTGCTCGGGCCACGCGACCTGCCGCACCTCGGTTCGGTCGCCGAGGCGCGCGCGCAGTTGCTGCTCGCGGTGCTGATCGCGCTCGCGCGGTCGGCCGAGGCCGCGGGGCGAGTGGGGCGCGCGCTCTCCACCGAGGCCGAGGCCGACATCTTGCTCGCCGCCGAAGCGGTGGCCGAGCTCGACGACACCGTGCAGCGTCAACGCCTCGCCTCGCTGGTCGAGGGCGCGGCGCCGGCGTCGATCCGCGCTGGGATCCTGTAGCTACTGGAGAAACGAGGCATGCGATCGCTGGAGATCATCCGAGAAGAGGGCCGCAACGAAGGGCTCGCCGAGGGCGAAGCTCGTGGCGAAGCACGTGGCGAGGCGCGCACGCTGCTCAAGCAGCTTCGCCTCAGGGGCTTCGACGTCGATGAAGCGACCGCCGAGCGCATCGCTCGCCACGAGCGACGAGGCGCGGCTCGATCGCTGGATCGAGCGCGTGCTCACGGCACTCTCGCTCGGCGAGGTGCTCGAAGGCTGAGCGGCGCAGCCACACCTGCTGCTACCTTCGGCCCGATGATCCGCCGCGCGCTCCTTCCTCTTGCCGCCTCGCTCTCGCTCTTCGCTTCCGTCACCGCTTGCGGCGGCGCCTCCTTCGGCACGCCGCCTCCTTCGGCGCAGAACGACGCGCTCGGCACCACCACGGGCTTCGATCTTCCCTCCAACGAGGGCGCGCTCGTCTCGATCCCGCAGCCGAGCGCGAAGCTCACCGTGGTCGACGCCTTCGCGCCCACCTGCCTGCCCTGCGCCGAGAAGCTGCCCGCGCTCGTCGCGCGTCGCGGCGATCTGGCCTCGGTCGGCGCGAAGCTCGTGCTCGTCGCCGTGCTCGCCGACGGCGAGAGCGACGAAGACGCCGCGCGCGCGCTCGAGCGCTGGGGCGCCCCCTCGGCCTTCCTCGTCGATCGAGGCGACGTCTTGCGCCGCAGCCTCGCGATCGACGAGCTGCCCGGCGCTGCGGTGATCGACGCCAACGGGAAGGTGCGCTGGGTCGCCCCGCGTGACGCGAGCGCCGAGGACATCGTCGCAGCCGCCGCGCAGGCCGCTAGGTAGCGAGCGGCGGCGCCCCGAGCGCGGGCGGCGCACCGACAGCACGCCGGGACATGGCGTCGATGTGGCCAGGCCCTGTCGCGGCGGTGCGCTCGGCCCAGCTGCCCCGCAGCCGTCAGCTGCCGCGCACGACACCCCTCGCTTCGAGGTACGCCGCGAGCTCTCTCGGCACGTCGATCGGCTGGAAGCTCTTGCCGTCGACGAAGACGTGCGTCGTGTGACCGATCGCCGCCGCGCGCCCGGCGGCGTTCTTCAGCCTGTGCCCGAAGCTCACGCTCGAGCGGCCGAGCTTCGCCGTGACGACCTCGACCTCGACCTCGTCGCCGAAGAAGAGCGGCTCGAGGAAGTCGGCCTCGGCGTGGCGCAGCGGCGCGGCCGAGATGCGCTCGCGGAGCATGCGCGGTACGTCGAGCCCGGCAGCCGTGAGCAAGCCGAGGTAGGCGTCGGCGAAGTACTCGAGCACCCGCGGGAAGTAGATCGTGCTCGCGGCATCGACGTCCTGGAAGCGCACGCGGCGGCGCTCAGCGTAGAGAACCTCCACTTGGGTGCGGATCTGCTCGGCGTCGAAGGGGGAGGGGCGCGCGCTCATGGCCGAGCTTCGTAGTGCGGCGCGGGCGCCCGAGCAAACGCGGGGCGCCGGCCCGGCTGCTGCTCGTCTCGGGCGTTGGTTCGGCGGCGATCGCCTCGCGACTACACCCAGGCCCGATGGCGTCGATCGGACCTGAGTGTAGAGAGCAGGACCGTCGCGTGCACACCCGTCGCCTGGGCTTCGAGTGACCCACCCTCACCCAGTCGGGGGTCGGTCACTCGAAGCCCAATCAACGCAACCGGTTCACGGTGTAAGCTCGGCGAAGCGCGATGAGGTGTGCGGTCTGTGGTGGAGAGCTCGACGCGCGAGAGCGCCGCTGCGCAGCCTGCGACGCTGCTCGCCAGAGCAGCGCGCTGCCCGGGCTCGATCTCGAGCTCGATCTCCCCGAGGCGCCGCGCGCCC